>JAZOMD010000165.1:0-32113 GCA_045653745.1 Eubacteriales bacterium | reverse complement strand
GCACACCGTCTCGGTATCGGGCACGGAAGCCTTTATACGGAGATAAACCTTTTCCTTACCGTAATACTCGATAGTAGCCTTTATAATCTCGTAAATACGGGTGGTTATATTGGGGTCAACGCTCCTTCTGAAGCGGAGCCTTACCGTCTTCGATACGTAGGTGTATCTCTTATCGCTCTCGGGAGTGATTACCTCGGTCTCGGGCTCGGGCTCGTGAGCTTCCTTAGCGGCCGCACGCTCCTCTGCCTCACGGCGTATGCGCTCTGCCTCGGCACGGCGCTCGGCCTCTATTCTTTCCTCCTCGCGGCGGCGCTCAGCAGCCTTTTCTTCCTCAAGGCGCATAGCCTCAACTCTCGCACGCTCATCTTCAAGACGGCGCTGCTCCTCAAGTGCAAGACGGGCAGCCTCTGCAAGTCTTTCCTTCTCCTTAGCCTCGGAGCGCAGCTGCTGTTCAATGGTAGCACGGAGCTTTTCTTCTTCGAGACGGCGCTCGGCAAGCTCTCTTTCCCTCTCCTCGGCGGCTATTCTCTGCGCCTCGCGCATCTTTTCTATCTCTCGGCGAAGCTCTGCCTGCTCGCGGCGAAGTCTCTCCGCCTCCTCCTCGGCTCTCTTGCGAGCCTCGGTTTCATATTCAAGTCTGAGTCTTGTCTCAACCTCGCGGCGTATACGCTCCTCGAGCTCTGCCTGCCTCTCTCTGTCGGAGAGTGGCTCTTTTGCGGCAGGGGCTTGTACGACGGGCTCTGCGGAAATCTCCTCCTCGTCGGGCTCGAGCATCTCTTGCTCGTTTAGAGTTTCGCTCTCGTCCTCGTCGCACCCGTCAAGAGAAAGAAGCTCGTCCTCCTCGTATTCCTCCGCGGTCGGGTCTATCGGAACAATAACGGTAGGCTCTGACTCGTACGCCTCGTCGTCTGTGTCGACATATTCGGTATCCTCAAGTGTTTCTTCGTCGTCAAAGTCTTCCGGAAGAGCTTCTTCGTCAAGGACTTCTTCGCTCTCGTCGAGCTCTTCCTCCGACTCATCGCCGAAGGATATCCGAGTTTCTGCCTCGGCCTCGCGCTGATTATCGGTAAGCGCCGCGCGCGCCATCTCGGTAAGCAGAAGGAGCTCGTCCTCGTCGTTGTGAGAATTGTCTATGTACGGAGCTTCTTCCTCGCTGTCCTTATAAAACTCCTCGAGCTCGTCGCTCTCCTCTGCCCCGACTTCCTCGGCGGCAGGCTCCTCAGCACCGCCTGCAAGCGCCGTCTCGCGTACGAAACGCATAGCAAGGCTGAATTCGTCCTCGCCGTCGGTCTCAACCTCGGAAAATTCAACTTCCTCGGCTACGGGCTCGGACTTCTTCTCGGGGTCTACTCCGAGAACCTCGGCGAGCATAGCGTCGAGCGCACGGGTTTCTTCGGAAATTTCGTTCATGTCTTCAATCTTCATAAGCTCTCCGCGCCGAACTGCGCGCTTTATTATTTCGCGCCACTCGGTAATATTTTTTCTTCCCATGGCCTTATGATAGCCGTCCTTGCCCTTGGCAAGCAAAAATCTGTATTCCTTCTCGCAAATCTTTCTCGGCACGTCCTCGCCAATCTCGAAAAGTATCTCTCTTGCAGACGGGTGGTCTGCCACGGTAAACGCCCCCTTGCCGTCAAGGCGCGTCCACTTTACCCAAAGGTCTCTCGGCATAGACGAGCCGTCCGAAAGCAGAAGCCTTCTGTAAGTCACGTTCTCCGAGGTGTGCTCCATATAAGTACCGGGTGCGAACGCGAAAGAGAGGTATATCGAAGAATCCGCAAGTCCCGATACCGAGGTGAATTTCCCGATAGCCGCCCCTATCTGCCTTGCGAGCTCGTCAAGGAAGGTCTGCGAGCATTTTCCCGAAAGGAACGCAGGGTCAGGGCTGGTTGCCGAGGGTATCACCTTTATAAGACCGCTTTCGGCAAATCTTGCTCTGCCGGTAATTTTTTCCACGAAGGCCGCAGGCGGATTTTCGACTATCTTAAAATCAAGCGGCATATCGCCCGTGTAAGCGTAAGGCACGCCGTCCTCAAAGTGCTTTTTATCCACTCGCCAGCTTATCCACTCGGTAAGTGCGCCCGTGTCGGTCATAAGAGTAAGAGGATAATACCACTCTCCGTCAAGCAAAAGCTTATCGCTTATGTAATCCTCGTACATCTGTATTCCGAAAAGCGACTCCCCATGCTTCGAAACCAGCCGAGGAACGAGAGCGTCCGAGACGCTTCTCTCAAAGCCTGCGGTAATAAGACTGTCAACTATTTTGTTGTGATGAAGGTCTATAAGCATACGTACAGCTCCGATAATTTATTTCTATATATTATTCTAACATACAAAACGCGAAAATGCAATAATTTTAAGTCGAGTAAAAAAATATTTTGAAAAAACACTCCCCCTCGGTTGTTGACAAAGCAAAATAAATGTAGTATAATAGGCAGAGCCACGAAGGAAGGGAGAGCTAAAAATGTTTCCGTCGGAATTTAACGAGAGAATGAAAAGAATACTCGGAGAAGAATACGAGAATTTTTCGGCAGCCCTTAACGAGCCGCCCGTGCGCGGAATACGCGTCTACGGCGTTATGCTTTCCTCGGAGGATTTTCTCAAAAAAACAACCCTTTCGCTCACCCCCCTCTCATACGCCGAATACGGCTATATACCGAGCGAAGATACCGGTCTCGGCAAGAGCCCCGAGCACCACGCAGGAATGTATTACGTTCAGGACCCCGGCGCTATGGCGGCGCTCGGCGCGCTGAAGATAGAACGCGGCTGGCGCGTGCTGGACGCCTGTGCCGCACCGGGTGGAAAATCCTCGCAGGCGGCGAGCCTTATCGGAGACGAGGGGCTTCTTTTTTCAAACGAGTTTGTACCGAAGCGCGCAAAAACGCTCGTGGCAAATTTCGAGAGGCTGGGCATAAAAAACGCGCTCGTAACCTCTCTTGACACGGCAAGGCTCGGAGAAATGTTCGACGCATATTTCGACCTCGTTATCTGCGACGCCCCCTGCTCGGGCGAGGGAATGTTCAGAAAATGTGACGACGCCGTGCTCGATTGGAGCACGGAAAATATACGCACCTCGGCAAGAAGGCAGCGAGAAATCCTCGACGCCTGCCAAGGTACGGTCAAGAGAGGCGGATATCTTCTCTACTCCACCTGCACCTACGCCCCCGAGGAGGACGAGGAATGCGTGCGCGATTTTCTTCTCTCGCACCCCGACTTTTCTCTCATCTCTGCCCGTGAGGAGCTGTGTGCACTAACTCGCCAAGGATTGCCGACCGAGGGAGCGAAAACCGAGCTGACAAGACGCTTCTATCCTCATCTGTCGCGCGGCGAGGGACAGTTCGTCGCTCTTATGAAAAGAGACGAAAATATAGACAAAAAGTCAAGAATACTTTACAAAGACGCGGCAAAACCTCTATCAAAGGACGAAATCGCCTTAACCGAAGCCTTCCTTCGCGAGAACCTCACAGAGCGCCCCGAGGGCAGACTTATAAAGCAGGGAGAAGGAATAGCGCTCGTGCCGCATGATATGCTTATCCCCGATAGATCGGTGTTTATGGCAGGAGTTATGCTCGGTGAAATCAAGGGCAAAAACTTCCTACCTCACCACCAGCTTTTCTCGGCTTACGGAAGTCTTTTTAAGAATAGAGAAAATCTCACAAAAGCCGACCCGCGCACGGAGAAATATCTGCACGGAGAGGAAATCGCAAGAAGCGAGGGCACACGTGCAGGCTATACCGCTATCCTTTACGAGGGAGTGCCTCTCGGCGGTGGAAAGTGCTCGGGCGAGGTCATAAAGAACCACTACCCGAAGGGGCTTCGCAACCCTTAATAGACGCCACTGTGGAAACTCTTTAAGCGAATACAAAAATAATAATATATAAAAGGTAGGAAAACAAAAATGAGCAAAATTCTTGCAACCGTCGGCGGTTCGCCGATAACAGAGGCAGACGTAAACGAATTTCTTCAGAACCTCGGTCCGAGAGCGCAGAGCTACAACAATCCCGAGGGAAGAAAAATGATTCTCGAGCAACTTATAGGCAACAAGCTTCTGCTTCTTGAGGCAAAGAAGAATCTTTTTGAAATCGAGCCCGAGTTCAAGGCACAGCTTGCAAAGGTTAAGGATTCCCTTCTTTCGAGCTACGCTCTCGAGAAGGCGCTCTCCTCGGTTAAGGTAAGCGACAAGGAGGCTGAGGAATATTACGAGCAGAATAAGGACAAGTTCGATGCAGGCGAGTCGGTTACCGCAAGCCACATTCTCGTTGACTCCGAGGAGCTCGCACGCGAGCTTATCGCAAAGATAAATGGGGGCGAGATCAGCTTTGAGGACGCAGCAAAAGCGCACTCCTCCTGCCCCTCGGGTCAGAATGGCGGCAGCCTCGGAGAGTTCGGCAGAGGACAGATGGTTCCCGAGTTTGACAGCGCGGTGTTCGCTATGAACGTCGGCGAGATTTCCGCCGAGCCCGTAAAGACTCAGTTCGGCTACCACCTTATAAGACTTGATTCCAAGAAGGAGTCTGCCCCCACTCCCTACGCAGAGATTGCAAACGCGATAAAGGCAGGTCTTCTCTCCGAGAAGAAGCGTGCGGCTTACGAGTCCAAGCTCAACCAGCTTAAGATTCTCTTCCCCGTAGATAAGACCATATGAACGACGACCGTGAGCTCTTAAAAAAGCGTTTCGCGGAGCTCGCAAAGAAGTCGTACAACCAGGGATACTTCACCTTCACCGACTTTTTGGGGCTCGCCGAGCAATCCGCGTTTTCCGAAATTTTGCGTGAAATTTTCGGTATTCCCTACACCGTCTATGGCGGTGCAGATGGCGCGGAGCGCGTTATCATACGCTTCGGCTCGCCCGACGAGCTTGGTTACGAAATGCCCTTCCCCATAAAGGTTCTTCACTCGGTGCCGACCGCAGGCGCGTATTCAGAGAAGCTCTCGCACAGAGATTTTCTCGGAACGGTGCTCGGTCTCGGTATAGACCGCAGGTGCGTCGGAGACATCGTGCTACGCGATGGCGGAGCGTACATCTTCGTCAAGGACGAGGTCGCAGACTTTATTGCCGACGGCTTAACGCGGGCAAGACACACCCCTCTTTCTACGAAAATCGTGGACGCTCTCCCCGAAGGCGAGCTCTACAAAACCGAACTTCGCCGAGTGCAGGCAAACGGCGAGAGGCTCGATGCACTTATCGCAAAGCTTTATTCGCTCTCGCGTGAGGACGCGCAGACGCTCTTTTCGAAGAAGCTCGTTTTCGCCTCGGGCAGGTGTATAGAAAGCACCTCGTATATCCCAAAAGAGGGCGAGGTTATCAGCGTTCGCGGCACGGGAAGGTTTATATATCGCGGATACGACTCGTTGACAAAAAAGGGTAAACTCAATATTATCCTTGAGGTTTATTGCTGAAACAACAAAAACAAAAAAATGACGGAGAAAGGGTACGTACTCTAAAGGACAGTTTTCTAAATTCAATAGAATACGTTACCCACCGATAGAAAAAGGACGAAGAATTGTTGAAATTCTTCGTCCTTTTTTCTTGACAAGCACTGCATTTGTAGGCACAAATGCAGATTATATCGCCTCGTCGATATGCCTCGCTATGCTCGGCTCGATATATTTGCCTTTGGCAAATTCGATATAACCGCCCTTACGGTCGGCTTCGATATGATATTCGCCTGCATTCTTCTTGTGCGAAGCACATATCGAGTCCGCAAGGACATATCGAGCACGAAGTGCATATCGATCGCCGCAGGCGAATATCGATGCTTTGTGTCCTTAAGGGCACAAAGCTAATTCTCCGTCATTTTTTCGCTCGGCGCAAGAATTATTCCGCAGGAGTTTGCTCGGGAGCTTCCTCGGGAGTCTCTACGGGAGCTACGTTATTTGCAACTATGATATTGTCTATCTCGAGACGGGAAATAAGGCTGTTCGTAAAGTCGAGCCTCATATAACCGAGTGATGCCGCCTCGCCTGCGGTACCGTAATCAACCGCGGCAAACATAACGCCGTCACAGAAGCAGTAAAGCTTTCCGTCCTCGATAGAGTACACAAATCTGAAGTTGACGTTTTCGCGAAGGTTTACAGAAGCGGGATAGCCGCCGTCCTCGGGGATAATTACGTAACCCGTATCGGTAATGCAAATCTTAAAGAGCGCCTTCTCGTTTCCTTCGGTGTCAAAGAACTTGAGGAATGCAGCCTTCTTATCACCTGCTCCGTCGGACATAGTTCTGAACTCACGAGCGTTTATATCAAAGCTCACGACGAAGTAGCTCTCCGTCTCGGAAGCGTTCTTCGGTCTGAAAATTACATCGGTGTTTGCGTATCCCTGTCTGTAATTACCCCAGCCGTTCCATTCCTTGGTCTCGGGATCAACATAGGTATCCCATGTGTTTACGAGAAGATACTTGCCGCCGTTTCTCTTCTGCCATACGTGCACACCGGAGCTGGGATCAAGCACGGCACCTTCCTCGCCTGCAATCTCAATGCCCTCGGGAAGAGGTCCGCCGAACTCGGAGGATTCGAAGTCTATCTTGAGCGACTCGGGGTCGTCTTCCAATGCAGGAGCCTTCGAGGGGCCGGAGGAAGTCGTCACCGACAGAGTACCGTCTGCGCTTATTCTGCCCACGCATACCACGCCGGGAGCGTGCGCGAACTCCTCACCTGCAAGATTTTCAATAAAGTAGTTTATAGCCGCTACCGCAACGGAGTCACCCTCGGCAGCGTCGTAAGCTATCGCAGCGGAATATCCGTTCTCGGAAAGTATGGGCTCTGAGCCGTAAATAACCTCTCCGTCAACATCGAGCTCCTCCCATCTCGAGCGCTCTACGTAAACGAGGAAAAGCTTCTCGCCCTCTTCTCTCTCAATCGCGTCGAGTATTCCGTACGCCTTGTTCGAAATAATTCTTATAGTTCTTCCGACCACGATCTCATTGTCGATAGGCACTCTGTCACCGTCCTTTGCAAGAGTGGGCTCGGTGTAGAGTATTCCCGAGAGATGAGTAAAGAGGTCGTATATTGCGTTATCTCTTTCCTTAGAAATACCGCTCGTAGAGTAAACGAGGTGAAGGGGGGTGGTTTCGGGGTCGTAAACGAGGTTATCAAGCTTGGGTATCCAGCGCGCAACGAGCGTGGTGTCAGCGGTAACGAGCGTGTTGAAATCCCAGAGCTCCTCTCCGCAATACCAGCCTGCGAAGCGATAACCGTCAAGCTTCGGTCTCTCGTAAGGCTCGGTTGCCGTAGAACCTGCAAGAACGGTCTCGTAGGTTGCGACAACGCTGCCGCCTGCCGAGTCGTAGCTGACGATAAACTTCTCGTCGCTCGCTTCCCACTTTGCAACGAGAGTCATATTTTTACTTGCACCGTAAAACTCGCTCTCGAAGTTCCACTTCATAGTACCGTTATACCAGCCGCGGAACAAAAATCCCGGCTTTCTCGGATCCTCGGGCTCGGGGATAAGCTCTCCGCGAGCAACCGTAACCGAGTCAACCTCGCTTCCGCCGTCCGAGTCAAAGGTTATCGTGTAAGGTCCTTCGTAGGTCTCCCCACCGTCACCGAAGTCACACGAGACAAGAACGAGAGAGACGGAAATTGAGAGAACAAAAAGCAAAATAAGTCTCAAAAGGTTTGTTTTCTTCATATTATGTACCTCAAAAAAGATTTTGCGCAGAGTCATATGCACCGAAAATACATTGCGCCGTTCTACGGCGCGAGCCTGCGTAAAGACGGGCCCCCCGTCGGTGTCTATATTATAACATACGAAAAAACTTTCTGTCAATAGAAAATATTATAAAATACGGGGCCCCCTCTTGACAAACACTGAAAGTTATGCTACAATTTAGAAAATGGCAATGACGGAGAGGAATCCGAAGGGGTATTCAAAGAGAGCCGCGGTTGGTGAGAGGCGGTAATACGGTGTCGGAATTCTATGGCTCCCGAGCAGGCTTCCCGAGCCTTACGGTTAGGGGGCACGCAGGCGCAGCGTTATCGGCGCGAGGGCTTATTTCGAGCCTTTGAGTGGTGTTTTTACACAATATGAGTGGTACCGCGGACGCTTGCCGTTCGTCTCATTTGATTTTGAGACGGCGGTTTTTTCTTTTTTCGCGGAATTTATCGAAAATTATCAGTATAGGAGAAATAAAATGGACAAGAAGAATTTAAGAATTGAAACTAAATGCGTGCAAGGCGGCTACTCTCCCGCCTCGGGCGAGCCGCGCCAGATTCCGATTATCCAGAGCACTACCTTTAAGTACGGTACGAGCGAGGCTATGGGTAAGCTCTTCGACCTCGAGGCGTCGGGCTACTTCTACTCCCGTCTTCAGAACCCCACCTGCGACACCGTTGCGGCGCGTATCTGCGAGCTTGAGGGCGGTAGTGCTGCCATGCTTACCTCGTCGGGTCAGGCGGCTAACTTCTTTGCAGTATTCAATATCGCCTCTGCAGGCGACCACGTGGTTGCTTCCAGCGCAATATACGGCGGCACGTACAACCTGTTTTCTGTCACGATGAAGAGAATGAACATTGATTTCACCTTCGTCTCCCCCGATTCCACCGAGGACGAGCTTCGCGCGGCAGTACGCCCCAACACCAAGGCATTCTTCGGCGAGACTATCGCAAACCCTGCTCTCACCGTTCTTGATATCGAGCGCTTTGCCAAGGTTGCTCACGAGGCCGGCGTTCCCCTCATTATCGACAACACCTTTGCTACTCCCATCAACTGCCGTCCCTTCGAGTGGGGCGCGGATATCGTTACTCATTCCACCACCAAGTATATGGACGGCCACGGAAGCGCGGTTGGCGGCTGCATAGTTGATTCGGGCAAGTTTGACTGGGCGGCGTCGGGCAAATTCGATTGCCTCTGCACCCCCGACGAGAGCTATCACGGCGTAAACTACTACGAGCGCTTCGGTCTCGGCGGCGCTTACATAACAAAGGCTACCGCACAGCTTATGCGTGACTTCGGCTGCACTCAGTCTCCCCAGTCGGCATTCCTTCTCGGACTCGGTCTCGAGAGCCTGCACGTCCGTATGGCGCGCCACTGTGAGAACGGTCTTGCCGTTGCAAAGTTCCTTCAGTCTCACCCGGGCGTAAGCTGGGTCAAGTACCCCGGACTCGAGGGTGACAAGTATTACTCTCTTGCCAAGAAGTATCTTCCGAACGGCTCCTGCGGCGTAGTAAGCTTCGGCATAAAGGGTGGCAGAAGCGCAGCGGAGAAGTTTATGAAGAACCTTGAGCTCGGCGCAATAGAGACCCACGTTGCAGATGCACGCACCTGCTGTTTGCACCCTGCGAGCGCAACTCACAGACAGATGAACGACGAGGAGCTTCTCGCGGCAGGCGTATCTCCCGACCTTATCAGATACTCCTGCGGTATCGAAAGCGCAGAGGACCTTATCGAGGACCTTGACCGCGCACTCTCCTCTATCGACAAGTAAAAACGAAAGGACGACGCTATGCCCATCAAAATTCCAAACGAGCTTCCTGCAGTAAGAGTTCTCGAGAATGAGAACATTTTCGTGATGACGGAAACTCGCGCAATTACGCAGGACATTCGCCCTCTGAAGATACTTATTCTTAACTTAATGCCAACTAAAGTTGACACGGAGACGCAATTATCCCGTGTGCTCGGCAACACTCCCCTTCAGGTTGAGATAGAGCTTCTCCACACCACCACGCACAAATCGAAGAACACCGCCGAGGAGCACCTGCTCGCCTTTTACAAGGAATTTTCCGAGGTGCGCGACAGATATTTCGACGGTATGATAATCACGGGGGCACCCGTTGAGAAGATGGAATTCGAGGAAGTGGACTACTGGTCCGAGCTTACCGAGATAATGGAGTGGTCGAAGACGCACGTTCAGTCCACTCTGCACATCTGTTGGGGTGCGCAGGCGGCTCTGTACTACCACTTCGGAATAAAGAAGTATATGCTTCCCGAGAAGCTCTCGGGCGTTTACCGTCACACCGTTGACTACAAGCGCTCTATTCTTTTCCGCGGATTTGACGACGTTTTCTACGTTCCGCACTCGCGCTACACGACCGTTTCGCGCGAGGAAATCGAGGCGGTACCCGAGCTACGTATTCTCGCATCGTCCGATAAGGCAGGAGTGTACACCGTTGCCACGAAGGGTGGCAGACAGATATTCATAACCGGACATTCGGAATACGACAGGGAGACTCTGAACAAGGAATACACGCGCGACAAAAACGCAGGTATAAACCCCAAAATCCCCGAGAACTACTTCCCCGGCGACGACGATACGAAGGAGCCTCTTATAACCTGGCGCGCTCACGCAACGCTTCTCTTCACAAACTGGCTCAACTACTTCGTCTACCAGACCACCCCTTACGAGATACACAAAATCAAGGACCTCAAAGAGGAAAAATAAGACAAAAAATCCTTCCGCACGGAAGGATTTTTTGTTTGTATAATGAAAAACGGGGTGTCACAAAGAGCGCGACACCCCGAAACGGCATTCAGATATTTTTACTTCTGGAGAAGGTGGATTGCAAAGCCGCAGATTTCGTCCTTGAAGTAAACGAACTTCGGCTTACCGGTCTTCTCGTCGTAAGCGAGGGTGGACTCGTCAAACTCAAAGCCCATTCTCTTGAAGTATGCCATAGCTCTGTCAACGAAGTTGGTGCGAATAGCTATGTGGCCGCACTTGCCGGGACCCTTGTTGAACATAAACTCGAAAGCAGGGTCTGCGAAAACAGACTTGCTGGTCTCGCGCACGGGCATACCGAACATAAGCTCAAAGAGCTTCGCGCCGCGCATAGCCTCCTCGCGGTTGTCGTTGTTGATACCGAGGTGAAGGAACTCAAAGCCGAGCATCTTCTTTACCGCATCTCTGGTAAGAGCGGTAATCTCGTCCCACTTCTTCTCCTTCACGCGCTCGTCCTTAACCATAAACGAGCCGCCGCAAGCAACTATCTTGTTGAACTTGAGGTAATCAAGAAGGTTATCTGCGCTGATACCGCCGGTGGGCATAAAGGTAAGCTGACCGTAGGGAGCAGCCATAGCCTTAAGCATCTTAAGACCGCCTGCAGCCTCTGCAGGGAAGAACTTAACGGTGGAAAGACCGAGCTCGAGAGCCGCCTCTATATCAGAGGGGTTGGAGCAGCCGGGGAGCATAGTAATGCCCTTCGAAAGAGCGTAAGCTGTAACCTTGGGGTTAAGGCCGGGGGAAACGAGGAACTTCGAGCCTGCCGCGATAGCCGCGTCAACCTGCTCGGTGGTAAGGACGGTGCCTGCACCTACGAGCATCTCGGGATAAGCCTCGGTGATGTTCTTGATAGCCTCTGCAGCACACTTGGTTCTGAAGGTTATCTCGGCTGCAGGAAGACCGCCGTCGATAAGAGCCTTTGCAAGCGGAACCGCATCGTCTGCGTTCTCAATCTTGATTACGGGAATAAGACCGATGGAATAGAGTTCGGAAAACATTTCTTTGTTCATAGTTTTTCTCCTTAAAGAGTATTTTACTATCTAATTATACAATATTCCGCGCCTGCGAGGAATTGCAAAATTTGCCCGAGAGATTGCAAATATTGCTACGCGAGGAAAGTTCGTGCGTACACTTGACAAACGCGCAAAAATGTAATATAATTATTCTAATAAATTAGAAAGATGCAGGACTCACATAATGGCAAAAAAGGTCTACGTCCACACTGGCGACTCGTTTTTGTTTCAGAAAATATATCTCTCCCTCTTATCAGAGGGAATAGTTGCCGTGCGCACCGACGGCACAGAGCCTGCGGCAGAGCTCCTTCTTATCGACGTTGACACAACCGAACAGAGAAAAGACGGCGCAATACTTATGTCACGCTTCGAAGGCTCCGACCTCTCTATACCCTTCACGCCCGAGCTTCTCCTTAAAGCCGTTTCGGGTGAAAAAAGGAGCACGGCACTCCTCACTCTCGGAGAGAAGTGCGCATACCTGCGCGACAGAGAAATCCGCCTCACGGACGTTGAATATTCCCTGCTCTCTCTGCTCATAAAAAGAGGTGGGTTCGTTCCGAGAGAGGAGCTTTTGCATAGCGTGTGGGGCGAGGCCGCCGACGGCGGAGTTCTCAACGTATACGTGCACTACCTGCGCGAAAAGCTCGAGTGCCTCGGAGAAAAAATCATAATCGCCTCTCGCGGCCAAGGGTATAAGGTAGACGAAAAATATCTCGTGGGTGGTGATGGAAATGCTTGAAATAATCAAGGGCTCCTTTTACAGTAACGCGCACGCCGTTCTGACCGAGCGTATAAAAAGCTCGGTTGCCCGTGGGAAAAGAGTATATCTTATAGTGCCCGAGCAACAGACCGTCCTCGCCGAGAGGGAGATGGCGGCACTTCTTCCCCCGAGCGCACCTCTTTCTTTTGAGGTAACGAACTTTTCAAGATTTTCCGACACGGTATTCCGTACCCTCGGCGGTCTTACCGGCAAATACTGCGACAAGGGAAAGCGCGCACTCATTATGTGGCGCACGCTCACCGAGCTATCCCCCCTCCTCTCGATGACCGAGGGCAAAAAAGAAATAAGCGCAGGACTCGTCGAGCGAGCGCTCGGCGCGATAGGAGAGCTCGAGGCGGCAGCGGTCGGCAGAGAGGAGCTTTCTCTTGCACTGGACGACGAGGGCATAAGGGAAGACAAGCGCCTCTTTGATAAAATTTCCGACCTTGAAAAAATACTCGCCCTTTATAAAAGTCTTCTCACGAAGACCTATTCCGATGCGGGCGGCGCGCTCGCGGAATGTACTCGGAGGATTTCAAAAAACCGCGCATTTCTTGAGAGTACCGAGTTTTTTATTGAGGGATTTACCTCATTCACCGAGCAGCAGTACAATCTTATATCCGAGCTTTCACATTCCGACGGTATAACCGTTCTGCTCACTATTTCTCACCTGCACAGAGATGAGTTTCCATACACCGAGATACGCGACACCGAACGGCGCTTAAAGAACGCCGCAAGAAGGCACGGCGGCGAGGTGAAGCTTACGCGAGAGGACTCGTCTATGCCTACCGAGCACGGAGCTCTGCGCGAGATTTGCGACCTTCTTTGGACAAAATCGGGTGAATTTGACAATATAACTTTACAAAAATCCGACGAGCTGCGAATTTTCGAAGCATCTACGCCATACGAGGAATGCTCCTTTGTAACCGCGGATATAAAGCGCAGAATTATGGCAGGCGCAAGATATCGCGACTTTGCTATAATTGCAAGAGATGCCGACTCATACGCCGGCCTTCTCGACACGGCGCTTGAAAAGGACGGCATTCGCGCCTTCTTCTCAAGAAAAAGAGAGATAAGCTCCTTTGAGCTAATAAAGCTTATATACAACGCCTACGGCGCAATACTCGGAAATTATGCGCGCGAGGACGTTATAACCTACGCGAAGTGCGGCCTTGTCGGCATATCGCGCGAGGAGTGCGACGAGCTCGAGGAGTACGTAAACACCTGGTCTCTTTCGGGGAAGGCTCTCGCCTCGGACGAGGTGTGGAGTATGAATCCGAAGGGCTATACCACGGCGCGCTCGAGCGATGCCGACGAAAAGCTTCGCCGTATAAATTCGGCAAAGAAAAAGCTGCTCTCTCCCCTACTTTCTTTCGCCCGTGCGGTGCGCTCGGCTTCTACCGTAAAGGAGCACGCCGAGGCGCTTATAGGACACCTCCTCGCACTCGAATGCGAGAAGCGACTTTCGGAAAGAGCCGAAGCGCTCGCTCTTTTCGGTGAGGACGAGCTTGCGCGTGAGAGCGCAAGAATCTGGGGGCTGGTCTGCGACGCGCTCGACGCGCTGGTCGAGGTTTCCGGAGATATTCCTACCGACGGCGAGGGCTTTCTCTCGCAGCTTAAAATCATATTCTCAAGCTACGACCTATCAAAGATACCGAGCTACCTCGACGCAGTAACCGTGGGCTCTGCCGATATGCTCCGTTTGAGAGAAAAAAAGCATATCTATCTTCTCGGCGTAAACGCAGGCCGATTCCCCGGGGCGGTTTCGGAGAGCTCCTACTTTGCCGAAAAGGACAAGCTGCGCCTATCTGCGCTCGGTCTTGCGCTCTCTCCCGAGCTTGAAATAAAGAGTGCACGAGAGCTGTATATCTTCTCTCGCTCATTTGCATACGCAAGCGAGAGCGTCACTCTCTCCTACTCCCTAAGAGATACGAAGCAGAAGGCAACTCCGCGCGCAGACGTAATAGACACCGTCACAAGACTCACGCGCGGTGCGGTGAGCCCGGTCAGAATATCCTCTCTGCCTCTTGCGGCGCGGATTTATTCCCACGAGGACGCGCTCGCCTTGACGGACGCAGAGCTTTCCGGCGACAAGGAAGCGGTGGAAAGAGCGCTCCTGCTCTCGGGCTACGAAAAGGCACTGAGCGTGTCGCGCTCAAAAATCTCAAACGACGAGATGACACTCGGAGACGGCTACAAAAGCGCCTACGGCGACCGTCCCCTTGCGCTTACGCAGTCGCGCATAGACTCCTACTACGGTTGTCCGTTTGCCTACTTCTGCCGCTTTACGGTCAATCTTTCAAGAGAGGTGCGCGCCGAGTTTGACGCATCTAATATCGGAGTATTCGTGCACGCGGTGCTCGAAAACTTCTTCAGATATTTGCACAAGGAAGGAAAGAGGGCGGCAGACCTTACGGGCGATGAAAGAATAGCCCTCACCGACCGCTCAGCAGAGCAGTACCTCGGAGAAATCTCCGAGAGCATGGATAACGCCTCTATGCGCGTGCGCCTGAAGATAGAAAAGCTGCGCCGTGCGGCGTCGGCGGTCGTGGACGGACTTGTGCGTGAGTTTTCCGAATCCCTCTTTGAGCCGCGCTTCTTCGAGCTTGCGATTTCGCCCTCGAAGGAGGAGGTTCCCGACCCCGTCGTCTTCGACTCCGAGGATGGAAAAAAGGTCTACGTCTACGGAATTATCGACCGAGTGGACACCTACAAGCACGGTGACGGCGTGTATGTGCGCGTGGTGGACTATAAAACGGGAAGAAAGGAATTCTCGCCCGAGGACCTTGCCGAGGGAAAGAATTTGCAGATGTTCCTCTACCTGCGCTCGATTCTCGAGAGCGAAAACGAAAACTTCCGTAAGGCGCTCGAGCTCGGAGAGACGGGGCGCGTCATACCGGCAGGCGTAATCTACGTAAAGACCTCGGTGAAGGACGTAAAAATCAACACCCCGAACGATAAAGAGGCACTTGCGGCCTTTATGAACGCGCAGACGCGCGAGGGAATGGTGCTCGACGATGCACGCTCGCTTGAGGCTATGAAGATAAAATACACTCCCCTCGGCACAGAGAAAAAGCCCGACGTTATCTCGGAAACGAAGCGAGACCTTCTCTACACCGAGGAAAGCCTCTCGGAGGTAATGAAGACCGTCGAGGACTCGGTAATGCGCGCAGCAGAGGGAATACGCGGCGGAAGCATTTCCCCCACTCCTCTAAAAGACGGCTACGAGGCAGAGCGCTGCGACCGGTGCGAGTTCAGACCTATATGTAGGCGTATGCCGAAATAACGCTAATATTTTTATATATAGAAATCCCCTGCGGAAGCTTCCGCAGGGGATTTTTGTCGCAATTTTGACAAGTTTTATTTACTTTTTAAACAGGTTTAACCTCTTCCATAATGAACGCCTCGAGAGTGTCGCCCTCGCGAATGTCGTTGAACTTTTCAATTCCGACACCGCACTCGTAGCCCTCGGCAACCTCTTTGACGTCATCCTTGAAGCGGCGGAGCGAGGAAATCTTGTCCTCGAAGATAACTATACCGTCACGGACTATTCTTATCTGTGCCGACCTGATTATCTTACCGTCCTGAATATAGCAGCCTGCAATGATGCCGACGCCGGGAACCTTGATGGTCTGGCGCACCTCTGCGTGACCGAGGAGAACCTCCTTGTAGGTAGGCGCGAGCATACCCTTCATAGCGGCCTCTATCTCGTCGATAATTTCGTAGATGATTCTGTGAGTTCTGATGTCAACCTTGTTTCTCTCGGCAGAGTCAAGAGCGTTCTTGTCGGGTCTTACGTTAAAGCCTACGATAATAGCGTTAGACGCGGTAGCAAGCATAACGTCGGACTCGGTAATACCGCCGACTGCGGAGTGAATAACGGCAACCTTTACCTCCTCGCCCGAAAGCTTAAGGAGCGATGCCTTTACAGCCTCAACAGAGCCTGCAACGTCTGCCTTAACGACGACGTTAAGAGTCTTGACGCCTGCGGAAATCTGACCGAAGAGCTCGTCGAGGTTAACTCTCGAGTTCGCCGCAAGGATTTCCTGACGCTGCTTCTCTCTTCTCTGGTCGGCAAGGCTCTTTGCCATTCTCTCGTCCTCAACTGCGTTAAGCTCGTCGCCTGCCTGAGGAACGTCGTCAAGACCGATAATCTCAACGGGAACGGAAGGACCTGCAACCTTTACGTTCTTGCCCTTATCGTCAACCATTGCACGAACGCGGCCTACCGCGGTTCCTACTATAACGTAGTCTCCCTGATGGAGAGTACCGTTCTGAACGAGCACGGTAGCAACGGGGCCTCTGCCCTTATCGAGCTTCGACTCTATTACGATACCTGCCGCGCGGCGCTTGGGATTAGCCTTAAGCTCCTTAACCTCTGCAACGAGAAGCACGCTCTCGAGAAGGTCGTCAATACCCATACCCGTGTGCGCAGAAACGGGAACGCAGATTACGTCACCGCCCCAAGCCTCGGGAACGAGCTCGTACTGGGTAAGCTGGTTAAGCACGTTGTCGGGGTTAGCGGTGGGCTTATCCATCTTGTTTATAGCAACTATAATGTCTATGCCTGCAGCCTTTGCGTGGTTAATAGCCTCTACGGTCTGGGGCATAACGCCGTCGTCTGCGGCAACTACGAGGATTGCAATATCGGTAGACTTTGCACCTCTCATACGCATTGCGGTGAACGCCTCGTGTCCGGGGGTATCAAGGAAGGTAATATCCTTGTCGTTTATCTTAACTCTGTAAGCACCGATAGCCTGCGTAATACCGCCTGCCTCGCCGCGAGTTACGTTGGTGTGTCTTATAGCGTCGAGTATAGAGGTCTTACCGTGGTCAACGTGACCCATAACGCAAACGACGGGAGCTCTCTCGAGAAGATCCTCTTCCTTATCCTCAGCCTCGGTAAAGAGCTTCTCCTCGATGGTAACTACAACCTCGCGCGTTACCTTTGCGCCGAACTCGTCTGCGATTATCTCTGCGGTAGCGTAATCGACGGTATCGTTAAGTCCCTTCATTTCGCCCATAAACATAAGCTTCTTGATAACGTCAGCCGCAGTTTTCTTAAGACGGGATGCAAGCTCGGTTACGGTTATCTCGTCGGGAACGGTTATCTCGAGCTGCTTGTTTCTCGCTCTTTCCGCCTCGAGTCTCTTAATCTTCTCCTGAGCAGCTCTTTCCTTATCCTTCGCGCTCTTCTGGTTCTGACCCTTGTTATCCTGCTTCTTAAGCTTCTGCTTAGAGCTCTTATTGTCGGTTCCGTTGAGAATTGCGTAATACTGCTCGTTATATCTGTCGTCGTACTTGGAAAGGTCGACGTCCGAGGTACGCATATCGACAAGTCTGGTCTTCTGCGCAGAGGTGCTTGCAAACTCCGCACCGATATTTACTCCGCCCTTTACGTTCGAACGGTCGACGCTCGGGGTGATGGTCTTGAACTGCTGCTTCTGTGCGCGCTTTTCTTCCTTCTTCGGCTTCGGCTGCTGCACGGGAGCTGCCGCCTTCTGCTGCTCGAGCTTCTCGCGCTTCTCCATCTGCTGCTTCTGTGCAGGAAGCTGCTGAGGCTCGACGGGCTTCTTCACCTGAACGGGTGTGGGAGCAGGTGCTGCCGCGGGAGTCTCGGGCTTCTTCGGTGCCTGATAGCCGAGGGGTCTCTGTCCCTGCGCCGCCTTGTTCATATTCTCTCTCTTCTTTGCGAAGGGGTCTATCTGCGGTGCGGCGCTGTATTTATTATATCTTCTGTCGCCGTCTCTCGAAGGAGCGCCACCGGGTCTTTCCTGAGGTCTTCTATCGACGGGTCTGTCGAAAGGTCTGCGCTCGGGTGCAGCAGGCTTTGCCTCGGGCTTTGCTGCTACGGGAGCAGGCTTTGCCTCGGGCTTAGGTGCTACGGGAGTGGGCTTTGCCTCGGGCTTCGCCGCTACGGGAGCAGGCTTCTCCTCAGGCTTAGGTGCCACCTTTTTCTCCTTAACCGTATTTATCTTTACCTTTCCGCTTCTGTAAGCTTCCATATCCTTTATCTGGTTAAGCTTAGTAAGGTGGTCAAGGAAGAGCTCGAACTCGTCTGTATCGGCAGATGCTCCGGACTTTTTATCTATGCCGAGAGCCTTGAATGTGTCGAGCACGTCCTTGGATTTCATCGCAAAATCCTTGGTCAACTGTGTTATTTTTATGGATAATTGAGGCATAGGAATCACCCGTTTCCTTTACTTGGAAACGTCCTTTCTTTGTAATGATTGCTCACCGGCGTCGTGAGCCTTCGCTATTTCTTCTGCGAAATGCGCATCGCATATTGCTACCGCACTCGGAGCGTAAAGCTTTCCGAGAAGTGCGCCGAGCCGTTCGGGCTCTATATCGCAAACTATGGCGCGCACGCTGTAAAACCCGGCTTTATTAAGTATCTTCTTTTTCGTATTATCGGATGCCGAAGACGAAACGAGCACAAGTCGCGCCCCTCTCGAGGCAATCTGACGGCACACGAGGTCGGTTCCTATTACGACCTTGCCCGCCCTCATAGCAAAGCCGAGCATTCCGATAAGGCGCGTATTTTCCTTAGCTTCCAACGGCGAGCTCCTTGGCAAGGCCCTCGAAGACCTCGTCGGGAATACTGCATTCAAGAGAGCTCTCGAGCCTTCTTGCCTTCCTTGCCTTGTTAAGGCAGGCAGTGCTCTTGCAAATGTACGCTCCCCTTCCCGATTTCTTACCCGTAAGGTCGAGGACTATCTCCCCCTCGGGTGTACGCAGTACCCTTATCAGAGTATTTTTTGGAAGGTGCTCTCCGCACCCCACGCATCTTCTGGTCGGTATCTTCTTTTCCGCCATGCCGTCTCCTTTCAGCCACACCGTGGCTTATCTTACGCCTTTATATCGATTTTACAGCCGGTAAGACGGGCAACGAGCTTTGCGTTCTGTCCTTCCTTACCGATAGCAAGCGAAAGCTGCTCGGGAGCAACCGTTACACGGCAGGTGCGCTCGTCCTCAAGATAAACGTCGAGAACCTTCGCAGGCGAGAGAGCCTCTGCCACGTACTCGGTTATGCTGTCGCTGTACTTGATTATGTCTATCTTCTCGCCCGAAAGCTCGGAGAGAATAGCGTTTATTCTCATTCCGTTCTTACCTATGCAAGAGCCTTCCGCCTCTACGTTCTCGTCGCGCGACTCGACCGCAATCTTGGTTCTGCTTCCTGCCTCACGGGCAATACCCTTGATAAGTATGGTTCCCTCTGCAATTTCCGGAACCTCGAGCTCGAAGAGTCTCTTTACAAAGCTCGGGTGAACTCTCGAGAGCGTTACGATAGGACCGCGGGTCTCTCCGCTCTTTACCTCGGAGACGAAGACCTTTATTCTGTCGCCTACCTCGTAGTACTCGCCGGGAATCTGCTCGTCCTTAAGGAGAGTAGCGTAGCCTGTGCCGGTATCGAGGATAAGGTTGCCGTTTGCGGTGTCTATCTTATCTACTATTGCGGTGATAATCTCCTCGCGCTTCTCCTCGTACTCTCTGGTCTGTCTTTCGCGCTCTGCGGTACGGATAGCCTGAATTATCATCTGCTTTCCTGCCTGTGCGGAGAGACGTCTGAAGTCCTTGGTCTTAAGCTCGGTCTCAACCACGCCGCCAAGCTTGTGACGACGGCTGAGCGCCTTTGCCTCGGAAAGAGAAATCTCGCACTTGTCGTCGGTAACCTCTCCGTCGGGAACTACCGTTCTCTGCTGGAAAACTCTCATATCCTTTTTGTTAGGGTCAAGCTGTACCCTGATAACCGTGCTCGCGCCCTTTTCCTTGCGGCAGGCGTTTGCGAGTGCAAGCTCTACCTGAGCTATCATATACTCCTTGTCAATGCCGTTTTCCTTCTCAAGAAGGTCAAGGGCGGTGAAGAAATCTGCGTTCATTTTTCCTTTGTACCCCGTAAAATTTACGGTCCTTTCTTTTTGTCCTTTATATTTTATTTTTTATTTTCTTAATGATAATGTAGGGAATCAGTCTTCTTCCCCGTCAAAATAGAGCGTGGTAAGCTTTGCTATCTCCGCCTTGGGAATAGAAAGCTCCGTGCCCTCTGCGCGTATTACGACGTCCGTACCGACGAGCCCTGCGAGCTCTCCGATAACGCTCTTTCTGCCGTCGCGCGCGGTAAAGAATTTAGCCTCTACCCTTTCTCCTACCGAGGCAAGGATATGCGCCTCACTCTTGAGCTCCCTCTCAACTCCGGGAGAGGATACCTCGAGGTAGTAAAAGCCCTCGATGGGGTCGCACTCGTCGAGTATCGGGTCTATCGCTCTGTGCACCTTCTCACAGTCCTCAATGCCTATTCCGTTTTCGGAATCAATTGTAATCTCCAGATGGTAATCCGCACCTATCTTCGAAAAGGTGATATCCCATATAGAATATCCAAGCTCCTCGACCGTGGGTGCTATCGCCTCTCTTACCGTTTCCTTTACGCTTTTTTTCATAATCAAATCCTCGCTGTTTATAAGAGGCTGACTCCCTCGCGGACCGCCACGCCTTCTTCTCTTACTCAACAAAGAGGAGTGGCCTTTCGGTCACTCCTTCTCATCATAATATTCATACTATACTTATTATAGCATATATTTTGAAAAAATCAATACTTTTTCAAAATATTTTTAGCGCGCGGATAAATTTCCGCTATTAATCAAGCCTGTAATCGTTGGGCGCCTTGCCAATCTTATGCTTACGCGCGGCGAGCTCGGGCTTGCCCGAGAGCTTTGCATACTTCTTCATAAGCTTCTCAAGCTCAGCCTTGATATTCTCTCTGTCCCACTCGAGCTCCTCGGCTCTGGTGCCGCGTCCGATAACAGCCTTAGTATCCTCAAGGCGAGTGCTTCTTTTTCTGTTTCTGTCTTTAGCCATAACTACCTCCTAAATCACGTCAAGCCAAACGCAGCGAGAATATCCTTGCCGAAAAGCCAGAGGAAGGTTGCCACCGCACCTCCGACGAGCAAGAGAATGAAAAGTAATCCGATTATCCAGCCCGATGCCGAGCCCCTTCTGCCGTGTCTGCGCTCGATTCTCTCGCACATCCAGTTGACGTCGCTTGCAGTCTGGCGGCTGATTTTCTTCTGTCTTTCGATGTCGGCGCGCAATTCCTTCGCCTCCTGTCTCGAAAGCTTTTCCTTCTTGAGACGGTACTGTGCAAGAGCGATGTTCGACTCTGCGTCAAGCTTGCGGTTCATCGCAGCGTAAATTCTCTTTTTCTCGGCAGGGGTCGCAGGAAGCTTATCAACCTTTCTCGCGATTCTTCTGTCCCTTGCGATAACCTTGTCGGCTGCGGCAAGCTTGACCCTGCGCCACGCCTGATTTACGCTAACACCGGTATCGCTCACTTCCTTGCCTGTATAGATGGCAACGAGCTCGCTGTTCACCTCGTCACGGGCGTTAAGCAGAGTGATTATTCTCGTGCGAAGGCTGGCAAGCTTGTCTCTGTCGGCATTCTTCTTTCCGAGCTTTGCCTCGTACGGGTCGGTTTTAACAACCTCGTAATAGCGCTTGTTATCCGCCTCCTCGAGTCTTACCGCCTGCTTGTGCCACTGCTTGATACGGGCAATCTCGGCACCTATCGCCTTGCGTCTTCTCTTGGTGGGACGGGGCGACGCACCGAAGCGGTACTCTGCCATATCTCTCTCGGTCTCGAGCATGCTTACTCTGAAATCGGCGCGTCCCGTGATAACGAGAACGTCCTTGTTAGCCTGCTCGGATATCTTGTTTTCAAGGCTGTTATCTACGAGCTTTTTCTCGTTTCTTGCAGCGTTTTGCACATTCTTGTTTGCATTACGGTAGTTTTCGTCCTCTTTTCCGTTCAAGGTCGGGTCCTTAACCGTATACGTTATAGTGGGAAGCTTTTTGATTTCCTTGCCCGATGCCGCGTCCTCGGGAAGGGTCTCGGAGGCGAGGGTAAGCTTGTTGCCGGTTACGGAGTGATACTCCTCGGCAAGAGCGTTATAGTCCTTCACGTCACCTGCGAGTATCTTCTTTGCCTCTCGCAAATCGCGAGGAGAGGTTGACCTCGAGGCAGCTATAACCACCTCGGTTTCATTCTCTATGAGCTGCTTTTTAACAGCGAGCGCATCAAGGATAAGTATAACTCTTTCCTTGCCGTGCGCATTTTTCTTTTTATCTACAATCTCGTTGTATTTTGCAACAAGGGGCGCGTTGCTCCTGTCGCTTTTCGATGCGTACTTATAGAAGTCCTTGGAGCTTATTACGTTTACCTCAGACTCCTCCGCCTCTCCGATAGTATCCCTCGAATAGCTGAGGACGGGAAGCACGGCGTAGTCGCGGCCTCCTATTATATCGTCGGGTATGGTGTAGGGTGCCTCGGTAAGAGAGGCTCCGGTTTTCTGCTTATATTCCGCAACGAATGCGTTGTAGCGCTTAAGGTGAGGAAGCATTTTTCCCTTCACCTGCTTTGCCACGAACATATTATCGGAGCTTACGGAGAGAACGAGGTCGCCGGTAAGGGCGTCTATTATCCTTTTCTCCTCCGAAAGACACTCTATAATGAGCTCTGGCTTTTCGGGCTCTGCACTCTTGCGCTTTACGAGAAGCTCAAGCTGCTTTTCCTGCTTCGCAACCCTCTCTGCTGAAAGTGAAAGCTGCTTTGAAAGCGCACGCTTATCGAGCTTCTGAGCGACGGGCTCGGAAAGCTCTGCCGAAGCATCGCGCATCTCTGCAAATTGCGTTTTATATTTATCGTGCTTCATTTTATCTCCATTCTGTCGCCTCAGGCGACCGCGTAAAGCGCTGATAGATTTTCTGTATCGCTTTACGCCGAGCAAAGTCAAATATCCGAATAGTGAAATTCGGGGCGTGAAATGCACCTGACGAAATTCGGGGCGTAATAAGGCTTCACGCCGACCGTTCGTTTGGGAGCGGAGACGGCACGGTGCCGTCTCCTTAAGTGACTTAAATTACCTCGCGGCGTCTCTCGCCTACCGCCTCACAAAGCGCAGTAGCGCAAACCACCTCGGGAATTTCGGGCACCTCTCCGTGCTTGGTTATCATTGCAGGAAGATTTGCGTTAATCTTCGAGACGGGCTCGTTTATTCTGCCCGAGCACTCCTCTGCGGCTCTGTTATACTTAACCATAGCGGAAACGAGCTCGCGCTTTGCCTCGGCGCGGAAATCCAAAGCGTGCTTCGACGTGGATTTCAACATATCGAGCATCATATTCGCCGAGAGCATAAGTCTCTCTCGCTCAAGAGAAAGCATTGCAACTGCACAGCCTCTTATTCTGCCCTCAAGACCGTAAATAAGTCCCTTGTCGTTATAGCCGTGATAATGCTTAACCCATCTCTTAACGCTTATCTTAGGCGTACGCTCGCGCTTGTCGAGAAGGTGCATACGGCGGCGGTATCTGTTGAGACGGCGTCTCATTTTTCTCTGATAGTCGGCTACTCCCGAGGTTTTTCTCGATATTCTTTCTATCGCTTTCTGGTATCTCGCGCCTGCACGCAGCTTACTTCTGCGAATGTCGTCGAGTCTATCCTGAAGACGGCGCATTTCTGCTTCTACGCCGCGCTTCTTCGACTCGATTTCCTTGATAACACGAGTGCAGGCTCTCATATAGTGCCTGAAGTCGCCGCTCGTAAAGATGCCCTCGCCGCGAGGTGCGCGCGCGCGGATAGTGGGACGGTTAACCTTGGTCACCTTCTCGCCGCCCGAGGCGTCGTCAGACTCTCTGAATCTCTCGCGGAAGATAATGTCGGGAATTTCCTCTGCCTCGGACCTCTCGGCTATCGTATCGGGAAGCATCACCGATATAGCGCTGAAGTCGCGGCAGTATTTATCCTCAAGGATATAATCGTTGTAATCGTCGATAAGCTCGAACAGACGGTTTTGCATTTTCCTCTTGGGGTTAGCGCCCACTATGCCGAAGGCAAGCGTGAGTCTGCGCATTCCGCTTATCTCTATCTTCGACGCGGCGTAAAGATCCATAGAGCCAAGCTCAACGAGTCTTCCCTTGGTCGAAAGAAGTCTTAAGTAAAGTCCCGAAAGAACGCTCTCCGCTCTCTCGATTGCAGCGTCAATGACGTTTTTATCGTCGAGAAGAGAATCCATACGGCGCTTACATGCCTGATACTCCTTCACGCTGTCCTCAAGCATATACTCGAGCACGTCGAGTCTGTTCTCGATAGCGCGTCTTTCTTTTCTGCTCTTGAAGCCGCGCATAGCTCTGAGCTCGCCGAGCATCTTTTCCTTATTCTTCTCGTGAGTTTCTACCTCGGCCATCGCCGCCTCGAGCTTCGACTTTATAAGAGAAGCCTTCTTAGAATTCATAAGCGCGTCGGCACTTCTTTCAAGTCCTGCAAGATAGCGGATACCCTTTCTGATGGCAACGCGGTTTTCCTTTGCAATACCAAGGAGCGCTCTGCGTATTCTGCGGCTACGTCTTATGTATCTTCTGTACTCGCGCCAGTCGGTCACCGCCATACTCTTAGCCTTGACCGCACCGCCGATAAATCTGTCGAGCTCGTCAATCTCGCCCGAAACGGCAGACTCCATCTCGGAGCTTATAATCTTCTCGTTATCCTCGAGGTCCTCGGAATTCATATAAGCGAGCATAGGCTCCTTTATAGCCGAGGTAGGATTGATTCTCGCTCTTGCTGTGAGAGCTCTGTCGGGTGCGCCTGCATAAGGAAGACCCGTATCGGTAATACCGACTATCGGCTGACCGTCGGAGCGAAGACCGATGTAGGGAGAGCCCATACCGGGAACGAGGAAGCTTGTGCCCGTCATTACGGCAAGACCCTGCGCGTTAATCGCAATCGGCATACCGTATCTGTATTTATCGCCTATTATTCTCGTATTTTTGCCGTAGCTCTCAACTATCTCGCGGCACATAATCATCTTGGGAAGCTTATATACCTTGCCGGATCTGAGAATGTCCTCGGTTATGCTGGGGCTTATCTCGACGATAGGCTCGCCTATTATACCCGAGAAGACCTTTGCGTGAGCGTTGTACTCTCTTATAGCCGTGGCAAGCTCCGCCTTTGCGTGTCCTATGGGACCGGGTCTGCCATACGCGCGTATGTTAGACAGCCTGCGCTCGCACACCGAAACCTTCTCTCTGCGAACGGAGAGCTCCTCTGCGGAAAGCTTCATAGTGCGTCTCTCTATGGCGTGCTGTGCTCTGCGGTATCTGAGCTTGAGGAGCCTTGCCTCGTATTTTGCGGAAAGCTTTCCGAGCTTCTCCTTGTAGGTCGGGCCCTCTCTGCGCTCTTCGGGAACGAGGCTCTCGAGCTTAAAGAGTGCGGTATCGTATTTTCTGTTAAGCTTCAGAAGTCGCTTGTCAAAGCGCTTCGACTTTTTCATAATGCGCTTTTTGCGTCTTACTATCTTTCTAAGTCTTCTCGCGAGGTGCATAAACGCAAGCATAGTCTGCCAATTGGTTCTGCGCAGCTCTCTGCGAGTATCTGCCACCATCTTGTCGAGGCGCTCCTCTGCGTTGACGGGGGGCGCTATCTCGGTAACCTCAACGGTTTTGTTCTCGGTTATTCTTCTGTACTTATAGTCTACGGGAATATAAGCGTCGGGGCGTCTGGTTGCAGGCGCAATATTGTTTTTCGCACCCTGGTTATTCTTAGGATATACCTCAAAATAGGTTTCCTTGTAAGAAAGGGTGGGAATATCGGATTTCGCAGTACCTGCAACTATCTCCTCGGGAAGGAAGAGCGAGCTTCTCGTAAGCTTTACGCCCGAGATATGCTCGTAATCGAGAGCTCTCTTGTTGTACTCCTCAATTGCAAAGTAGAGCCTATCCTCAGGCTTACCTGTGCGCGCACGTCTTTTAAGTGCGGTGGTAAGGTCGAGTCTTCTCAGCTCAACGAGCTTACTCTGAATACGGAGAGTTTCAACGAGCGATGCTACAACTCCGTCCTTCTCAAGCGCGCGGAACATAGCCTTTTTGGTCTGACGAAGACCGCGTCTTAAGCGCTTATCGGTCTTCTTAGAAATCTTAAGGTACTTCTTGTAGGAGCGCTTTCCGCTTACACCCTCACTTGCCTTGTGAAGAACCTCAAGCATTACGCCCTCGCGAAGAAGTGCTCTCTCCTCGAGCGTCTTATCCTTATCGAATATATTTCCGTTTGCAAGAGTGTGACGGGCAGGAATTGCTCCGTCGCTTTTGCTCTTTATTCTGTCGCCTATTATTCTCGAGCTCTCGCCTACGGTCTCGATAAGCTCTCGTCTTTTCGCTATCTTCGGAAGGACTGCCTGCTTACTCTTTTCCGCCGCCTCGTCTGCAAGCACGCTCGAATGCTGAGTAATAGGTGTATCAAGCGTCACCGCCGCGCGCTCTGCAAAGGAGTTATACACGCCGAGCTGCTTTACGAGCTCAGACTTAATAGACGCAAGCTGCTTTGATTTCGCCGCACGGCGAAGTCCTGCAACGAGAGTCAGCTTAAGGAGCGTTCTCTCGCGCTCTATTGCAAAGAGGGTTGCCGTCATATCTCTTTCCACAGCGGCGTAGTCTACGTCCTCGCGCTCTTTTCTGAGCTTAAGTATAGCTCTTTCATACCCGGAGTTTATCGCATCGAGCTTCGCGGTATATTTGTTCTTCTTGGACGGGTTGTTTGCGTACTTAAGGGTTATCTCGCGTATAGCCTTTTCACGCTTTTCAGAAGCGGCACGCTCCTTGGACTGATTTTCTGCCCACGCGGCAGCGTTTCTGCGCAGCTCGCGGTCGAGAGAGGAAGCCTCTGCATCGAAGCGCTTTTCCGCGCGCTCAGCCTTCTTAAGGTAGCTCGCGCACTTGTCCTGCTCTGCGGCGTAAATGTCGCCGATAACCGAGGCTGCGGTAAACGGAGCAGAGACGATAACCGTCGCAACACCGTCGCTTGAGAGAACGGGAGCACCGCGCTCGTCGAGCTCTACCTCTATGTATTTTTCGGAGTAGGAAAGCTTAGGTATTACCGCCTTGCCCGTACGGTTAACAAGACGCTCGGGCAGGAACGCGGATACACGGGTAAGCTGCTCGCCGGTAAGAGAGGCGAACATCGCCGCCTTTGCGTTGTATCTCTCGATATCCGAGTAAAGCTCCTCTGCAAGAAGCTCTGCATCCTTTTTAAGTTCAAGTCTTGAAGCAACCGAAACGTTATCGCATCTTATCTCGAGTATGCTCGCACATCTTGAGATAACCCCGACGGTAATCTCGGATATAAGCGCGTCGTCGGTGGTTGCAACCAGCTCCTTTTCGAGCTTCTTTATCTCGTCAAGGAACATCTTTATTGCACGGCGGCTTCTCTTTATGTACTTCTTGAAGGCCGACTTATCCGTAACCGTCTTGCCCTCTCTCTTTATAAGAGCAACTATATCGTCCTCTACGTCGTGAGGTGCAACCTCAACGAGCTCGCGTGTTTTCTCAATCTCGCGAGGCTTCTCGGGCTTCGGTACGGGTGCCGCCACGGGCTCTGCTGCTACGGGTGCAGGCTCGGCAACGGGTGCAGGCTCGGCTACCGCTTTGGGCTCAACCTTCTTTTCGGGCTTCTTCTCGGCGCTCTGTGCTACCGACTGAGGCTTTGGCGCGGTCTTCGCCTTTTCCTCTTTCTTCTCGGGCTCCTCGGGCATTATCTTCTTAACGAGAGAATCCGCATCGTCGAATGCAACGACGTCCTCGTCGGGCACCTCGCGGCAAAGCTCGTCGATATCGTCAAGCTCGAGCTCGAAATCCTCGTCGTCGGAGCTCGTTATTTTAACGCTCGGCTCGTCTGATTCGCCGTCATCTTCCTCGGGCTCTTCCTCCTCGCCGACGGATATCTCCATTCCGTCGTCCTCGTCGCTTACAGCGATAACCGTATCGTCGTCATCAGAGGCAATCTGTTCGGCATCGGGCTCCTCTGCCGTCTGTGCCTCGTCTGCCTCGGGGATTTCTTCGGGCACGCTCTCCGCTTCGGGAACTTCGGGCGTGGCAGGGGCAGGCTCCTGCTCGGCGGCGGCAGCCTCATTTGCTTTATTAAGCTCCTCAAGGAGAAGGGATACTCTCTCGTTTCTTCTCTCTGCATCAAGCCTTTCCTCGGCGAGTGCCTCGGAGATGCGTCTTTCTTCTTCCTCGCGCTCGCGCTCCGCCTGGGCTGCGCGCTCCTCCTCACGGCGAAGCTTTGCCGCAGTCATACGGCGCTCGTTATCCTTCTCGAGCTTCTTTCTGTAATTATGAGCGTACTCGTACGCCGCAAGCTTCTGCTCTGCTACGAGCCTTGCCTGCTTTGCAACCTCGGCTACTCGCTCGTCGCCCTGTGCGAAGGCTGCAAGCCTCGCCCGGTTCTCGGCGCTTGCTCGGTTGCCGTTATTTTCTGCGGTAGGTATTTTCATTTCCTCTGCCATCAGTTGGTCCCCCTGTCGTTCTCGTTGTAAAACTTTAACAAGTAATTGAGTATATCACGTCTCAGAATTATTCCGATAAAGCAGCCTCTGTCGTCCACTACGGGAACGAAGTTATGCTCCTTTACCTTTTCTATAAGCTCATTCATTGAAGCGTTGTGGTAAACGGGAGCAGAATAGCCTCTGTCGAGTATCGTTTCTATTCCGTCCCTCTCCGCGGCCTTAGAATCGAAGCTCCCATTCTCGAGAAAATATCCGAACAAGTCGTCGTTACGGAGCGTGCCTACGTATCTGCCCTCTCCGTCTATGACGGGTATTGCCGCGTATCTGTGATAACGCATTTTTTCAAGTGCCTGCCTTACCGTACTGTCGAGCGTAACGTACTCGACGAGGCTTTTCGGCACTACGAATCTCATTATATTCATCAGTTAATCCCCCCAAGACCGTGCAGCGCCGTTCCTATTACGGTAGCGTAGCGCGAGTAATCGGGGATTATGAAGTTGACACCGTAATTCATCTGGTTGATTTCCTCGAACTTGCGTCTGCAATGCTCGAGGACCGTGATGTTTCCTGTAAGAATCACGTCTTTCACACCGACCGAGCGTGCGGCGAAAACCGAAACCATCGCAACCGTCTCGAAGACGAGGTTCATTATACCGAGGGCTACGTCGCCCTTCGTCGCCATATCCGAGACCTTACCGAAGTTTGCGGCGGTCGTTTCTCTTGAAAGCGCCTCGAGAGCGCCTCTTGCGGTTATATCCTTGATTTTCAGGTCGATATTGGCGAGGTCTCCGCTGTCGGCAAACTCCACGAGATGGTCTATGTGCTCTGCTCCCACGAGCAGCTTTGAGAGCCCCATCAGCGTACCGCCGCCGACTCCCGTACCGCCAAGGTATTCCATCTCGCCCGTAGCCTTCGCGTGGACGAGCGCGGTACCCGTGCCCATACTGACTACCAGAGCCTCGGAGAGCCCCGTGAGGTAAAGGCCGCCCCTGCCTATACTGTCGAACTCCTCTACCCGGCGGCAGTCGAGCCCGTAAAGATTTCTTTGCACGTAGGACGAGCCGACGCCCGTCATCATTATTCTCGTAATGTCGTTCATTCCGAGATTGTTTTCATCGGTAAACTTACCGAACGCACCGTATATCGCCGTCACCGGGTCGTGCGCCTTAACTATCTGCGGCTTTATCAGCTCGCGCCTTCCGCCCTCGCTGCGGAAAGCAACTATCTTGGTCGTGCTTCCGCCAACGTCTATTCCAACAACTACGCTCAAGCCTCTGTCTCCTTGCCGTCTGCCCTAGCCATGAGGCTGTCAAAGGACAGACCGTATTTATCGGCAATATGCCTTGCGTAGGACTTGCCGTCAGGCTTCGGCCTGTATATCTTGAAGGATCTCTTACCTTCCACTATTCCCACAACGAGAGTGTCTATCTTGACGCCACCCCTGTTCACGGAGCGCTCGTTTATCTCGGGAACCGCCGCGGCAAGCTCGTGAAGGTGGGTGGAGAAAATTCCTCTCGACCTCATCACCGCAAAGCCTGCGAGTATCTCCGAGGCAATGTATGCCGCCTCGTACGCACCCGTCGAGGAAAGCGACTCGTCAAGCAGAATCATACTGTCTCCGCTGACCGCATCAAAAATCTCCTTCAGTCTTGCGCACTCCTCGCCAAGTCTTCCCTTATCTATCGTATCGTCTGCACCCTCGGGGAAATGAGTAAATATTGCATCGACGGGGGAAATAACCGCCGACTCCGCAGGCACGGGCAGACCGAGCTGACAGAGCGCCTGTGCTGCTCCGAGAGCAACCGTTATTACCGATTTTCCGCCGCGGTTAGGGCCCGTCAGAACGTATATCTTTGCGTTTTCGTCAAGCTCGAGGTCGTTTGTGACTATCTCGTCGTCTATTGCAAGAGCGACTCTCGGATTGTAGAGCCCCTTTGCCGAGAACGACTTCTCCTCCATCGGACGGAGAACGGGCACCGTCACCGAGCAGCCCTCGTGCTCTGCAAGCCGTCTGACGAGGTCGGCGGAACGGGAAACGAACTCTATCTCGGGCAGAAGGCGGAGAAGGAAGTCGGTGTTATCAAGAACATACTCGCCTACTACCGCGCGCCAACCCTTCACCGAGGAACGGAAGACCTCCTCTATCGCCGAATTGAAGGCACCGACGAGCGCCTCTTTACGGTTTTCGCTCTGCCCCTTTCCGAAGGGAGAGAGCTCTGCGATGGTCGTGAATGCGTCGTTTTTAAAGGAGAAGCGAAGTATCTTGTCGAGCACCTTTCCCGACTTGAACTGCTCGGAGTTTATGGAGAGCACTCCTGCGCTTACGGGACGGAGCTCTCTGTCGAGGTTTACGCCCACCGTAATACTGCGCACCTCGTGCACCCTCGATGCAAGAGCCTCGAGCTTCTTGTTGAGCTCCTTGTAGTAATCCGAGGAGCCGAGCTCTACCGCAAGGTCTGCAAGAGCTTTGAAGGCACGGCTACCGAGCCTATCTCTTATGGAAGCGAAGCCGTCGCGCAGAGTGTCTATGCAGGAAACGTAAAGCTCTATTTCGGTAATGCTGTAAAGGTAGGAATCACCCGAGGAGGTGTTCTCTCTGTCGAGCCTGCGAAGCTCGGTTATGTCGTCGAGAATAGGGTGCACCTTCGAGAGGGTGTCCTTTATCTCGGGAATTGAAAATATATCTGCAAAAACCTCCTGACGGTATGCAATAACCTCGGGGTCCACGGTGAAAAAGTCCGAAAGGTTTGCGCTCTTGAGGTTGAAAATCTCCTCGAGTCCGAGCTCGTAGCATACGTCGTCCGAAATGTTTGGAAGGTTGTCTCTGTTCTGGTGAAAAAGACGGGAATCCTCCGACGGATAAAGCAGACTTATAAATTTTTCTTCCATTGGAATACCCCTCCGAAACGCGTGTTTTAGTCGCGCCTATGCGCGAAAATAAAATTATTCGTAAATATTATATCACATATATATCCTCGTTTCAAGGGGTCTTTGAAATTTTTTCGAATTTTCTCGGGCACAACCCACAAAGCGCAGAACAAAGTCCGCGCGCACTCGTGCAAGCCGCACCGCACCCCACACTCAGTTTTGACAGCCGTGTAAGACAAAAAACACCAAATTTGACAATAAGTGTTTGCAAAATGCGCTATATTTCGTCAACAGAGTCTGCTTGTACCCTAGAACCGTTTTCACAATTCACTACGCACGCCGCTCGCACGTACCGCCCATCACCCACAAAAAATCAAGGGACAAACGCCCCCTTCCGAATGCTCGAAAAAAAGGCGATTTAAAAGCAAAATCGCCCGAGATGAAATTTTTTCAAAAAAACTATTGACTTTTCGCTTTTCTTATGTTATAATATCCAAGCGAGATTTGATGAAGTCTCAAATTCGGCGGATTAGCTCAGTTGGCTAGAGCGTCCGGTTCATACCCGGCAGGTCGTTGGTTCAAATCCGACATCCGCTACCAAGAATGTCGTAGCCCCCGGCTTCGACATTCTTCTTTAAGGCCCGTTGGTCAAGCGGTTAAGACACGGCCCTTTCACGGCTGTAACATGGGTTCGATTCCCGTACGGGTCACCA
>JAZOMD010000164.1:0-15347 GCA_045653745.1 Eubacteriales bacterium | reverse complement strand
CCGCCGCCAACTCTGTCGATGATGTGAAGGTCGTACTTCTTCGAGAAGCAGTACTCGTCAGCCTTTACGTCGTAGAGCATAGCAGACCAGCCGTTATCAAATGCGCTGCGGCTCTCACGGAGAGTGATAGCAACGTACTCGAAGCCGAACTTGTCAGCAAGCTGCTTTGCAACAGACTTATATCCGTCGTGGTTGAGCTTACCGCCGTAGATGTCGGTAGCCTCTGCCTCGATACCGAAAACGTCCTTTGCGTCTTCCTCGTTGGAGATGCAGACGTCAACGTACTCGCAGAGCTCGGTCATAGCCGCTCTTGCCTGATCACGGGTCCAGAGCTTGCCGCGGTAGTTAAGGTCGCAGGAGATTTTGAGCCCCTTTGCCTTTGCCGCCTTGCAGGCGCCCTTGCAAATCTCAACAACGTTTGCGCCAAGCGCGGGGGTGATACCGGTGAAGTGGAACCAGTCTGCACCGTCAAATATAGCGTCCCAATCGAAGTCCTCTCTCGCAGCCTTTGCGATAGCGGAATTAGCTCTGTCGTAAATACATACAGAGCCTCTCTGGGAAGCTCCCTTTTCGTTAAAGTAGATACCAACTCTGTCGCCGCCGCGAACTATCTTGGTGGTGTCAACGCCGTATCTGCGAAGGCTGTTTACTGCCGCCTGACCGATAGCGTGCGTAGGAAGCTTGGTTACGTACGCTGCGTCCATACCGTAGTTGGCAAGAGAAACGGCAACGTTTGCCTCACCGCCACCGAAGGTGAACTCGACGTGGTCGCACTGAACGAACCTCTCGTAGTTGTAGGGCTGAAGTCTGAGCATAAGCTCGCCGAAGGTTACAACTCTCATTTTTGAAAATTCCTTTCAAATATTTAATTTTTTAGTTATTTACCGCATATATTGTAGCATAACAGGCGCCGAAAATCAAGTGCATATACAAAAATATTTCGCGAGGCCATTATTAACCTCGCGAAATATTTTCATTCAAAGACGGACAGCCTGATTTCGTTTACGCAAGCGCGGCAAATCTTTTTACCCTTGAAGTCAAGAACCGATTCTTTGGCTCCGCAGAAATGACATACGGGGGTGTACTTGGTGAGAATGATTCTGTCACCCTCAACGAAGATTTCTACCGGGTCGGTGTTCGCAATTCCCATTTTCGTTCGTATCTCTTTGGGAACAACTACTCGTCCAAGCTCGTCAATGTTTCTTACAATGCCTGTTGATTTCATAGCTATGGGATACTCGCTTTCAAATTTTCAATTATATTTTAGCACAATAAAGGGGCTTTGTCAATAATAAACACGGAATAAATATTCCCATGATGCGTAGAAATGCGCTCATAAAAGCCGTTCATTTTTGTATAGTTTTAGACGATATTTGACAAAGAAAGTAAAGTTGTAAAAGAAAGGAGAGAGGATATTGGCAAAAAATGGGACGCTCGTCGCGCCGAGCGTGTTTAAATATTTACCGCCGCGAATGGTTCTCGAAATCGAGCGCATATGCGCATCAAGGCGCCTTGGCGCCCGTGGGATAAGAGAAATAAGAATACGCGGTGAGGGGCGGTGCTCGCTTCTATACGGAAACGAGATAATTCCGCTTTATACGAAGGTCACACGCTCCGAGACGGAAAGCACCGTCTCTAAAATATCCGACGGGGCGCTCTACGCACACAGGGACAGCATAGCCTCGGGCTATATTTCGCTCTCTTACGGAGTGCGCGTGGGGCTTTGCGGCTTTGCAAGGTACGAGGGCGGAGAGCTCGTCGGGGTGAGCGACTTGCGCTCGCTGGTGTTCAGAATTCCGACGGGTGAGTGTGATTTCTCCGAGGAGCTTGCCGCGCTTTTCCGTTCTCGCGTGAGACGGGGAATGCTGATTTTTTCTCCCCCGGGGGGAGGGAAGACGACGGCACTGCGTTCGCTTGCCCACAGCCTCGGAGAGGGAGCGCAGGCTATGAGGGTCGCAGTGGTGGACGAGAGGTGCGAATTCTGGGAGGAGGATTTTTCTTCTTCGGAGGTTGATTTGCTCAGGGGGTACAAGCGCCGCGAGGGAATAGAGATAGCAACCCGAACTATGTCTCCCGAGGTGATAATGATAGACGAGATAGGAAGCGACGAGGCAGAGGGCGTGGCACAGGCGGTGCGCACGGGAATACCTCTCGTTGCTACGGCACACGCCGCCGCCTTTTCCGAGGTGCGCGAGCGCCCGTCTCTTTCTTCGCTTTTTGAGTCCGGGGCGTTCGATTTGCTCGTCGGAATCTTCCGCACTCCCGAGGGCTTTTCTATCGGCGCCGAGAGCGTATGAGCACGCAGGGGATAGTAGGGGCGGCGCTCGTTCTTCTGTCTGCGGTAATTCTTATCCGCGCCTATTCGGCATTTCTAAAAAAGCGCCGTAATGAGGGCGAGGAGCTCTACCGCTTTCTTCTACATATAACCTCGGGTGTGCGCCGTTCTCTTGCAACTCCCGAGGCGCTTGCAAGAGATTTCAGCTCCGACTCGGAAGAGATGTCTCGCTTTCTTAGTCTTGTCGCGGAGGGGAAGGAGCTTTCTTTTGCGTACTCGGCCGTCGGTTTTTCTCTTAGCCGCGAGGCAGGGGAGCTCTTTTCCTCGCTATTTTCGGGGTTTGGAAAAAATTATCTTGAGGCAGAGGTTGCGCGCCTGGAGGATTACGCGCGCAGTATATCCGAGCTTCTTTCAAAAGAGCGAGATGAAGGCGAGAGGAGCGAGCGTGCGGTGCGCGCCGCGATAATAGCGGTGGCTCTCGGGGCGGTGATATTGCTTATTTGAGCGATAATCCGAACAGGGTACGCACAAAACGGCAAGGGCTCGCCCTGCGGAGTTGGACGGCGAGAGGTGGATTTTCCCAGATAAAAACATAACGGAGAGGGACGTATGGACGTTGATCTTATACTTAAGGTGGCCGGGGTCGGAATGATAATAACCGTCGTCTGTCAGATAATGTCGAAGGTGGGCAAGGACGAGCAATCCGGCCTCGTGTCGCTTGCAGGCACGGTAATAATCCTGCTTCTTTTAGCCGAGGAGATAGGAAAGCTGATAAACGCCCTTCGCTCGGTGTTCGGGGTATGATAATGCGGCTTTGCGCCACGGCTCTCTTGGCGGCGGTGAGCGCCCTCTTGATTTCGGAGGGCGGCAAGGGTCTTCGCAAGCCTATACTTGCCGTCGGCGCGGTTGTCATTCTTGTCGCCGTGCTCGAGCGCGTGGGCGAGCTTTATTCTGAAATCTTCTCTCTTGCCGAGGCGGCAGGGATTAGCGAAATATGCACGGCGGCTACGAAGGTTGTGGGTATCGGATATGTTTTTGGTATATGCGCAGATATCTGCCGAGAGCTCGACGCACCCCTGGTCGCGAGCGCGCTTACCTTCGGCGGCAGGGTTGAAATAATACTTATAGTTATGCCGTATTTTGTGAAAACGGTCTCTCTCGGTATGGAGATGCTAAAATGAAAAAACTCCTTGTAATGTTAATCATAGTTGTCATAATAGGCTCGTTTTCTCTTAAAGCCTCTGCGAAAGAGGTTGACGAATATCTCGAAGACTTTGAAGACATTCTCCCCGACGGCTACGAAAACATCACTGATTCGCCCGAGAAAATCATTTCCTTTTTCGGTATAGACGGGCTCCTTTCGGAGTGCCTTGAAATTATCGGGGGAGAGGACGGGCTTATCGCCTCGTTTTTTCTTACCGCCCTCTCTCTTGCCGTTATGATTTCCGTCGCCTCTCTTTCGGGTGCGTCCTGTCTTGACGTGACGCGGCGCGGAGTTGGGCTTATCGCCTCGGTGTCGCTGGGGGCAGGGCTTTTGCCGCTTTTTCTTTCGCTCTCGGAGGCTTTATCAGAGGCGAGTGCCTTCTTTTCTTCCTTTATTCCTATTGCGACGGCGGTTTCCCTCGGCTCGGGTGCGTCGCTCACGGCGTCGGCAGGGTCGGTCGGAATGGGGGTTACTCTTTCGGTGGTCGGGGGTGCAGGGGGTGCGGCAATGACTGCCATCTCCTCTCTTTGTCTTGCTCTTGGAATGCTCGCGCCGCTGGGCTCGCCCGAGTGCGCGGCTCTCTTGCGCTCCGTGCGCTCGCTTTTCTTCCGAGTGCTTGGACTGTTTACGGCGATATTCGTCGGCTCGCTCTCGCTTCAATCCGTCCTGACCTCTGCCGCCGACAGTGCCGCACTGCGCAGTGCAAGATACGTAGCCTCGGGACTTATACCGATTGTAGGCAGCACGGTTGCAGGTGCGCTTTCGACCCTCGCGTCGGGTATGTCATACGTAAAGAGCGTGGTAGGCGTTGGGGCTGTATGGGTGATAGCCTCGGTCTTTCTTCCTCCGCTTCTCACCCTTCTTCTTTACCGTCTTGCGGTGGGACTTGCCTCGAGCGTGGCGGAGAGTCTTTCGGGCTCGTCCGAGCCATTTTCCTCGGTGAGCTCGGCTCTTGATATGCTTACGGCGGTCTATTCTCTTTCGGCTCTTATTTACGTATTCCAGATAGTTTTGTTTATGAAAGGGGGCGTCGGTGCCTCGTGAAGGAATATATGATAGCCGTTTTCGTCGCCTGCGCGGTGCTCGGAATTCTCGCGCTTCTCCTCTATCGCGAGGGGTCTGACGCTACCTCGAAATTTGCCTTCGGCGTGCTCCTTCTCTTTACGGTGACGGCACCGCTTGCGAGCCTGTCGTGGGATTTTCTTTCCTCTTTTGACGGGGTGGGCGAGTATCCGAGCTTTCCCGAAAACGGTGCAACAGAGGCGGCGAGGTCTGCCTTCGAGGACGGGGTCGAGAGGCTTATCGAGGGTGAGATGTCGCTGCCCGAGGGTAGTGTGACGGTGGTTGCCGAGAACTTCTCTGCGACGGAAATGCGTGCTGAAAAAATAAGGGTTTATCTCTCTGGAGCAGGCGCCTTTGCCGATGCAAAGAGGGTCGAGGCTCTTGTGGAAAAATACGGACTTGGGGAGTGCTTTGCCGATTATGAAATCTGACGGCGGATTTGTTGATTTTCTGAAGACTCGCTCGGGGCTTCTGAAGGCTGGGGCGGTTTTGCTTCTCGGGCTTTTGCTCCTCTTTTTGGGGCGAGGGGAGAGGGGGAGCGCCGATTCTCTCCCAAGCGAGGAAACTCTCGAGGAGAGGCTCGCCGTGGCTTGCTCTCTACTCGATTCGGCAGGCGAGTGCGAGGTTATGATAACCTATAGCGAGGACGGCGAGGTCCTTGGGGTACTGGTTCTTTGCGAGGGGGCTAATAACGTAGAGGTTCGCTCGGATATAAAGAGCCTGTGCGCTACACTTTTCGGCATAGGTTCAAACAGAGTATCGGTTTTGAAAATACGAGAAGAAAATCGGTAATATCGCGCACATCTTCGGCATAGTATTTATCAAGTAACAAACAAAAGGAGAATTCTCATATGAAAAACGAAAAAGTCAAAAAAATCTTTTCAGGACGCTCTGCGAAGGGGATAGTGGTTGCGAGCGCGGCACTTCTTATAGGTCTTGCCGTCTATCTCAATTACCGCTGGTTCTACGACCCCACCGCCTCTCTCGGCTACGGCGATAACAATATGGAGGATAACTTCTCCGATTCCGAGAGCACGGGCACGAGCCCCGATGAGGAGAAGAACAGCTACTTCACCTCTGCCGCCCTTGACCGCAAGGAGGCGCGCGACGAGGCACTCGACGTTTTAAGACTTGTGAGCGAGAGCGAGGAGGCAAGTGCCGAGGCTCGCGCAGAGGCGGCAGAGAAGATTTCTAAGATTGCCCTCGATATTCAGAACGAGGCGAGCATAGAGAGTCTTGTCAAGGCGAAGGGCTTTGAGGAATGCATTGCGGTTATATCCGACGGCGCTGTAAGCGTAATAGTCGGCGCGGAAAGCCTTCAGGCGGCAGACGCGGCACGCATACTTACGATAGTTTGCGAGACTACGGGAGTTTCGCCCGAGACGGTCAGCATTATTAACAAGGGGAACTGAATAGCTTGCCGCCCGTGGGTATTTGAAGGGAGAGAGAATTTTCGTTCTCTCTCCTTTGCCGTATTGCGCCTCGCGCGTAACGAAACGCACAAAATTTTGTAAAATGTTTATAAAAGCATTGACTTATCGTTGTTTATATGTTACAATGAAATGCAATAATTTAAAAATCACGTTCTGTGAAAGGTTAGGTAAACGAAATGGAAAAACTTAAGGTTGGTATTATCGGCGCGACGGGTATGGTCGGCCAGAGATTTATTATGCTTCTCTCCGAGCACCCCTATTTTGAGATAACCGCGCTTGTTGCCGGACCGCGCTCTGCAGGACAGAAGTATGCCGATGCGGTTAAGGGAAGATGGAAGATGAAGACCGAGTGCCCCGAGAAGATTCTCGGTATGACGGTTATCTCCTCTGACGATATTGACACCGTTGGCTCGCTTGTTGATTTCGTGTTCTGCGCAGTAAATATGACCAAGGACGAGACCCGTGCTCTCGAGGAGAGATATGCAAAGGCTGAGATTCCCGTGGTTTCCAACAACTCCGCGAACAGATGGACTCCCGACGTTCCTATGGTAATTCCCGAGGTAAACGACGCTCACCTTGAGGTAATAGAGGCGCAGAGAAAGAGACTCGGCACTAAGAGAGGCTTTATCGCAGTTAAGCCCAACTGCTCTATTCAGTCCTACGTTGGCGCGCTCACTCCTCTCCGTAAGTACGGTATCAAGGAGGTAGTCGCTACCACCTATCAGGCAATCAGCGGCGCAGGCAAGACCTTTAACGAGTGGCCCGAGATGATAGATAACCTCATTCCCTACATCGGCGGTGAGGAAGAAAAGAGTGAGAAGGAGCCCCTTCGCGTTTGGGGTACCGTTGAGGGCGGCGAGATCGTTCCTGCCAAGGAGCCTGTAATCACCACCCAGTGCCTTCGCGTTCCCGTAACCGACGGCCATATGGCGGCTGTGTTCGTTCGCTTTGAGAATAAGCCTACCAAGGAGCAGATTCTCGAGGACTGGAAGAACTTCAAGGGCAAGCCTCAGACCCTCGGCCTCCCGAATGCTCCCGAGCAGTTTGTAACCTATTTTGAGGAGGATAACCGTCCTCAGACCGGCCTCGACCGCGACCTCTTTGGCGGTATGGGCGTTTCTGTCGGAAGACTCCGTCCCGATACCGTATACGACTATAAGTTCGTAGGTCTCTCGCACAACACCCTGCGCGGCGCAGCAGGCGGTGCGGTTCTTATCGCCGAGCTTCTTTACCGCGAGGGCTATCTTACCAAGAAGTGATAAACAACTTAGCAAAGGACCGAACAAGGTCCTTTGTTTTGTATAGAAACAGACAAAAAAGACAACTATGATTTACTTTTTACGCGAAAACCGAACAGGAGAGAGAAAAAATGAAAAAGCTTGATAAGGCGCGCCTTCTCGAGGGCGTAGGCAAAAGAATAGAAAACGACATAGCGGATTTTAACATAGCAGGAGCGCGTGCCATCGTTGCTCAGGGGGGAGAGATTCTTCTTGACGAGGTGTACGGCTGCTCGAACGCCACGACTCGCGAGCCTCTTAAAAGGGGCGCTATGTTCCGTCTTGCTTCGCTTACGAAGCCTATTGCAGGCTTCGCCTTTCTTCTCGGAATACAGAAGGGCTACTTCGGATATAACGACCTGCTCTCCGACCATCTTCCCGAGTTTAAAAATCTTTACGTAGGCAGAGTTGAGAACGGTGCCGCCGTGCCCGCGAGACCTGTAAAAAAACCGATAGAGCTGCATATGCTTCTTTCGCATTCGAGCGGCTTTGCCTGCAATTCCGAGGTGGAGACGGTTATGATGCAGGCGGCGCCCACGTCGGCGTACGTAAGCAAGCGCGCATATATTGATTACGCTCTTACGGGGCCTCTCGGATTTGAGCCCGGAGAGGGCTACGGCTACTCGCAGACCGCCGCCTATGACGTTATGGCTCTGCTTATAGAAAAGTATTCGGGTAAGCCATACCACGAGTTTGTAAAGGAAAACATATTCGTGCCTCTCGGAATAAAGGATATAACCTATTTCCCGAGCGAGGAGCAGTGGGGAAGGACGGTTGCCGTTTCGGACAGACTTTTCGGCGGCGGCATAGTCTCCTACGATATGGGAAGAACCATATTCGAGGGCTATCCTCTCGAATACGCGGCGGCAGGCGCAGGACTTCTTGGAAGTGCCGAGGACTATTTCAAGTTTGCCGAGATGCTCCGCTGTCGGGGCGTATACAACGGCGTGCGCCTCGTTGACGATGAAATCTTCTCGCTTTACACCAAGCATTCGGCGGATATTAAGTATCGCGCAGAGGGTGCTGACGGCACCTGGGGTCTTGGCGTTTACGTGCGCGTGGAGGGTGCGAGACTTCCCGTCGGCTCGTTCGGCTGGAGCGGTGCGTACGGCACGCATTTCTTCGTTGACCCCGAGAACGACGTCACTGCGATTTATATGAAGAACAACCGTTGGCACGACAGCCACGGCGCAGGAAAAACCGGCGCGAACTTCGAGCTCGACGTAATGGCGGCGCTGGTCTGATTTCTCCGATTTCCCCCTGCTTTTCGGGGGCAAAAATGTGAATTTTTATGGAACTCTATTGACAAGAAAAAGTCTTGTCGGTATAATATGATTAGTAACGGGATAATCTGTTAAAAATAAAATCAAAACACAAAGGAGATAAAAAATGAATCTTAAGGGAACTAAAACCGAACAGAACCTTATGACCGCTTTCGCAGGCGAGTCGCAGGCAAGAAACAAGTACACCTACTTTGCATCTGTTGCAAAGAAGGAGGGCTACGAGCAGATCGCAGCTATATTCGAGGAGACTGCAAACAACGAGAAGGAGCACGCAAAGCTTTGGTTCAAGGCTCTTGGCGGTCTTAGCAACACTGCAGGCAACCTTCTTGGAGCAGCAGAGGGCGAGAACTACGAGTGGACCGATATGTACGATACCTTTGCTAAGGAAGCAGAGGAAGAGGGCTTCACCGCTCTTGCTCGTCAGTTCAGAGCAGTAGCAGCTATCGAGAAGACTCATGAGGAGAGATACAGAAAGCTTCTTTCCAACGTAGAGATGCAGAAGGTATTCGAGAAGGGCGAAATGACCATGTGGGAGTGCCGCAACTGCGGTCACCTTGTAATGGGTACTAAGGCTCCCGGTGCATGCCCCGTTTGCGCTCATCCCCAGAGCTACTTTGAGGTTAGAAAAGAGAATTATTGATTTCTCCTTTTGAGTTTTTAGAGGCGTCGTATGGCGCCTCTTTTTTTTGCTTTTTGCTCCCTCGGCGTTAAGTCGGGGGAGATTTTCTACAGTCACCGGCTTTGTTGCGGTTTGTTCACTTTCCTCATCCTCATCCGTCTTTCTCCTTCGTCAAAATCCCCCTTCCCCTATCTTGGGGAAGGCTAATGGGAATTTTTAAATAATACTTCATAAATCAAATGTTGAAAATAAATAAAATATATGGTATAATAAAAAGAAGACGATATTTTGCATCGTAAAACGTGCCGAAAGGAAAAAATATATGAGAATACTCGTTTGTGACGATGAGGTTGAGATCAGAAAGGTATTGCGATTGCTTCTCGAGAGCTCGGGGTACGAGGTCATTGAGGCAAAGGACGGCAATGGCGCGGTGTCAGCCGTGCGCGAGGATAAAAGCATCGATCTTTGCATTATGGACGTAATGATGCCGCATATGAACGGTGTGGAGGCGACGAAGGAGATAAGACGATTTTCTGCGGTTCCCGTGCTTTTCCTTACCGCGAAACCCTTGGAATCGGACAAAGAGGCGGCATACGCCGGGGGCGGTGACGACTATCTTGTAAAGCCATTCTCGTCGAGAGAGCTGATGATGAAGGTAGAGGCTCTGACGAGACGGTATAATAACTACAGCGCAAAGGAGTCTGTCGGCGGCGAGGCTATCCGCCTTTGGGGCGGTGTAGTGCTTTTCCCCGAGATTCGCGAGGTGACTAAAAACGGAATTCCCATCGACGTTCGCGATAAAGAGATGGACGTTCTTATCTATCTTGCCAAGAATCGCGGAAAGGTAGTAAATCCGAGAGATCTATACGAAGCGGTGTGGGAGGAGATACCGCTTGCTTCGTCCAATAATACCATAACCGTTCATATACTTAACCTTCGAAGAAAGCTTGAGGATGACCCATCGTCACCCAAGCTCGTAAGGACTGTATGGGGAAAGGGCTACCAAATTGATTGATTTCAAAGAAGCTTATAGTGGGAAAAGGCATTCGCTCTATCTCGGACTTATCGGAGCTATTGCCTTGGGAGTGCTTTTCGCGCTTTTGACTTATGTGGGCGTCAGAGCAACGTCGAATTATTTTATAAACAGATTTTATATTACCGAAGAGGGGAAAAATTCAAGAGAGATTGCTTATCTTGAATCACTCCAAAGATTTTGCGATACGCGCGAGCTTTCAAGCGCGGATACCGATGAAATAAAAAAATGGGCAAGGGATAACAGATACGTTTACCTTTTAGTTTATAAGGACGATCAGTTGTTCTTCGAGTCCGAAATCGATGACGGAAACAATGTTGACGGTGATTATTCCTTTATCGGAGACATAGTTTCTCACCCGGACCTTGAGGCGCTTCTTGCCGCCGCAGAGGAAAACGGATTGCATGAGCTTAAGGTGTCTGACGGCTTGCTTTTTGCATCCGTTGCGGAATTTACCGAGCTGTTGTATTATGATCTCGCGAATATCGGGTCGCTGATCGTGGCGGTGCTTGTTCTTGCACTTCTTTTAATATTCTACGTCAGCAGGATCATAGCGAGAATAAAAAAACTTGAAAATGACGTCGCCATAGTTGCATCGGGTGATATGACTCATATTATCTCCTCTGACGGAAGAGACGAAATAGCTATCCTTTCATCAAATGTCGAAAATATGAGAATTTCGATTATAGATAAGCTCCGCATCGAGCGCGAGGCGATAGACGCCAATAACGAGCTAATAACCTCCATGTCCCACGACATACGCACCCCCCTTACGGTGCTTCTCGGGTATCTCGATATGATGAAGGATTATGACGGAACCGACGAGGTGCTTCGCGGATACGTTGCGGCTTCCGAAAATACCGCAATGAGACTAAAGCATTTGTCTGACGATATGTTCAAGTATTCTCTCGCATTCGGAGGCTCCGAGGGTGGAGTCAAGCTTGAGGAATACGATGCCAAGACCCTGCTTGAGCAGCTTTTTGCAGAGCATATTTTGCTTTTAAACGAGAGTGGATACAATACCTCCTTTGAGCTTGACGATTCTCTTCGGGACGGCGAGTATTACGTGTGTACCGATGCGCCGAATCTTATGCGAATCGTTGATAATCTGTTTTCCAATCTCACGAAGTATGCCGACAGAGACTATCCTGTCGTTTTGACTGTTAAACTGAACGGAATGACGCTGATTATAGAGTGTACGAACCGAATTTCCAAGAACAGCGATGCCGCAGAGAGCAACGGTATAGGGCTTAAGACTTGTAAGCGGCTTGCATCGGTGGTTGCGGATGGCTTCGACTATTCCGATGACGGCGAGTACTTCGTCACTAAGCTCTCGCTGAAGCTTAACAGGAAATAGGAGTAGGTACGGGTATAAATAATGATAAGCTTTAAACTTTTTGACGAAAGTTCATACGATGAGTGCCTGTCTTTCGCGGCTTTTTCGCTTTCCGATGCTAAGAGAGGCGATATAGTCGAGATATTCGATTCGCTTTCCGAGATGGCGGAGGAGTGCGAGGTTGGCATATCGGCGCAATCGGGCTGTTTTCTTGTGAGAATATACGACGGGGAATATTTCTTCGCTTATCCCATAGCTATGATGGATGGGGCGGACGAGTCAGCTGCTGTGGATGCTTTGCGCCTTTATGCAATAAAGGAGGAGATCCCCTTCATACTCACCGACGTACCGAAGGAAAACGCCTTTCTGTTAGAAGAAAAATACGAAAATACCGAAATATACCCCGAGGACGAGGATGAAGAACGGTTTACGGTGAGATTTATCAGCGAATGTGCCGCGCTTTCCGACGATGCGCAATATTTCTTTGAAAACGGTGTGACGTTTGTACTCCCCACCGACAAGTATCTTTCTGAGTATGCAAGGCTTTGCCGAGACGTGACGGTAAACAGATTTTGGGGCTACGATTTCAGATGTGATTCCGAAGAATGCGAGGACGAATACTTCCTTCGTGAGGCGGAGCACGGCTTAGATAGCGGATGCACCTTAACTCTTTTCGTCCTTCTGGGGGAGAAATTCATTGGAGAAGCACTTTTATATTACTTTAATTATCTTGGCGGTGCGGAGTGCGCTTTAAGGCTTCTTCCCGAATATATCGGACGCGGCCTTGGTGAAAAGGTGTTGGATTCCCTTACAAGGATGGCATCTGATATTGGGCTGAATGAGCTTTACGCTACCGTGGATCCCGATAATTTACCCTCAATTAAACTCTTTGAAAAGAAATTTCAAAAGCAAGGATCAGATGGGAAGAATCTGAAATATCTGCTTAAAATGTAAACAAAACTATGAAAAAATCAAGAAAGGAGAGGCTTGATGAAGAAAATAGCGGTAGGAATACTCGCCCACGTTGATGCGGGAAAGACCACTCTTTCGGAAGGGCTATTATATACCTCGGGCACTCTGACAAGGCTTGGCAGGGTGGATAAGCGTGATGCGTTTCTCGATACTCATTCTCTTGAGCGCGAGAGGGGAATAACCATATTCTCGAAGCAAGCCATCCTTGAGTTCGGTAATACCTATATGACTCTCATCGATACTCCGGGTCATATTGATTTTTCCTGCGAGGCGGAGCGTGCGCTTTCGGTGCAGGATTATGCTATCCTTATCGTCAGCTCTCCCGACGGTGTTACCGCACATACGAAGACCCTTTATTCCTTGCTTTCCGCAAGGCGCATCCCCACGTTTATTTTCGTAAACAAGGTAGATATTGCAGAGAGGACCAGGGCACAGCTTCTTGAAGAGATAAAATGCGTTATTTCACCCCGTGCGGTGGACTTTTCCCATGAGGGCTCGCCCGAATTTTACGAGTCCTGCGCCTCGGCGGACGAGCATCTGATGGACGAATATTTCGAAACCGACGTGCTTTCGGACGAATCTTTGGCAAGAGCAATAGCAAAACGCAGGATTTTCCCTGTTTTCTTCGGCTCGGCTCTTAAAATGAAGGGCGTTGCGGAGCTGATGGCGGCTATAGACAAATATACCCTTGAAAAGAAGTATTCCGACACGCTTTTCGGTGCAAGAGTGTATAAAATTACCCGTGACCCTCAAGGAAAAAGACTTACATACATAAAAATTACCGGCGGAAGCCTTAAAACCAAAGACGTTATAAGTATAAAGACAAAATCCGGTGAGACGGTCGAAGAAAAGGTAGAGGAAATAAGGCTTTACTCGGGAGATAAATATAAGAGTATCTCTATTGCCACCCCCGGCACGGTTTGCGCAATACTCGGACCTACGGCGACTACGGTGGGCGCTGGAATCGGTGTTGAAAAATCCGAGGTGCCGACACTTTCCCCCGTACTTGACTACAAAATAATTTTGCCCAAAGAGGCAAACCCTTACGAAATATACATGCGCCTTATGACGCTTGCCGAGGAGGAGCCGTCGCTTTCCTTGAGCTATGATTCTGCCCTTGGCGAGCTGCGCGTAAGGCTTATGGGAGAGATACAGATCGAGGTGCTTCGCCGAGTGATAGAGGAGAGATTCGGCGTTAAGGTCGATTTTGACGAAGGGGCTGTTTTATATAAAGAAACCGTTGCCGACAGCGTTTTCGGTGCGGGGCATTTCGAGCCATTGCGTCATTATGCGGAGGTGCATTTGCGCATTGATCCCTTGCCCGAGGGAAGCGGTATAGTTACCGCCTCCGAATGTGACGGGGACAGGCTGGGCATCAGTTGGCAAAGGCTGATAATGACCCATCTTGACGAGAGAATTCACAGGGGCGTTTTGGTCGGTGCTCCTCTCACGGACGTTAAGATAACGCTGACGGCCGGCAAGGCTCACTTGAAGCATACCGAGGGCGGAGATTTCAGACAGGCGACCTACAGAGCTATCAGGCAGGGACTTATGAAGGCTGATTCGGTGCTTCTTGAGCCCACCTTTGATTTCGTTATCGAAGTGCCGATTGAAAATCTCGGAAGAGCTATGACCGATATCACCAATATGCACGGACACGCCGAAGCTCCCGAAATCGACGGAGATACCGCTATTCTCAGAGGAAGCTGTCCCGTTGCGACTATGCGCTCTTACGCTACCGAGGTGCGCGCTTACACAAGAGGCGAGGGACGGATAACGCTGGCTGTAGGTGCGTACGCGCCCTGCCATAACCCCGATGAGGTGATAGCGAAAAGAGGGTACTGTGCGGAGCTTGACGAGCGCAATCCCGCAGGCTCCGTATTCTGCAAGGGTGGCGCAGGGTATGCCGTTCACTGGAGCGAGGCGGATCAGCTTATGCATATCAACGATTTCGGCGCGCCTAAGGAGACCTCGGAGGAGGTCACGGTAGTTAGGTCCGTGAAGAAAACCGATTATCGCGGTACTGTTGAAGAGGACAAGGAGCTTATGCGCATTTTTGAGAGTACCTACGGCAAGATCAAGCCGCGCCGCGTCAGTGAGAAGACCGAAAATGCCGCTCCGAAGCAGGAGAAGCGCGAGAGACCGAAAAAGCTCAAGCCTCGCGGTGAGGAGTACGTAATAATTGACGGCTATAACTTTATTTTTGCCATTGACGAGATGCGCAGAATTGCGGAGTCGGATTTTGCCAGAGCGAGAGACGTTCTGACAAGAATTATGTGCGATTATTCGGCGTTCCGCGGATGTCGTGTCATCGTTGTGTTTGACGCTTATAAGCGGGTTGGAGGAGAAGGCTCCGTCGAGGAATGCGGCGCGGTTACCGTGGTCTACACGAAGGAGTCTCAAACTGCGGATACATATATCGAGCGTACTACCTACGAGATTTCCGACAAGCACACAGTCAGGGTCGTTACCTCGGATTACGAGGAGCAACTTGTGGTTCTCGGAAGCGGTGGACTTCGTGTCAGTGCGAGGGAATTTTACTCGGAGATATTGGAAACCACGCGCCTTATTGCGGAAATTATTGAATCGTATATGAAGTAATTGAAAAATATTTTCAAAATATATTGTCAAAACGTCTTTTGTCTGTTAAAATAAAATGTAAAATTTTTTGGGGGAAGTATTAGTGGGTTTAATAAAAGACAAAATTATGGAGTCACTGAAATCGGTTTTGCCGATTGCGCTTATCGTTTTCGCGCTAAGCTTGACGCTTGTTCCTACAGAGCCCGGGCATATGCTTTTGTTCATTATAGGCGTGGCCTTTCTCGTGTTAGGAATGAGTCTTTTTACCGCAGG
>JAZOMD010000163.1:0-24053 GCA_045653745.1 Eubacteriales bacterium | reverse complement strand
GAAACTGCGATAACCTCACAGTTGTTGTAGTTCTCCTTGAGCCACGGAATTATAATAGAGGTGTCAAGACCTCCCGAGTATGCAAGCACAACCTTTTTGATTTTAGACTTATCCATTTTCGTTTTCTCCTTTGGGGAATTTTTTAATAACGCTATATATTGTAATACCTTCTTGTGCTTTTGTCAACCCCTTTTTGAAAAAATATTCAAAAAAATTCAAATAATTTGTCGCTAAAAATCACATAAATAATGTATTATAAGAAATTTAGCAGCTCGTTATGCATAAAATTCGGAATATTCCGCATAAATATGCAATAAAAAGTGAATAAAAAGGGGGGCTTTGCACCCCCCTAAAGTTTAACTTATCTCGTTTTTCATATCTCTTGTCATAAGAGCGAGCATAGCGTCCTTGACCGAAACGCCGTTTTTGATAACCGCATTTACAGCCTCGGTAATAGGCATTTCAACGCCGTATTTTTTTGAAAGCTCCATAGCCGCCTCAAGTGCGTGATAGCCCTCTACGACCATACCGATTTCTTCCTGTGCCTCTCTGTAGCTCTTTCCCATACCGATAAGCTCGCCGCAGCGGTTGTTTCTCGAGTGGCGCGAGGTTGCCGTAACTATAAGGTCGCCTATTCCTGCAAGACCCGAGAAGGTCTTCGGATTTGCACCCATAGCAACGCCCATTCGCGTTATCTCCGCTATTCCGCGCGTGATAAGCATAGCTGCAGAATTATCGCCGAAGCCCATACCGCGGTTTGCACCTGCCGCAAGAGCGATTATGTTTTTGAGCGCACCTGCAATCTCAACGCCGAGCACGTCGGTGTTGACGTATACTCGCATACAGGAATTGAAGAACACCTTGGCAATTTTACGCGAGGTCTCCTCGCTCTTGCAGGCGGAAACTATCGAGGTCGGAAGTCCCTTGACTACTTCCTCTGCGTGCGTCGGGCCGGAAAGCGCGGCAACTTCGTAGGAAAGAGAGGGAAGTGCCTTTTCGACCTCCTCGCTTATTACCTCGGTCATAGTCAGGTTAGTAACGGGCTCTATGCCCTTTGACGCATTGACGAGCATAACCCCGTCACAGAGAAGAGGAGCGACGAGTGCGGCGGTTTTTCTTATGTAAGCCGAGGCAACCACGAACAGCAGCATCTCAGAGCCCTCTATCGCTCGGGCAATGTTTTCGTCGTAGGAAATTCCCTCGGGGATTTTTGCCTCGGGCAGATTTTTGTGCCTGCCCGTTTCACGCAGCTCGCTAAGCTCCGCAGGGATTGCCGACCAGAGCGTAACCTCGTGTCCGTTTTTGAATAAAAGCGAGGCAAGAGCAACACCCCACGTGCCTGCGCCGAGAACGGTAATCTTCATTTATGTAATTCTCCTTCGCCGACTATGGTCGGCACGAAATAGTAAGAGAAATTAAACATCTTACCTTTATATTATACCACGGCGCGCGCAAAAAAGCAATCCCCTCAGCGCATTTCGTCCTCGTGTATGTATGCGAGGTCGATGGGTGTTGCGAGATTTCTTACGATTTTCTCGAAAAGAAAGAGCGCCTTTCCTGCATCTGCAAATGCGTCGCGTATCTCGCCCTCGGTTGTGTGACCGCTCTCGTCTATCATACGCACGCTTATTGAGTAGAGCGGTATTCCGTAGCTTGCAACTCTCTCGCTTTCTCTCATAATAAGCTCGTACTCGAATGCGTTAGTGCCGTCCGTGGCGAGCTCGCGCCTGATTACTGTGTCTTTTCTTCCTGATTTTTGTCTCATATTGTATAATCCTTTCCGAATATAGAAATATCATACCACAATTATACTTTATTTGTCGGTAAGAAAGGCGTCGAAAGGGGAGCGAAGTCTTCGGCGTACTAAAAAGCATTGTAAAAGTTTGCAAAACCAAAAGGTTGAAAGACAACTTGCGGATAAAAATGAAGAAATCCGTGCATCACCTCAATGGATAATGCACGGATTTTGATGAAAAACAAGAGAAAAAAACGAAGTTTAAGGTTGGTTGTAGAGAGAAAAGCAAGAAATGCAATAATTTATATGTCACCGAGTGTGATTTCCGCCTCGGAATTTACAGAGCCGTCGGGAAGGGTGGTTCTGAAATAGAATTTGCCGTTCGCCTCTGCGCGCGCAACGCGCAGCTTCTCGCCTATTCTTGCCTCTTTTGAGTAGTTTATCGAAATGCTCCGTATCATTCTTCCCTCAAGAGGCAAAAAGTTTGAGTACATATCGGGGTATTTCGTGTTGTTCATGTGCATATTCTGGTCGACGTCGCCGTAATGCACGCCGTAGCCACCGACGTCGGTTATCTCCGAGGGGAGCGCTATGCGTCCGAGCGAAAGGTCAAGAGGGGGCAAAAGCTTCAGCCCGAGCTCAAAATCGTTTACACGCACGAGCGCACGGGTATCGGTATCAATAAGCGCCCAGACCGAAACCGCACGCGCAACCGTGCGCTCCTCGCTCTTTAATTCATAGCAACGCAGAAAGCTGTATCCGCGGCTCTCGGTGGGGTATGAAATCGCACGCAGGGGAGTGTAGGCGCGCAGCGGCTCGGCTATCTCAAGCTTTATTCTCGAAAGTATGAAAGCACGCGAGCGCGCCTTCAGATTATCATAGGACATTCCGCCCGAGGTGAGCTGTGCCTGCGCGGCAGACTGTATATACCTCATAACAGACGAGGTCTTTGCTATTCCGTTATAATCGACGTCGTGCACGTCGACGCTGAGTGCTATTTCGTATGCGTCCATTACCTTTTATCTCCGTGTATGGATAGATTTAACAACCTAATTATACACCATTTTTACACCGACAGTCAAAGGATTTTTGAGAAAAGAATGTAAATTTTTATATATATTGTGGACAAACGCCCACTTTTGTGTTAGAATAAGTAAAAAAACGAAAGGTGTTTTTGCTATGATAAATATAAAAAAGGATAATTTTGCAAGCGAGGTAGAGGAAAAGTCGGGGCTCGTGGTTCTCGATTTCTATGCAGAGTGGTGCGGCCCCTGCAAGCTGATGGCACCCGTTATGGAGGAGCTTGAGCGCGAGTATCCGGGCGTCTCTTTCGGTAAAGTGAACGTAGACGAGGAGCCCGAGCTTGCAAGACTCTTTAAAATCCAGAGCATACCCACTATCGCTCTTGTAAAGGATAATACATTTGCCGATATGTCCGTCGGTTACGTTCCGAAGTCCAAGATAAGCGACCTCATTGAGGAGTACAGATAATGAAGGTTCGCTTTAACGAGGATAAGGAGATAGTCGAGGCGGTGAAGGAAGGGCTTCGCCGTACGGGCGGATATTGCCCCTGCCGTCTTGACCGTTCCGAGGAAAACAAATGTATGTGCCGCGAGTTTAAAGAGCAGATAGCCGACGAGAGCTTCGAGGGCTACTGTCATTGCAGACTCTACTACAAGGAAAAATGAAAATGAAAACTCCGTCGATTCGTCGACGGAGCTTTTTGTTGTAAAAATGCGAATAGCCTCGCAGAAGGTGGCAGAGGTGAAAAGAGGGTCGCAAGAGGCGAAATGTTAACGCTAAAACACCTTGAAAAATATGCACCGTGATGGTATAATTCAAAGGAAAATAAAGAAAAAGTGGGCGTGTTTTATGAAAAAAGCGTTAATTTCCGTATTTTTTGCCATCATACTTCTCCTTCTGATTATGCCCGTGGTATCGGCAGAAGAGGAGGGGGGCTACGTTATCAGCGAGGATGGCGGCGAATATGTACTTACAAGAATTAAGGACTCGGGTGTAGAGATTTACAGAGGTGCGCTTTCCGAGGTAATATCAAGGGTGCCAAGCGGCTCTGTCATCTCTCTTTCGGCAGTATCGAGCTCCGAGGGACTGACCCTGCCCGAGGGAACTTATACCCTTTCGGGAGCACTTACTCTTACGGGAGGTGCATCTCTTACTGTCGGAGAAGGGACGAGCCTTCTTCTTTCGGGTCTTACGCTTAGCTTCTCCGAGGGCTCTCGGGGACTTCTGCGAATAAAGGGCGGCAGTGTAGAAATAAAGGATTCTTCGGTCCTCGGTGCATACGAGGGGGCGGTGCTACTCGATTATTCCGCCTCGTCCTCTCTGGTTCTCAGGTCGGGTCTTCTTTTTTCCTGCTCCGACTCTGCGGCGCTGAAAATCGGCAGCGGAGAGGCAGTGCTCCTCGGCGGCAGAATTTCAAACTCACAAGGACCCGCCGTGCGCAACGACGGAAGCCTCACCCTGCTCGGCACGGCGACCTTTGACGGTGCCGTCACCGATATAGAGACCTCGAGAGCTATACGCTTTTCGAGAGGCGAGGATTTTTATTCCGGTGGCGCGGCGTTTTCGCTCTCATACCTCGGAATATTCAAAGAGGGAGCTATGACCCCCGTTATATACGGGGTGAAGGGAAGTGAGGCTATTTCGGGAATTACGCTTAAGGATTTGGAAGGAAAGGACGAAAGCCTCGAGTTCTTTGAATCCTCGCCCCACACAGAGGAAGGCTTCTTTGCCGCGGTATATAAGCCGTACACCGTTACCTTCTTTGACGGAGAAATCGTATTAAGAAAAAATTATCTTAAGGGCGAGCCCCTTCTTTCTCCCGGCGACCCGACGCGCCTCGGCTACTCCTTTTCGGGCTGGTATTTTGACGGTGAGGACGAAGAAAAGTGCAGCTTCGGTATATCGGTAGACTCCTCTCTTTCTCTGTACGCAAAATACGAGCTCCTTTTTCCCAGCTTTGAAATCAGCTCTGTAAACGGCGTTTACGACGGCAAGACGCACACCCTTTCCTTTACCAGCCTTTCCCACCCTCTTTCGGAGCACGGCGGCTTTTTCACCCTCGAGTGGTATAAGGACGGCGAGTGCGTCGGGCGAGGTGCCGAGCTTGCTTATTCCAAGGTTTCCGACTCTGGTACTTACGAATGCAAAATCACCTTTTCTTACGAGCGAGACAGCGTAACTCTAGTTGCAGAGGGAATACGGATAAATTACGAAAAAGCACAAATCACCCCACCAACAATTTCCTCGAAATATTATACCGGTTATCCCATAGCCCCCGACCTCTCTCCCTCAAGCGCGTACACCGCAGAGAACTTGCTTTGTACGAATGCAGGCGTCTATTATCTCAAAGTCTCTCTTAACGATTTCGATAACTGTAAATGGGCTTCGGCAGAAGGGAGCGAGGTGCGTGTCCCCTTCGTTATCCTGCCTGCAAAAAATGGCTTCAGCGAGCCGCTCAGAGCCTCGGATTGCTATCTCGGAACAGAGCCAAAAGTTAGCGTTCGACCCCTGTTTGGCGAAGCGAAAATTCTCTATTCAACGGCGAAAAACGGTGAATACACCTCGAAAATGCCAACAAAAGTAGGCAAATACTACCTAAAAGCAGTCGTTGAGGCAACTGAAAATTATGAAGGCATAACGAGTGAGCCCGTCGCATTCAACGTTCTTAGCGACGAGGTCAGCGCACTGTCTGTCGAGCGTGAGCAGGCGCATAGAGACTACCTCGCTTTCGAGAGCTTCGATGGCTCGGAGCTCCTTTTGCGCGTCAGCTACAAGAGCGGAAAAAGCGAGGTTATCGGCGCCGAGAAAATGGCAGTTTCTTATCAGACGGGCGACGCCTTCCGCTTTGGCGACACAGCCGTTATCCTCTCGTACGGCGGCGTTTCAATCTCGTATCCCGTGAGCGTTCGCCGCGCCGAATACGACCTCTCGGGGCTCGTTTTTTCAGATGTCAGCACCGTCTACGACGGTAAATATCATACCGTTTTTCCGAGCGGCGCGGATATAATCGGAAAGGACGGAATACCCCTTCTTATCTCGGTTTCGGGTGGGGGCAGAGAAGTGGGTGAATATACCGTTACTCTCGGCTTTTCAAGCGAAAGCCGCAACTACGCCCTGCCGCACACCATCACCGCACGCCTTGTAATCACACCCCTTAGCGTCGAGCTTATCTGGGGAGAGACCTCCTTTCTCTACGACGGAACTCCAAAGCTCCCGACGGCAAGCTATACCGATGCTACGGGAATAGTGAGATATGCAAATCTTGGCGGTGCGGCAAGTGACGCAGGAAGCTATCTTGCTCGGGCAGAGGCAAGTGCAAACTATACCTTCAAAAATCCCGAATGCTCCTTCGAAATAAGAAAAGCCGAGTACGACCTCTCTCAGTGCTCGTGGGTCGGAGTTAATTTTCTCTACGACGGAAGTGAGCACGGCGTCTTTCTTACCGGCCTTCCGAAGGGAGTCACCGTAGTCGGATACACCAACGCCCGTGCCACGTCTGCAGGCGAATACGTAGCCACCGCCCTTCTTGCTTACGACGAGAAAAACTATAATCCACCCGTGCCCCCGACCCACACTTGGCGAGTGCTCGCTGCGGAATACGACCTCTCGGGCGTTCTCTTTTCCTCTCTCGAATTCGTTTTTGACGGGAAAATACATTATCCTTTGGTTGAGGGCGAGATGCCCGTGGGCTTTGACGGAATACCGCTTACCTTCAGCTTCTCGCGCGGAAGCGTAAACGTCTCGGACAGTGAAATCCCTATAAGGGTTGTATTTTCTACCGAAAGTCCTAATTACAGAGTTCCGCCCGACGTTATTCTTTACGTAAAAATTACGCCTCTCGGAATTACCGTTGAGTGGGAAGGAAGCGAGCTCGTCTATAACGGCAGGCAGCAAGCCCCCGACTCTTATTCCTCAGCCGTAGATATTGCCGTCGACGGTGCGGCGACGGACGCCGGAGAATATATTGCAACCGCGCGCCCTCTTTCGGAGAATTACTATATAATCAATTCGGAGTTTTCCTTCGTTATTAAAAAGGCAAAAAATCTGTGGCTTTCTTCACCGAAAATAGATAACTTTTATGAAAGCGGCTCGCCGAGCCCTCTTGCCGAGAGCCTCTACGGCAGCGTTGAGTTCAGATATTTTTCCGACCCCGATTGCCAGAACGAAGTGTTTTTCCCGTTTTCGCACGGAAAATACTATATGCGTGCAGAGGTAGCAGAGGGGAAAAACTACTTAGGCCTTCTCTCCGAAGAAATTGCCTTTGAAATAATAGAGGTAGTACCCGTCTCGCTTGAAGCGCGCCTGCTCTCAGACAGCTTTAAGGCATACGAAAAAATAAAGATGGCAGATATAGAGCTCACCGTCCTTTATAATGACGGCAGCGTGCGCAGACTCGACGGCGAGGAAATAGAAATCGTCTACGAAAACGCCGACTCGCTAAGGCGCGCCGACTCGAGTATAACCGTGCGCGCCGAGGGACTTTCGCTCTTTGTTCCCGTGAGCGTCGGTTACGCAGATTACGACCTTTCGGGTGTTCGTTGGGAAAATAACCGATACGAGTACGACGGCAACGCACACGCACCCTCTCTCGTCGGTCTCCCCGAGGGCGTATGGATTATCGAATATGTCGGAGACTTAGCTATCGGGGCAGGGGAGTACACCTTCTCAGCAAGGCTCGGCTACGATGCGGAAAACTATAATCCACCCCGTGTGGAAGACTGTGTTCTTGTGGTGGAAAAGCAAAGGGTGAAAGCGCCAACCCTCACCGCGCAAACCTATGACGGAAGCGCTAAAACTCCGAATTTGCAAAGCTCGCTTTACATTATAAGCGGATTTGAGGCGAAAACCGATGCAGGGATATACTCGGCGTCGGTAGTGCTTTCCGATCCTGCCAACTACGAATTTGAGGACGGCACTGCCGAATGCACGGTGTCCTTTGAAATTTCACCGATGGAAATCAAGGTCAAGTCGCACCCTCTTTCGGTCTACCGTTGGCAGAGAGCACGCGAGTCGGGATACACCCTTGTGAGCACAGATTTGCCTGAAAATCTACCCCCGATTTACCGCGAAATAAGAGATGGGAAAATCTATTTTGTATCCGCCGACCCTAACTATCTGATTATTACCGACACCTCGTCCGTCACCTATCTCTGGTACCCTACACCCCTTGTATGTATTCTTATTATCCTCGCTTTCTTGCTTGTTGTAGGCATTCTCATTTTCATTCTCATAAGACGTAGGCGCACACCGCCCACCAACCCATACGAGATTGTGATTAGCTCCTTTGCAGAGCTTGAAGCACCCCGTGACCCCGAGGAAGAAGAAGCCGATGATAGTGTGGAAACCGATGAACCCGAAGAAACGGACGAGCCCGAGCAAACCGAGGAGCCCGAGCAAAGCGAAGAAGACGAGGAAACCGAGGAAGACGGCGAGAGCAGAGAGACAGAGGCGCTTGTGCCAGACGAGGCGAGCTCTCTCTTTTCGATGAACCCCGAGTATGCCGATTCTCTTATAAGCGACTCGCTTGCCAAGCATCTCTTGCGCCGTGGCGAGGACGTTGTAACTATGGGAAGGGCACGCGGTATTATCAACGTCGATACCCTGAGCGATAATTTTTCGGGCGGCGACAGTGTTGATATAAATATCCTCAAGAAGAAATCCCTCGTGCCATACGATACCGCCTATATAAAGGTCCTCGCAAGAGGCATACTTGATAAGCCTCTTACCGTCTACGCCAACGACTTCAGCCTCTCGGCCATAAAAATGATAGCCCTCACAGGCGGCGAGGCGGTGAAGGTTTCAAGTTCGAAATACAAAAAGAAAAAAAGGTCTTGAAAAAAGGATTTCTCCGTGCTATAATATATATAATATTTTTTCTACGGAGGAATTGCTATGAGAAAAAACTCGTCAAGCACCAGTAAAATAATTCAACTTGCCCTCTTTACCGCCCTCGTCGTGGTTATGCAGTGCATTCCTATAAAGTTTGGAACGTTCGAGCTCGCTCTTTCTGTTCCGATTATGATTATCGGCGCGGCTATATGCGGTCCTCTCGCAGGTGCGTGGCTGGGTCTTGTGTTCAGCGTGGTAGTGCTTTTCCTTCCCGGCACGGCGTTTTACCTTTCCTTCCACACCTTCGGTACCATTCTGACGGTTATTGCAAAGGGTACTTTTGCAGGACTTTTTGCAGGAATAGTGTACAAGCTTCTTGAAAGAAGGCGTGTGCTTGCGGCTGTTGTTGCGGCTGTTGTTGCAACTGTTACAAACACCGGAATTTTCCTCGCCGGCTCGCTTCTCTTTTTCGAGTCGGATATCGCGACCGTATTAGGAGTGTTTATCAGCATAAACTTCCTTATAGAAATGGCAATAAACGTCGCACTCGTTCCTACCGTAACGAGAATAATAAGCATCAAAAAAAGATAAAGGAAACGGGCTACCGAAGAGGTAGCCCGTACTCGTAGAATAAATGTCGAAAATAGTCTATAAAACGGATAAATTTATAGCCGTACTCAAATCCGCAGGCACACCCTCGCAGCCCGATAACACGGGCACGCCCGACGCAATGAGCCTTGCTGGCAGAGAGCTTTCGCGCCTTGGCGAGAGAAATACCCTCTACCTCGTCCACAGACTCGACCTTCCCGTAGGCGGAATTCTCGTCTTCGCAAGAGATGGGAAAACGGCAGCCACTCTATCCGCGCTCTTTGCCGAGAGGGGAGCAGGGAAGGAGTATATAGCCGTCACCGAGGGAGCGTGCGAGGGCGGCAGATACACCGATTACCTTGTAAAAAACGCGACCTTAAAGCGTGCCGCAATAGCCAAATCGGAAAGGCAGAGCGGAGCGAAATTTGCCTCTCTAACCTGCGAGCCCCTCTCCATCATCGGTGAAGGAAGGGATACGCGTAGCCTCGTAAGAGTTAACCTCGAGACGGGTAGATTTCATCAGATACGCGCCCAGCTCTCCTCGCGCTCTTATCCTATAGTCGGCGATAAAAAATACGGCTCGCGTGATTTTCGCGCACACGCACCCGCGCTCTTTGCCTCTCGCGTCTCCTTTACGCTTGACGGCGAGGAATTTGATATATCCGCCACCCCAGAGCTCTCCGAATATCCGTGGTCTCTCTTTTCGGAGGAAATAACGAAACTTTATCCCGAAGGAATTTAAGCTATGACAGAAAAGCTTTACTATAAGGACGCCTATATAAAGGAATTTGCGGCTAAGGTGCTCGAATGCACACCCTGCGACCGAGGCTATACCGTAGTTCTCGACCGCACCGCCTTTTTTCCCGAGGAAGGAGGACAGTTCTCGGATACGGGTAGAATTTCCGATGCGAGAGTGCTTTCCGTCCACGAAATGAACGGTATAGTTTACCATATAACCGATAAATGCCCCGAAGGAGAAGAAGTTTTTTGCGCTCTCGATTTCGACGCTCGCTTTGAAAAAATGCAGTGCCATACGGCCGAGCATATACTTTGCGGAATTATTCATCGCCTTTTCGGACTTGAAAACGTGGGCTTTCATCTCGGAGACGACGAGGTCACCTTCGATATAAGCGCACCCCTTACGAGAGAAGACCTCGATCGTGTCGAGGCACTTGCAAACGAGGCGGTTTTCTCGAATATCGGTGTAGAAACCCTCTTTCCCACCGCCGAGGAGCTCTCCTCGCTTAATTATCGCTCCAAGCTTGATATTACCGAAAACGTGCGCATAGTCAAAATAGGCGAGGTCGACTCCTGTGCCTGCTGCGCTCCGCACGTTGCGAGCACGGGTGAAATAGGCATCATTAAAATTCTCGATTTTATGAAGCACAGAGGTGGGCTTCGTATCTGGATGACCGCAGGCAGACGCGCCCTTACCGATTATAGACTCAAGTACTCGAACCTCAAAGAGATTTCGGCTATTCTTTCCGTCCCTCAGCATTCGACTGCCGAAGCACTCGTGCGCTATACCGAGGAAGTAAAAAAACTTAAGTATGAATTAAAGCAGGCGAGAAGTGAGCTCGCACTTTGGGTGGCAAAGGCGGTGGCGTTTACCGAGGGCAATCTTGTCGTATTGCTCGACGGATTTTCGATGGACGACCTTCGCGCATTTGCAAACTCTGCCACCGAGAAGGTCTCGGGAATGCTCGTTGCACTCTCGGGCAAAGAAGGGGATTATAAATTCGTTATATCCTCGGAGAATAAAGACCTCACTGCAGAAATGAAGAAAATAAAAGCGGCACTTGCCGCAAGCGGAGGCGGTAAGTGCCGTATGGTGCAGGGAAGTTTTTCCGAGCCCCTTGAAAAAATCAAGGAATATTTCAGATAAACTTCAGAACTATCTCGGATTTTGTGGGCTTGAACTGAGTGAGCTTTACTCCGGCTGCCAGAAGCATTCTTCTTGACGCTGTGGTAGAGGGGGTGTCGTGGTATTTATCCGAAAGGTACACTACCTCGGATATCCCTGCCTGAATTATCGCCTTAGCGCACTCGTTGCAGGGGAAAAGCGCAACGTACACCTTTGAGCCCGAGAGATTTTTTCCTCTCGCATTAAGAATTGCATTGAGCTCTGCGTGCACCACGAACTGATACTTGGTCTCGCCGAGGCTCTCGTCTCTGTTCCAAGGGAAATCGTCGTCGGAGCAGCCGTGCGGAAAGCCGTTATAGCCCGTCGAAAGTATTCTGTTGCTCTCGTCAACTATGCAGGCTCCAACCTGAGTGCTCGGGTCCTTCGACCTCTCTGCGGCAAGCAGGGCAACCCCCATAAAATAGTCGTCCCAGCTTATGTAGCCGTTTCTTTTATCCATAAAATAAGTCCGTCCTTCGTACTCGTTTTAATTATTCTAGCATAATTTTTTCTCTATGTCAAGTGGGAGGTGAGAATACTGAAGGAATATGAGTCCTGTACGCTCTGTGCAAGGGCGTGTAAAATAGACCGCACAAAGTCTTCCGGCGCTTGCGGCGTCGGCTCGGAGCTCCTTGTCTCGCGTGCCGCACTCCACCCGTGGGAGGAACCCATAATCTCGGGCACTCGCGGCTCGGGAACTATATTCTTTTCGGGTTGCTCGCTCGGTTGTATCTTTTGCCAGAACAGAGAAATCTCGGGCGGCAAGGTCGGTACGCCTCTCACAACCGAACGCCTCGCAGAGATAATGCTCTCGCTGGAAAAGCAGGGCGCGCACAATATAAACCTCGTAACACCCACTCATTATACTCCTCATATAAAGAAGGCGATTATCCTCGCAAAATCGCATGGAATGTCGCTGCCCATAGTCTATAACACTGGTGGATACGATAGCATAGAAAACCTTCGCTCGCTCTCGGGGCTCGTCGATATATACCTTCCCGACCTCAAGTACCATCTTCCGAAAACGGCAAAGGCGTATTCGCACGCCGAAAATTATCCCGAAGCGGCACGCGCCGCAATCGACGAAATGGTAAGACAGAGGGGGGAGCCCGTTATCGGAGATGACGGGGTTATGAAAAGCGGAGTGATAGTAAGAATACTCCTTCTTCCATCGCACCTTGCCGAGGCAAAGCTGACTGTAAAATATCTCTATTCGCGCTATAAGGACTCGGTATATATCAGCCTTATGAGTCAGTATACGCCGATGCCGGGTATGCCGCCGCCTCTTGATCGCACCGCCACGCGCTCCGAATACAGAGAGCTTACCGAATACGCCGCCTCTCTCGGAGTGACGAGGTGCTTCGTGCAGGGTGAGGGCGCTGCCACAGACGCCTATATCCCTTCCTTTGACGGCACGGGAGTGGTAAAATAGCCGTAACGCCACAACATAAATCAAAAGAGCAGAAAGCGCCGCTTTCTGCTCTTTTTTTGCCAAAATGCAATCAATTATTTACTTTTTCTGCGCTTTATCACGCATACGGTAGTGCTTTGAGCGCGTTTTCTTGATTACTGTTGTGTAAATTGCAAGTCCGAGAACGCCCGTCACTATGGTTATACATACAACGTGAATCCAGGGTGCGGTTGCACTTTCGGTTTTCAGCGTTTCCCAAAGCTTGTTCACTTCCTCTTGAGTGCTCTCTGAGAAGCTCTTGTAGCATGCAGCCTCTCTCGGGTTATCGCTGCCTATCTTTTCGGCGTAGCCTGCGTTAAGCTCGGCAGGGTCGGTTCCGTAGAGAATGTCCATCGCACGCTCGCCGTACCAATCCTCAGCGGTGAGGGTGTCGATATAATAATCGTTCTCTCTGACCGCCGCGTTGGGGGTTGCGTAGCCGATGTAAAGTGCGTTTGCGATAGCCGCAGACTCCTCGGGGCTTTCCTCGTCAACGGTAAGCATAAAGTTGATATACTCCATAGCGAGGTAGGGGTTCTTTGAGGACTTGGGAATACACATCGCGTCTACGAAATAGTTCGTTCCCTCGACGGGGTAGTAGAAGTCGAGGTCTTCGTTGTTTGCAGACATCGTGAGATAGTCACCTGCATAATAAGGTGCGATAGCGGCAGAGCTGCCTTCCATCTTGTTGAATATCTCGTCGTTTACGTAGCCCTGAAGCAGAGGCTTCTGCTCGGAGAGAGCCTCAAGAGCCGAACTCCATACCGCAGGGTCGCTTGAATTGATGTCGAGCCCACCTCTGTACATTGCAGTAGCAAATGCGTCGCGCGGATTGTTGAACTGGAGAATCTTGCATCTGTATTTATCGTTCCACAGAAGGTCCCAGCTCTTTTTGGCAACGTCTGCCTCGTCAACGAGCTCCTTATTGTACATAATTCCGACCATACCGTAGGTATAAGCCGCGGAATAAATGCAATCTGGGTCGTAATAGAGACCCTTGAAGCGCTCGTCAATGTTAGCGTAAGCAGGGATAGACGAAGCATCGAAGCGGAGCAGCATTCCCTCGCTTGCCATTCTCTCTATCATATAGTCCGAGGGAATGACTATGTCGTAGGAAACCGCGCTCGACTTGAGCTTCGAGTACATAAGCTCGTTGTTGTCGTAGGTCGTGTAGTTAACCTTAACGTTTACGCCGAATTTCTCCTTGCAGTACGCCTCAAACATTTCGTTTGCGTGGGGCTCTCCGTCAAGACCGAGCGACATATATTCGCCCCAGTTGTAAACGTTGAGCTCGACCGTACCCGATTTAGGATATTTTTCGGGGTCGTAGGTGAGGATTTCTCCGTCCTCATTCGCGAGAGCTGCCGTAGGCAGAAGGGAAGCGAATACGAGAAGCAGAAGCAGTATCGAAATAATTTTTTTCATCACACGCTACCTCCCGAAACCTTTTTTTTCGAGCCGTTCGCTTTTCTTCTCTTACCGGAGGCGTCCTTGGACGCGCGGATATTCGAGAGAAGCAGAAGAACGAAGACCGACACGATGATTATAGTCGAAAGCGCGTACATATCGGGGCGCACCTTCTTCTTGGTCATCGAGTAGATAAGAAGGGGTAACGTCTGGAAATTCGACGGCGCTATAAAGCTTGAAATTATGAAATCGTCAAGCGAGAGAGTAAACGCCATAATCATACCCGAAACCACGCCGGGCATAATGTTCGGAAGCTTAACCTTGAAGAACGCCTGAAGGGGAGTACAGCCAAGGTCGAGCGCCGCCTCGGAGAGCGAGTCGCCGAGCTCGTTTATTCTCGGAAGCACCGAAAGAATAACGTAGGGAAGACAGAACGTCGTGTGGGCTATAAGCATTGCTATAAAGCCAAAGTCGTTATAGTCGCCTATCTTGAATATTCCCATAACCGCCGTGAAGAAAAGCATCATAGCCATAGCGGTTACTATATCGGGGTTCATCATAGGGATATTCGTAACCGAATTTACCGTGGTCTTAAGAACCTTTGAGCGCATTCGGTATATTCCCTCTGCCGCGGCAGTGCCGATAAGGGTAGAGAGAAGTGCGGAAAGCACCGCAAGTATCAGGGAATTGCAAAGAGCGGTGAACGCCTCTCCGCGGTTGGAAAAGAGCTCCTTGTACCAGTAAAAGCTAAAGCCGGTAAATTCCGCAGTGCTGTTAGTGGAATTGAAGGAGAAAAGAATGAGTGTGAGTATCGGAACGTAGAGTATTCCGAAAATGAGGAACAAATACGCACGCTTGATATGCTTCATACCACAATACCTCCGTCGTCGGAGTCGGTAAATCTGTTCATTACCGCAAGGGATACGAGAATAAGCAGCATCATAACGAGCGAAAGAGCCGCACCCGTGTTAAGCGCACCGGTGACAAACTGCCTCTCGATAGTATCTCCGATAAGCTCGAACGTTCCGCCGCCAAGCTTCTGCGAGATGTAGAAGGTGCTGATTGAGGGGACGAGAACCATCGTAACTCCGGAAATGATTCCCGACATAGAGAGTGGAAGGATAACCTTCGTCATTACCTTAACGGGGCTGCAGCCGAGGTCGCTCGCCGCTTCCCACATATGCTTGTCGATTTTCGATATGCAGGTGTAAATCGGAAGCACCATATACGGCAAAAAGTCATATACCATACCAAAGATGACCGCGCCCTTCGTGCCGACTATGTGCATAGTAGTGCCGAGCAGGGAATTGAGAAGTCCGCCGTCATCGAGTATTGCCATAATCGAGTAGGTTCTGATAAGCAGGTTTGTCCACATCGGAAGCATGATAAGCATTATGAAAAACTTATGATGCTTGGGATTCGAGCGTGCAATGATGTACGCCAGAGGATAGCCTACCGCAAGGCAGACAGCCGTCGCTATAATCGAAAGCTCGAGCGAAAGCAGGAATATAGGTGCGTAGTCGGTAAGCGAGGCGATGTTCTCGAATGAGAAGCTGCCGTCCTCTCCCGTAAATGCGTAAAAAACAACTATCACGAGAGGGAGAATTATAAACAGCAGCGCCCAGAATATATGCGGCGCGGCAGCTATCGAGCGCATAATGGAATTCTTCTTTTTCATCTTCAGAATTCCTCCGCGCTGTCAGCGTCGGAGAGCTTGTCCATCTCGTCCGAGAAGGAGGAGTAGTCTCCGTACTTTCCGGAATACTTGGATTTCTTCATTATGTGAATAGCATCCGGCTCTATGAAAAGACCGATGGTTGCCTCGGGTGCTACGTAGTCGGTAGACTGTATCATCCACTTGAAGCCCTTTATGTCCACGATTATCTCGTAGTGAACGCCCTTGAAGGTAACGCTCGTGACCTTACCCGTAAGCATACCTGCCTCAGGGCTGACAACGTCCACGTCCTCGGGTCTTACAACAACGTCCACCGCCTCGTTTTTGCCGAAGCCGCCGTCAACGCAGTCGAAAATATGCGAGGAGAATCTAACCTTCTTATCCTCGAGCATAACGCCGTCAACGATGTTACTCTCGCCGATGAAGTCGGCAACGAATGCGTTCTTAGGCTCGTTGTAAATATCGGTGGGAGTTCCTATCTGCTGTATCTCTCCGTCTGCCATAACCACGACGGTGTCCGACATTGAAAGCGCTTCTTCCTGGTCGTGGGTAACGTATATAAAGGTTATTCCGATAGCCTGCTGAATGGTCTTGAGCTCGTTCTGCATATCCTTACGCAGCTTGAGGTCGAGCGCGCCGAGCGGCTCGTCGAGAAGCAGAACCTTCGGGTGCGAGATAAGAGCTCTCGCAATAGCGACTCTCTGCTGCTGTCCTCCCGAAAGGGTGCTGACACTCTTGTTCTCAAAGCCTACGAGCGCAACCATTTTGAGCATTTCGGCAACTCTCGTTTTAATTTCCTCTTCCTTGACCTTTATCAGTCTGAGCGGAAACGCAATGTTTTGGTCTACATTAAGATGAGGGAATAGTGCGTACTTCTGGAAAACCGTGTTAATGTTTCTCTTGTACGCAGGAACTTCGGAGATTTCAACTCCGTCGAAATAAAGACTGCCTTCGTCCGCAGTCTCAAAGCCGCCGATTATTCGGAGCGTAGTGGTCTTTCCGCAACCCGACGGACCGAGGAAGGTTATGAACTCTCCGTCCCTTATGTAAAGGTCCATCGAATCAATTACTTTTTCACCGTCAAACGACTTTGAAATTCCTTTCAACTCAATGAGCTTTGCCATTTTCTTAAAATCTCAAATCCTCTCTTAGACGCGGTAAAACGCCTTTATTCGTCACCGTTCTACCAAACGCGATACGGTGACAGCGTTAATTATAGCAAAAACATTTGCGTTTTGCAATAGTTTTCAGATAATTTCTTTTCAAAAATTTTCGCTTTTAGCCGTGATTAAACGGATTTTCCCTCGTTCTCCCGAAAAGATTTTTGGAAAATCTCCTAAAATCTCCCAAAATCTCCCGAAATCTCACGAAACGTCGGATTTTATGTATTTGACTCCTCTTTTCATTTCGGAAAGAAGCGCCGCCGTAAAAAGCACCCAAATCCAATAGCCGGCATCAAATCTTTCCATGAGATAAAGTGCGGTGACGCAAAACAGGGTAGTGAGAGTAAACGAGAGGGCGTTAAGGATAGCGTAAAGAATGGGCGGCGACTGCTTCCATTCGAGAAGAAAGGAGAGAATACCGTAGCCGTCGTGACCCCTGATAGGCAGAAGATTTGAGAGCGCGGTGAAAAGATTTATGACGGCGAGATGGAGCGCGTATTCTCCGCAAAGTGGCAGAAGTGTAAACCCGAGTGCGCAAAACGCTAGGTTTACGAGAGGTCCTGCCGCGAGAATTTTTATTTCCTCGGCATAGGAGCGTCGGCGAGTGCGCCGTATTCTCATTCCGAAGATTACACCAAAGAGGCGGACCTCCGTGCCCGACAGCCATGCGGCAAGCAAATGACCGCCCTCGTGCACGGCAGCGGATAGCAGTGTAAGTCCTGCCACGTAGGGCTCGTCGAATCCGTAAATGAGTAAAATCCAGAATAAAATCGGCAAAAACCGTCCAAAAACGCCCGAAACAAACAAGAAAAAACGTTTCTTTTCGTTAATGTGCATAAAAAAACACCCCAAACAATGTGCAAAAAGCAGAAAACAAAATTATATTCAAAAAAATCTTGAAATCAAGTAAAAATTATGTTAAAATTATATTACCTTGATTATAGGGAAATTCCCGTAAAGGAGAGAATTATGAAAAACCATTTTAAGACATTGCTTGCGCTGATGCTTGCGCTCGTGGCCGTTTTTGCTTTTGCAGGCTACGCTGCAGCTGCAGCACAGGAACCCACAACTCCTACTATTCCCGAGCCTGATGATTTCGAGGACGTAGAGGATTACCGTATCCGCTTCGTTTACAGCTATTCGGCAAGAGTAGTTAACTCTAACGGCAGAACCGAGGAAAAGAAGGAAACTAAAACCGTTACTTCTATCTACGTTCCTGCTGACAATAACGGTCTTACCGACGAGCAGAAGGCAGAGATCGCCAATATCAGCTACAACGGATACAGCTTTGATAAGTGGTATTCCGAGTGGGATTCCGAGACTCAGACCGGAATCGGTGACGAGTTCGTTATTCCCGAGGGTAAGATAACCTCCGATATCACCGTTTACGGCTCGAGAGGCAATCTTGCCGGCAAGAACGCTACCTGGTCTGTTGCTCCCAGAGGTGAGGAAGGTACCTTTACTGCTGAAGAGCTCGCTACTAAGAGCGACCTTGTCGTTACCATCAGCGGTACCGGCGCAATGTTCGATTTTGCTAACGCAAACGAAATCGACATTCCTTGGTATAAGTATGTTAATAAGGTAACCGGTCTTGTTATCGAGGACGGCGTTACTTCCGTTGGCGCTAACGCATTTAACGGCTTCTCCAAGCTTTACAACCCCGACCTCGGAACCACCGTTGAGTCTATAAACACTCTTGCATTCGCAGGATGCTCCAGCGCAAAGTGGAAGACCCTTAAGACTCCTGCAAGCCTTAAGTACATAGGCGTTAACGCATTCAGAGGCACCAAGCTCAAGGAAGTTGACCTTAACGAGGGTCTTGAGACCATCGCAGACAGCGCATTCCAGGGCTCTAACGGTATCAGAACCATCTGTGTACCCGTTTCTCTTAAGAGCGTAGGTAACTCGGCGTTCCATCCCGGTTCAACCAACGGCGCTAACGCATCTCACGCGCTTTCCAAGGTTTATTACAAGGGTGTAAATCCCGAGGATTTCGCAAAGATTGATGTCGCGATGGATAACTCTTGGTTCAATGAACTTCCTACCATTTACTATTATACTGCAGACGAGAACATTGGTAACGACACCACCGCCGAGGTACCCTACTGGCACTATGCAGAGGTTAACGGCGAGGCAACCGATATTCCTGTACAGTACAGCTACACTGTTAAGTACTTTCTCTCCGGTCTTGCAACTCCTATCGTAAGCTTCCGTATTCCCGTTGATGCAGTTCTTGTTCCCAGCGTTGCTGACGGAGCAGTCCAGGGTGACTCTGTTACTATGGTTCCTGCAGTTGACGAGGATGGCGTTATCCAGCTCAAGGGTGTTGTTACCGCGGATATCGTAGCAAGACAGAAGGAAATCACATACCAGGGCTACAAGTTTGACTGGACCTCCGGCGGTCTCAATATCGGTGACGTTATCACCGACGATAAAGAGATTACCTGCCAAAGAGGTAACATTATCAGTAACTACGGCGGTGTTAAATGGTCCTATGCCGGCAGCACCATCACTCTTACCATCGATCCTGGCGCCGCAGACAGAGTTCGCGCTGACGTTGCTTCTCTTGTTGCAAGCGGCGCAATAGCTCCCGATAAGGCAGCTGAGGAAATCGAGGCAAGACTTGCTACTATCTACCGCGTTTGGGATTTCGAAACTCCTCTTGCTGCACAGGTCACCTGGACCGGCAACTCCGGCGTTGCTAAGAGCATAACCGGCGTTAAGATTAATGAGGGCGTTGAGTACCTCGGTGCTAACGTATTCAGCGGTCTTGTATCTCTCGAGAGCGTAACTCTTCCTGCATCTCTTAACGATATCAACGCTACTGCGTTTGACGGATGCTCGAAGCTCGTTGCTATATACTCCGATTCTACCAATCCCGCAGCAGTTAAGAACCTTCTTATAGACGGTACTCTTGATTGCGCGCTCAAGAACACCAGAGCAACCGTTTATGCAAAGGCATACGGTCCTACCGCAGAGAACGGTAACTACTGGATTGCAAGCGGTAAGAAGGTTATCGCTTGGACTCTCCGTGAGGACGGAGCTCTCGTTGTCGGCGGAAACGACGTTATGGTTGACTTTGCTACTCCCGAGGCAGCACCTTGGGCAGGCGCAAGAGAGAGAATTACCAAGGTTTCCTTCGCTAACAACATCACCGCTCTTGGTCAGAACGTTGTAAACGGCTATCCTAACGTAACCGAGATTAATCTTCCCGTTGACCTTAGAACTATTCCCGCAAGCAGCCTTGCAGGCACTAAGCTCGTTAGCGACACCGCAGCATATGAGCAGGGTCTCCTTATCATAGGCGGTCACCTTATAAAGGTTGATCCCGCGAGAAGAAACACCGAGCTCTTCGAGCTTCCCATGGGCGTTCTTACTATTGCAGACGGCGCGTTCGAGGGTTGCACCGATATAGAGCGTCTCTACGTTTCTCAGACTCTTTCTTATATCAATAAGGATGCGTTCCCCGAAAACAATATCGAGACTATCTACGTAGACGCTACCAAGAAAGCTTGGGAGGATGGTATTGCTAAGAACTCTAAGGCTCAGTTCACCGGCGCTGACGTTTACTTCAAGTCCGACTCTAAGCCTGCTGAAGACGCAGAAGGCTCCTTCTACTACAAGTCCGGTAGAGAGTACATCATCTGGGGTTGCGACCACGTATTCGGTGAGTGGATTGAAACCACGCCCGCTACCACCGTTGCCGCAGGTGAGGAAACTCGTTACTGCATCTACGACGACAGACATTTCGAGACCCAGGAGATTCCTAAGCTCACCGGAAACTGATTCTGTCAAATAAACTAAAAAACCAAGCGCCCTCGGATTTCCCGAGCGCGCTTTTTCTTTGCCATAAAAAAGGAGCAAGCCGCGCTTGCTCCTTTTGATTATTCTTTTTTTGTAAAACTCACTTTTCGTTCAGAATTTTATAAAGCTCGGACTTGGTCATACCGCGGTCCTTTGCCGCTTTCTTTATCGCGTCCATTCGCATAAAACCGTCGTTTTCGTATTTTCTGACGTGCTCCTCGGGCGTAAGAGAGAGAAGCTCGTCTGCCTCGCTCGACCTGCGCTCACCGCTAAAGCCGTCAACTACCAGCACGAACTCACCCCTTGGCTCCTTCTCGGAGTAAAGAGAAATCGCACCGTCAATCGTCGTGCGTAGAACTTCCTCGTTCAGCTTCGTCAGCTCTCTGCACAGGGAAATGCGCCTCTCGCCGCCAAAAGCGTCACGCATATCAGAAAGCGTAGTGCGCAGCTTGTGCGGAGCCTCGTAGAAAATCATAGTGCGCTCCTCATATACAAGAGATGAAAGGCGTTTTATCCTATCGCCCTTTACAGCCGAGAGGAATCCCTCAAATGCAAATCTCACGGTAGAAAGCGCAGAAAGCGCAAGTGCACAAACCGCAGCCGAAGGGCCCGGAACCACCGAAACCGTCACTCCTGCCTCTGCGCAAAGCACAACTATATCCTCGCCGGGGTCGCTTATCGCAGGCATTCCGGCATCGGTTATCAGAGCGCAGGATTCTCCGGCAAGAAGCCTTGCGATTATCCTCTCGCCGCTCTGCTTTTTGTTGTGCTCGTGATAGCTTATAAGCTCCGCCTTTATCCCGAGAGCCGTAAGCAGGCGCAGGGAATTGCGCGTGTCCTCCGCGGCGATGAAATCAACCTCTCGGAGCACCTTTTTCGCTCTTTCGGAAACGTCAGCGAGGTTTCCTATCGGCGTTCCCACCAAATAGAGCGTAGAGCCTTGTACCTTGTTTTTTTCTTCCATTATCTGCGAAACTCCTCCGGGAAGCACCCGTTTTCCATAATGTAATCCATATCGGCAGAATATTCGCCGTGCGTGGTGTCGTTGTAAATAATGAGAGGCTTCGTTACCAGCATACCTGAACGGGCAGACGATTTGCCCTCTACGAGAACCATAGACGGCTCGCTTTTTGTGTCTGCGTGTACCATAGTGAGCCTTTTAGGCTCAATAGAGGCATCTCTCATAGCCGCAATAAGGTCGGCGAGCCTGTCCGGTCTGTAAACGGCGTAGAACGCACCGCCATACTTCAGAAGCCTGTGTGCGCCAAGGCAAAAATCCTCGATTCCGCCCATAACCTCGTGGCGCGCAACGTTCTTTTTCTCCTCTGTATTTTCCTTTCCGCCGTTTGTCTTCATATACGGCGGATTAGTGAATATTACGTCAAAATCACGCTCGTCTTTATATTCGCGCAGGTCCTTTGCTACTGCGGTAAGCCTGTCCGAAAGACCGTTGAGCTCTGCGTTCCTTTGCGTGAGGCGCGCGTAATGCTCCTGAACCTCAAGGGCGGTAACCTTGTTGATTCTTCCTCTGGTTAAGAGCAGCATAGATATTATACCGCTTCCTGCGCCCAGCTCGCAGCCGCGTGCGAATTTTCCCGTCACAAACGCCGCAAGCAGTAATGCGTCCGTACCGAACGTAAGCCCCTCGGTATCCTGAATGAGCGTAATATTGTCGTTTACGTAATCTTTTCTTTCCATAAAATTCTCCTATGAAAAAAGCGGAGAAAAACTCCGCTTTTTTCACTATTAGGAATAAATTACTCCTCTGCGGGAGCGCTTACAGGGCAAGCGTCAGCGCAAGCGCCGCAGCTGATGCACTCGTCAGCGTTGATAACGTACTTACCGTCACCCTCGGAAATGCATCCAACAGGGCAAGCATCTGCGCAAGCGCCGCAGTTGATACATTCATCGGAAATTTTGTATGCCATCTTGAAAAACCTCCATTTTGATTTCCATATATATTTTAACATATTTATAGAAAAAATCAAGAGTATTTGCAAAAAAAGTTGAAAATATTCAGGAAATATTAAATTTCCTCTGTCTCTTCTGCTTCTTCCGTCTTGTCGCGTCTCTTTTGCGGGCGAGAAATAAGCTTAACGTCGGAGCATTTGTAGAGCTTGATTATCTCCTTTTCGCCTTCGGTGGTTTTGACTCTTATCTCGGCGGCGAGCGGTTTGGTTTCAATAACCACACCGACACCGTCCTTTGTCGAAACCTGCGAGCCTACGGGCGGAGTATTTCTGATAGCCTCCTCGTAGGTCTCGTGCTCGTAGCGCAGACAGCACATAAGCCTGCCGCAAGCACCCGATACCTTTGCCGAATTGAGCGAGAAATTCTGCTCTTTCGCCATCTTGATGGAAACCTGCACGAAGTCCGAGAGGAAGTTTGCACAGCAGAATTTTCTACCGCAAACGCCAAGGCCGCCCATCATCTTCGCCTCGTCTCTGATTCCTATCTGGCGCAGCTCTATTCTCGTGTGGAAGGTAGAGGCAAGATCCTTGACCAGCTCGCGGAAATCGACTCTCGACTCGCAGGTGAAATAGAATATGAGCTTCGAGTTGTCAAAGGTGTATTCAACTCCGACAAGGTCCATTCCGAGTCCGTGAGCGGCAATCTTTTTCTTGCATATCTCGCCGGCATCTGCCTCTGCGCGCCTGTTTTTCTCGTTCTTCTCCTCGTCCTGCTTGGTTGCAAGCCTTATAACCGGCTTGAGGGGCGTAACTATGTCCTTGGTAGGCACAAGCTTGTTTGGCACCTTAACTATGCCGTATTCCACGCCGCGAGCAGTCTCGACTATCGCGCCGTCACCGAGCTTGAAGCTGAGCTTGCCCGGGGAAAAGTAATATACCTTGCCTGCCTCGCGGAAGCTTATTCCCACGATTTCCGTGTTTTCGGGAAGGTCGCTGTTTATCTGTTCGTTTTTTATTTCTTCCATTTTATCTCCATTCCGTCGCGCGAGGCGACTGTAGAAAAATCTTCGTTTTGTGTGTTGCAAATCCTATCCGCGCGCGCTGAGCTTGATTTTTGCGATAAGATTTACCGTAATATTCGAGACGTTTGCGTTTTTCGAGCAGAGCTCGTGCGCCTCGTTCACCGCCTCGAATACCGTGAGAGCTCTTTTTATCGGTATGTCAGCTCCCGCCCTCAAAGCCTCGTTTCGCGTCGGGAAAAAGAGCGTCCTCGCACTCTCGGACTCCTTTGCAACTATTATATCGCGCAGAGCCGTCAGAATTCTTTCAAGAGAAATAATCAGCTCTCCTCGCTTGTCCGGCAGAAGACTCACCGCCGCGTGCAGCTCGCCAAACGGAGCTTTCGCCGCTATTGCCGCAATGAATCCGAGAGTCTCTTTTCTGAGCGCCTCGTTTTCGTCAGCATATTTTTTCTCCGAAAGCCTTATTGCCGGTCCGAGCCTTCCGTCAGCACTCATAATAATTCCCGAAAGTCTATCGGGTGCCGTGCGTGAAATCTCTCTGGCA
>JAZOMD010000162.1:0-7433 GCA_045653745.1 Eubacteriales bacterium | reverse complement strand
GCTTTTTGCGTGGCGCGTCATAGCGACTCGCCCGTAATTTTATCCCGGTGGACTCAGATTTGTCGGGTCGTCTTTATCCTTCAGCGGCGTTACCGTAAAGGCGCCCGAAGTATCCGTCTCCGTCCAATTCATCTGCGTTTGCGTTCGCTCGTACTTAACCGATAATCCGCTATGATCGTTCGAGGTGTCGGTCAGCTTCAGCTCAAACGTGATAACGGTGTATCTGTCGGAAAGGGTCTCGTCCTCACCGAGATTTTCGATAACCTTGTCGGTATAGCTGTAACCTGGAACAAAGGTAACTCCGGCGATAGTGTGCATACTTTCAGGAGCGGTGTCACCACCTTCGCCGTCATCTCCGGTCGTCTTGTCTCCGTTTGCACCGATGTCGAGATAGAGAAGGCACGCGCCATAGTCATCATCAACCGTTGCTCCCATAGCATAGTCACCCGCATTCAGCGGAATCTCGAAGTAATAGAGCGCCCAACCCTCTGTGAGAGTCGACATCTTTTCGCGGTCATAAACGAGCTTATACTGGTTAGTGACTTGATTGTCGGGCAAATTATATACGTATCTGTCCTCTCCCGATCCAGGAGAAAGCCTTTCGTGTATCGTCTCTATCATAACAACGTCGGTTATTTCGTTGTTGGCATTTCTTTTCACCTCAAAGATGGTGTAAAGCCCCTGAGAAGTCTTTCCTGTGCTCGCGTCATAGGTTACATCATCTTTATCGGTTCGATAAGTACCCAAAACCGTTGTAGTAATACCTTCTTCCTTCAGAGAGAAATTGATAGCACCTTCTATCATTTCGTAATTACTCTTTTCACCCAAAAGAGTAACGTCCGTCGTCATAGTCTTTAGGTTAGCAAGATTATTGCTGATATTGATCTTGCTATTAAAAGCAATTCCCTGAATAAGAGTTTCTCCAATATGACCATTGATAAACTTAGTTTTTACTCCGCTGTCCACACCTGTTTCGGAATCGATCATAATATATCTTTTCAGGTTGAGTGTAGAGGAATTATAATCGGCGAAAGAATAATTCGATGCGTTTTTCGAGAAATACGTATTATATCCCAGCGCAACTTGCCTTGCATTTTCTTCATCTCTGATTACATAGGTTTTTCCATCTGTGCCTACCGTCAGCATGTGCATAACAAACGTCGAATCATACGCAGGAAATGGTTGCCTTGGTTGATGCGTGTCTTTGAAGGATTTATATACACCGTAGCCGTTCCAAACATCTCCATATCCAAGTGGATATTCAGGCAAATATTTTATCCACTCATCATTATATTCCGTTCCGCCTCCAACAAGATATCCGCTGTTGGTAGATAGCGCAGGCTCCTTGTTCGCGCCTTGAGCTATCAACTGCTGGTACGTCGGTTTCGTATCGAATCCGGTATTTGCTGTTACTGTTTCTTCATCGTATATGGAAGGATCGATCGAAAGAGGCATTACCGTTCCTGTGAGGAAAATCGCTCTGTTGTTTCTATAAGCATAGTCCAACTGATAAGCCTGATCGTTTGTAAATAAGGCGTGATAGCCAAGAGCATTTACCTCGTAACGGTTCCAAGTGAGCTCATTCAAACCGGCAGCTCCCACTATATACATGATCCTCTTCTTAATATTAATCATATTAATAGAGCCGCCCCAACCAAGACCGTCTTGGTCATCGTCGTCCACCAAACCGTCATCAGGAATGGGAATATCTTCCCAGACGATATTATCGGCGTTATACTTTCCGATAAGCGAGAAGGCGGACGCGACGTACTGCATATCGAAGATTTCTTCGTCAGAGAGGTTCTTAACAGTGACACCGTCCTCGAATTGGCTGCCGAGCTGAAGCTCGGACTCACCGGCAACGCCGACGTTTACTATAGAGCCGTTTGCATATCCTGCAACAAGTCCGACAAGGGATTCTGCCGTTTCGGTTCTTATAGTAAGATTTTCAAGAAAGAGGTCGTGAACCGAGTTAACCTTGTTTTTTATGTCCACTTCGTTTCCATCTTCGGCAAGCTTGCCGACAAGAGTTCCGTTAATGTCTCCGACCACGCCGAAAAATCCGACGATAGAAACCTGCGCATCTGAAATATCCGTAACCGAAAGAGGACGCTCGACGATTTTAAGCTCGTCGTTTTCACCGTCAAGATAGTTCGAGACGGTAAGGTTTGAAATGCAGTATCCGTTTCCGTTAAAATGGCCGACGAACGGGTGCGCGGTTGTGCCGATAGGGGGGAGTATAATGCCGGACATATCAATTTTTCCGTCCTGCACCTCGCCCTCCTCCTTCTCGGGCTCAATAATCTCGAAATAAAGCTGCTTTATCTTTCCGCCCTCGCCCTTCTCGTTGAGGTAGCCCATATACTGAAGCCACGCGAGGTTGTAGACGTGAATAGGTTCGCTCAGCTCATAGGGGTCGTCCGGTTCTCCGGTACCTCCGGCGAAATAGCCGGTTATGGCACTGCCCGAGACCTCGGGCTCGAACCGATAAACCTCATAAAACCAGGCAAATGCCGTGACGGTTGAAAACACTAAAAACAGTGCCGCAGCCGCAAATATGCGTATTAACTTTTTCACAGCATTTCCTCCTAATAGATTTCAAAAATTTTAAAAAAACTAAACCTTCTTTGACACCGTGATTTCAAAGTCGGGGATAAAGGTTATGGTTTTGCCTCCAAGGCCTGATTGGTTAGCAAGGTCGACGATATGCTCTGCGGCGTCCTCGTAATAATCAACTATAATGAAAACCGCGCTCTCGTGAGCTCCGTCTTCCGTAGTGAAAAGGTCGGTGATTTCGGGGTCAAAGGTCGCAGTGACGGTGCTGCCGGATACAGTAATATCGGAGAAGGTATAAGCTCCGTCGCCATAGAAATCCCCACTCGAAATAACGTATGGGGGGCCGTCAGAGCCTGCCTCAACATCCTCGCCCGAGACCGCATAAAAGGCGACTGCCGAGGAAAGCGAATTTCCATTCTCTTTCACGCTCGAGATAAAACCGGGCGCCGAAGAATCCGCGCTTACCGTTACCGCGCCGATTGACGGGTCGAGGGTAATCTTTATAAGAATCTGTCTGTTTGCAACGAGGGTTGAGAACTCGCCAAGGCTTGGATTTCCATTTATCTCCTTCGTGAAGGTATATACGTTATTACCTCCCTCGAGAGCTATCGAGGATATTTCGTAATACTGGACGTTATCCACGACACCGTGGTCGCCGTTGACCGTAATGCTCATACCGTCTGCAGTGACCTTATCGTTATCTGCAAACCAACCGAGACCCCTGTTGCCGAGCATACCGAGGGCGCCTATACTGAGTGCGAGGACGAGGCTGAAAAGAATCAGCGTAACCCTTGAGCTAACCGTTTTATTCACACTCGCCCTCCTTTTCTGCCCGTTTTACTTGACGAGCGACTTATACTTAATCGAAGTATTGGTGTTAATGAATATCTTGAACTCCTCAAGAGAGATAGCCTTCGCATAGTAGAAGCCCTGAATTACGTCACAGCCCATAGCCGTAACCTTGTCGAAAAGCTCCTTGGTTTCGACGCCTTCCTGCACCACGCTCATTCCCATAGATTTCGCAAGGTCTATCATCGTGGCGTGGAGCTTATCGTCGCGCCTTATGTCAATACCCCTTTTCATAAACACGCTGTCGAGCTTAAGCTCGTCTACGTTTACCTGCTTCAGGATAGAGAAAGAGGAGTATCCCGAGCCGAAGTCGTCAATGGAGAGGCGCATACCGCCGTTATGAAGTGCGGATATGATGCTCGAAATCTTATTGTAATCCTCCATAGCGAAGGACTCGGTAAGCTCGAGGGTGATAAAGCCGTCGGGAATGCCGTATCTTTTCTTGTTTCCTACGTAGAAATTGATAAAGTCGGGGCTCGTTGCGGTAACTCTTGAAACGTTCACCGCTACGGGTACAACCTTCTCGCCCTTGCTTGCCGCGCTCGAAAGATATTCAAGCACCTCTATGTAAACGAAGTGGTCAAGCTTGGTTATAAAGCCGTTGGTCTCGAAAAGCGGAATGAAGTCTCCGGGGAAAAGGTACTCGCCCTTTCTCGGGTCGAACCAACGGACAAGCGCCTCCGCGCTGTGTATGCAGTCGTGCTTTACGTCGTACTTCGGCTGAAGGAAGAGGCGGAACTCTCTGTTTGCAAGAGCGCTCTCCATCATAGCCTCTATTTTCTCGTTACGCTCTATCTCGATTTTTACCTCCTCGGTAAAGAGGGAGAAGGGCTCGTTCGGGTTATTCTCGGAATACATACACGCGGTGTTTGCGCAGTCTATCATTTCCTGCACGGTGTGGCGGTATCCTGCGGATACGTTGTAAACTCCGGCTGCAAATCTTATCTTTATGCCGCGCTCAAGAAGAAGCGCGTTTCTGTTAACGATAGTTTCAATAAGCCTTATCTTATCGCCGACAGAGTGAGAATTAGCGTTTATCATAAGGACGAGGAATCTTCCCTCTCCCGCGTATCCATAGCACTCCTCTTTGTTTGAAAGAGTGGCAATAACGCTCGAGAATGCGTGCAGCACCTCGGTAACGCCGCTCTCGCCGAGCTGCTCGTTAATGAAGATAAAGTTTCTTATGGAAAGCGAAACAACCGAATATCTTCTGCGGCGCAGAAGGATAAGGTCCTTTACGCGGAGTCTGAAGCTCTCTGCGTTAGGACAGTCGAGCTTCTGGTCAACGAGAGTTGCAACCGCGAGCTCGAGCTTGGTCTTTCTGTGATAGAGTGCGGCGAACACGAATCCGACAAAGAGCGCGACAAGCGCTATCACGAGAAGGTTTATAGTGTGTCTGATATAAGCGAGCTCGGGTGCTATAAGTCCATCGCTCTCGCTCATAGAAACGAGAAGAAGATTGTTATCAAAGCCCGAAAGAGGAGCTATCGCGATAGTGTAATCGCCGCCGGGGGTCGATATACTGCACGCGCCTCTCTCCTTTTTCAGTGCCGCCTCGGCTATACTCAGCGAGTCGGTTTTGTTACCTGCGACCCTGTCAACGAACTCATAGAAATTGTTGCCGACACTCTCGCCAAAGCCCTCCCGGGTGGTGTCTGAGAGGCACTTTCCGCTCGGGTCGATTATCGCAACGGCGCTTGCCTTCTCGTTTATAACCTCGCCGACGTTTATAACGTTTCTTGCAGGGATTACCGACAGAAGACCGTCAACGAACACCGAGCCCCTTACGGGAACGAAGAATGCTATGCAGTCAAGCTCGGTGTATTTATCGTAGTAGAGGGGGGTCGAGCCCTGGGAATTAGAGGACGAAAGCGCCTCTATATACTCCTTACCGCTCATTTCCTCTGCGACGAGCGCGCCGTTTGCCGCGTAGGACTTACCCTGAGAATAGTAGCGAAGGTCGCCGAACTGCTCGCTGCCGATATAGCTCTCGACTATCGCTTCAACCTCGCTCTTGCTCTTTGCATACTCGAGTCTGTCCACTATCGCGTAGAGGTTCTCGTAATGCTCCTCGACAAGCGCGTTCGCGCGGTCTATGTCCTCCTCAAAGCAGAGGGTTGCGTTATTCTCGGCAGAATCGTCGAAGAAATCCTGACAGCCCGCAATCACCGCGACGAGGTAGAAGAACAGGAAGACCGTCACGAGAAGAAGCGACGCCCTGGTTATATTAAATTTCAGCTGTCTTTCCGAAGCTCTTTTTTTGTATTTCACCGCGCACTCCCTTCCGTTCGGGGCTTATTTTTCGTCCCCGTCCTTTTTTTCGCCTGTTTTTGCCCTTGCAATTATCGCGGTATAGACGAACATCGCCGCAATACCCATCTGCAAGACGATTATTATGATTATGAGGGTGTTTCCCTCAAGTGCATTTGAAAATGCCGTCACCCCGTCAAGTCTTCTCACGTACACGCCTATCAGGTTTTCACCCTTTGCGGTGACGGGGTCCTTATCGGGGCTCGCGTCCCCCTTGGTTACGAATTCCACTCCGCCCTCGGTAACGATGGGCTCCTCGACGACCCTGTGTGTATTCGGAATACCGTATATTCTCGGGTCAGAGGAATAAAAGCAGATTACGTCGTCAGCCTTGACGTCCTCTGGGTCGGCTTTTTTGATAAGAATGTACGAGCCCTTCGGTATCTCGTCTTCCATACTCGAGCTGATTATGTTGATAACCGAATACCCGAATACTCGCGGAACCCTGCCCGAAATCTTCGCCCCGAGAATGCTCACGAGAAGTGCGGCAAGCAGGGCGATAACGCACCACCAGCTTATCTTCGCCGCGCGCCCAAGGGAGGCGAGCCGCTTTTTCTTACTATCTGAAATCATTTGGTAACCTTGCTTACCGCCTCAGCCCAGGGCTTCGAGGTGGGTAAAAGCTTTCTTTCCTTGGCAAGTCTCTTAGTGAGCCTTTCGGTTCTCTGGAGAATTCTTGCATTATCCGTACCGAGAGAGGTTAAGGATTCTATAAGACGAACGGTAGCGGCGTATCTGAGAAGCGCCTTTATGCTCGTCTGCACGCTCTTCTTTTTCTTTCTCGGCATAGCGAGATACTGCTCTCTGGTATAAGGAGCAACGATGAAAGCCTCGTCAGCTCCTGCCGCGCCGAGGAATGCAAAGCCGAGCTCTGCCCTCTTTCTGCCTCTCGTTACGAGCGACGAGCCGAAGTCGCTGAAGTTGACGGTAGTTCTTCCTGCTATGGAAAGCTTAATCATATCGTCTATTCTTTCCGCGAAGCGCTTTTCGTCCTCGATTACGGAAATCTCCTCCTCGAGAGTCTCTTCGTCTACGGGAATATAATCCGCTTCCGAGTAGCGTGAAGGCACGGCTTCCTCGAATTTTTCCTCCTCGGGTATCGCCACGGGCTCCTCAACGAAAGCAGTTTCGGGCTCCTCGTCGGAAACGGTTTCGGGCTCCTCAACGGAAACGGGCTCGGTGTCCTCGTTGGAAACAGCCTCAGGCTCCTCGCTGAGCTCCTCGGTTATCTCGTCCGACTCGTCAGCATCTTCCTCTGCCTCGGCTTCTCCGCCTGCGTCCTTGCGCTTTGCCTCGAGTCCCGAGAGGTCTGCCTTAACGGCAACCGCGTTCTCGTCAAGCGACTCGCCCTTCGGGAGCATAACCTTGATAAGCCCCTTCTCGATAAGCGCCTCGGTGTCCTCGTAGGGCATATGGTAATCCAGGTTCTGCGCCTCGACGAATGCAAGTCCGAGCGCCGCCATAAGCTGCTCTATAAGCTCGAGGGCGTGCTTCTTCTTTCTGTCGCTCTTTATCTACAGTAGCACCGGGCAATCGCCCTTAGCTACCGTGAATCTGTACTTCGTTCCGTCAAGCGACGCAGGGTCGAGCGCAAGATAGAGATAGAGCGCCTTGCCCTTTACGTCCATCTTTGCAACGTGTACCCTTCCACACTTGAAGGTCTCCTTCGACCAAGAGCTTCTCGCCTTGACTCCCTTGTAGGAGAGGAGAGCGTTCTT
>JAZOMD010000161.1:0-4509 GCA_045653745.1 Eubacteriales bacterium | reverse complement strand
CGCGGCACACCTTATAGTATATAGAGGTAGAGAGCATACGGGAATATTCGCCGAGCCATGCATCGTGCGAGGCAGAGAAATTAAGCTTCGGTATTACCTCAAAGCCCATAGCCTTCAGCCTCTCGACCTCTGCCTTCATTTCCTCGTGAGTCAGAGCTCCTTTGGCGGAAATCTCGGGGTGCGATTTATATTCGAGCGCCTCGGCAACGTCGATAATCAAGGTGTTCACGCCTGCCTCGCGAAGCTCGGCAGTATGCGCCTCCCAGAGCTCGCGGTCAAAGCGAAGAACGCTTGAGGCACAGGGCGTCGAGCGATGCTCTCTGCCGCGTGTATTCCCTTCCTCGTTCCACATATTGCTTCCAAGGTGCAAAAGATGCGCCCACATAAAGGTCTTTTTCTCTTCCATATCCGTCTCCGTTCTGCGCCATAGACTGCCGCGCGAATTATTTTATCCCATTGTAGCATAAATCGCGCGTTTTTTCAAGTGGAAGATTCAATTTTTAAAGATTTTTGAAGTTAAATTCCCATCTCTTCCTTGACCTGTCTGAAGGCTTCCACAGCGTAAAGTACGTCTGCCTCGTCAAGAGCTGCGGAAATCTGCGTTCTGATTCTCGCGCGGCCCTTGGGCACGACGGGATAGGAGAAGGCAACCACGTACACGCCCTTTTCCATCATACGGCGAGCCATTTCCACAGCCTTATGCTCGTCGTAAAGCATAACGGGAAGTATCGGCGTTCCACCGTCGGTAACGTCGAGTCCGATTTCCTTTATCTTCTTTGCAAAAAGCGCCGTATTTGCAAAAAGCTTGTCGCGGCGCGACGTATCGTTTTCAATCAATTCAAGCACCTTGATAGTACCACCGGCAATCGCAGGAGCGAGAGTGTTGGAGAAAAGATAGGGTCTTGAGCGTTGACGCAGGAGCGCGATAATTTCCTTTCTACCCGAGGTGAAGCCGCCCGATGCACCGCCGAGAGCCTTTCCGAACGTGCCCGTGATGATATCTACGCGACCCATCACGCCACAATGCTCGGCTGTACCTCTGCCGCTCTTTCCCATAAATCCCGTTGCGTGGCTGTCGTCAACCATAACAAGCGCGCCGTACTCGTCAGCAAGGTCGCAAATGCTTTTCAAATCCGCAACCGTTCCGTCCATAGAAAAAACGCCGTCGGTTGCAATCAGCTTAATTCGCGCGTCCTTCGCTTCCTCGAGCTTTGCGCGCAAATCAGCCATATCGTTATTCTTATAGCGATAGCGAGTCGCCTTGCAAAGGCGCACGCCGTCAATAATGCTGGCGTGGTTGAGCTCGTCGCTGATAACGGCGTCCTCTGCCGAGAGAAGGGTTTCAAAAAGACCGCCGTTTGCGTCAAAGCAAGAGGAATAAAGAATGCTGTCCTCTGTGCCGAGGAACTCCGAGAGCTTCTTTTCGAGCTTTTTGTGAATATCCTGCGTTCCGCAAATAAAACGCACCGAAGAAAGGCCGTAGCCGTGTGTATCGTAGGCAGCCTTCGCCGCCTCTATAACCCGAGGGTCGGCGGCAAGTCCGAGATAGTTGTTGGCACACATATTGATAACCTCTCTGCCGTCGGAAAGTCCAACAACTCCACCCTGCCTTGTGGTAATAATCTTTTCGTTCTTCTTTAAGCCCTGCTTTTCGATGTCCTCGCAAATTTCGGCGAAATAATTCAATGCCTCTTTATTCATTTTCCACTCCTCTTAAAGATTTGTCCAATCGAGAATTACCTTGCCTGCCTTACCGCTATTCATCGCAGCAAAGCCCTCCTCGTAATCTCTGACGTCCATTTTATGTGTGATGATATTACTGATGTCAAGTCCGCCCTGAAGCATAGCAGACATTTTATACCAGGTTTCGTGCATCTGTCTGCCGTAAATGCCCTTGATGTAGAGACCGTTGAAAATAACCTTTCCCCAGTCGATTTTCGCGTCGCTTTTCAGAATACCGAGAAGTGCAATCCTTCCGCCGTGTATCATATGGTCAATCATACTGTTGAAGGCTATCTCGCTTCCCGACATTTCAAGACCGACGTCAAAGCCCTCCTTAATCATAAGCTTCTCCATAACGGGCTCTAAGGATTCCTTTGCGGTATTTACGGTATGCCGAAGGCCGAGCTTCCTTGCAAGAGTCAGGCGGTCGTCGTTTATATCGGTAATAACGACGTTTCTTGCACCTGCGTACTTACAAACTGCTCCTGCCATAATACCGATAGGACCGGCGCCGGTAATCAAAACGTCCTCGCCTATCGTATCAAAGGAAAGCGCGGTATGTACGGCGTTTCCGAAGGGGTCAAAAATAGCGTACATATCCTCGGAAATGCCGCTCTCACATCTGCGGACGTTTTCCTCGGGAATTACAAGATACTCCGCGAACGCTCCGTCGCGATTGACACCGACGCCGACGGTTTTCTTACACAGGTGACCGTTGCCGGCAAGGCAGTTTCTGCATTTTCCGCATACGATATGTCCCTCTCCCGAAACGAGATCACCGATTTTCCAACCCGTTACGTTTCTGCCGAGCTCTACTATCTCACCGACGTATTCGTGTCCTATCACACGGGGGGTCTCGATGGTCTTCTGCGACCATTCGTCCCAGTTATAAATGTGCAAATCCGTACCGCAGATGGCGGTTTTATGAATTTTAATCTTTACGTCGTTAGGACCCGTTACGGGCTCTCTGACGTCCTCGAACCACAAACCTCTTTGCGGAAACTTTTTAACAAGCGCTTTCATTCTTTTACTCCTTTTTCTGACGTAATATTTTGTATGGAAGTCATTAGTTTTTCTATGAACCGGGTAGTCATATCGGTTGTTTTTCTGCTATCGTTCAGGATATAGCCTATGATGTAGGAATCGTTGCAGGAAAAGGGAATGCTGACTATATCGCCCTTATTAAGCGCGGAAGGCATAATACCCGTTCCGACCGTGTACGCATCGGTCATAAGAAGAAGGTTCATAAGAGTCGCTCTGTCGCTTATCTCGATATGCTTCTGTGCGTTAAAGGAATCGAACATCTCCTCCATAAAATAGGAGCTGTTATGCTCGCCCTGCTCGTACGAGACGTAAGGGTAATTCTGCAGCTCTATGATGTCAAGCGAGCTGCGCTGTGCTAAGGGGTGCGAGCGCCTTAGAAAAACGTGAGGCGGCACGGACAAAAGCGGGGTAAACGAGATACGGTTTTTATCAAGATAACGCTTCATAATATCGAAGTCGCCCTCCCTGAGAGCGATAACACCGATGTCGCTTCTTCCGTTTACAACCTCTTGAATTACGCTGTGAGTTTCTATTTCCTTAATAGAAAAGCGATAGCGCTCGGCGGTTATATCGCGAAGAAAGCTGCCGAAAATATCCGCAATAAAATCGTAGTGCTGCGTTGCGATATGAAGCTTACCTACCGCGTCCGAGCTACAAAATCTCATTGCGATAAAATCCTCGCTATCGGTAATTTGCGTTGCGTACTTGACGAATTCTGAGCCGTCCTCGGTAAGATATACACCGTCTCTCGAGCGCTCGAAAATCTTGATATTCAGCTCCTGCTCCAGAGCCTTGACGCCTACGGAAAGAGAGGATTGCGCCACGAAAAGGTGCTTCGCCGCTTCGGTGAACGAGCCTGCCTTGTCAATTGCAAGCACGTATCTGCACTGTTGTATCGTCATAATAATCTCCATTCTGCCGCCCAGAGGGCGACTTGCACGAATAACTAGTTTTATTATATCATATACGAGTGGTGTCATGCAAATATAAATAAACTATCATAACCGTTCAAAATTTTCTCACTCCTTATTTTAAAGCACAAACGCAGAAGCAGCCCCGCAAGGCTTAAACTCAAAGCCCTCTTTTCAATTCTTCTCGTCTACAGGACGTTAACAAGAGAAAATGCGACGGCAAAACCGTCGCTTTTGTTATGTTTAGTTTGCTTTTTCTCACTAAAATTAGAAGAACACCGAGAAAAGGCTCATATCCTTAGTGAGGATATTCGTGCCCGAGCAATAATCCGAAACGGTGTACTCGAGGGTTTTCTCACCGTCCAGGAAGGTGAGGCGGAAGGCGAGGTTTATATCCTCGGGGGAAGATATTCTCTCGCACGAGGTGCAGACGTAATCGGGGGTAAGCTTCCTTTCACCGAACATCTCCTCCTCGGTACTGCCGATAAGCTTCGAGCGACATAGGAGAAGCGGGCCCTTGCGAATTATAGACGCACTTCCTCGTATATAATGCTCGGGATTTGCGGCGATATACGCGCTTTCGTCCGGAGGGTTATCTATCGCGGATATCCATCTGCGCTCCTGCCAGGGCAGGTCACCGAGGGTGGGGTGAGAGGATATCTCAGAGACCTTTACCTCGGGAGTGAAGGCTGCCTCGATTTTGGAGGCACCGCTTACGGTGAAGGAAAGGCTTCCCGACTCGGGGGTGTATTCATTTTCGCCAACCTTAACGGTGGTAGAAGCAGACCAAGCGGGAATTCTCATTTTAACGTTAAGAGAGCCGTCAAAGCCC
>JAZOMD010000160.1:0-16212 GCA_045653745.1 Eubacteriales bacterium | reverse complement strand
ACCCACGGGACCCATTTATGGGTAGTAAGTAACAGATGCGTGGCTGGCAGGCCAATACGCAGCGCACTTGTGCGCCGCCAGTAGTGGGTAGGGTTTTACCCGAAAATGAAATACCCCCCGTTCTACGGGGGGATATTTATTCTTTTCGCCACGCTATGTATCGCCACACAAAACCTGTCGAACCGTGTCAACGTTGTAGGAGAGGGGCGCTCTCTTTTATGCGCATAGTTCTTCGTAGCTGTGATGTTAGTATTTGCTGTAAAATCAAAAATATGCACCGCGGAAGCGCACGGCTTCCAAGGTGCATATTAAAGCTACAAGATATTATTCTGTTTATAATTTTTGTTTTCGCAGTATAAAAGTGTCTGTCAATTTATTTGTATCTCGGTAGAAATAGAGGACTTGAAAAACGAAACGTAGGTTTTTCCTCGGTTTACGTTGAGGGGAGATCCGTCTTCCGCAAAGAAAGACATCTCGCCGGTTTCGCTACACGTCCAATGTATGTTCATGGCGCGGCCGTCAGTGGCGTAAATGCCGCTTCCCGAGGTGAAGGTATCCATAATAAAGGATACGTTGCTTGAGGTCTCGTACGTGACACTGTCGGCATATAGAATAAAAACGTTTTTAAAGCTTGGAGTGCCGCCGTCAAGCATATCGTAAAGAGCAGAGCCGCCCTTGGCTATCGTATAAGAGCCGTCGCTCTCCGAATAAAAAAGCTCGGTTTTATCTGAAGCCGAGTAGGGAATAATCAACTTTCTTGCGCTTGCTAATGATAACTGTAAGCTCTCACCATCGGGAAGAAAGTTGTACGGAAGAGAGGCGGTTGGCGGTGTAATAGCCATAGCCGAGTTTGCTAGCGCTCTGTGTATGAGGTCGGCGTTCGAATAGGCGTATTTCGTGTATTCCGTATAGTGATAGCCGGATTGCAGCGCGAGATCGAGATGCTCGCTTGGGGTAACTCCGGGATACACTCTAGTGTCGTCGGTTCCGTAGGATACGAGCGTTGCTCCGAAGCTCTCTGCAAGAGTAGATATGTAGCCTCTGGTCGGTGCTATCGCGCCGATCTTGCCCATTCTTGTGCCGTATGGGCAAATAGCCAACAGGCGAGTATTTCCGCCCTCTATCGGCATTTCAACCAAAACGTCTGCTTGCGATACACCGTACAGCGCCGCATCGGTGCTCATCACGTATGCCGTTGGCTTAAATACGGGAGTATCTACGCCTTCCTTCAGTCCCGTTAAGTAGTTATAGCGGTAGCTTGGCTCGGGCTCCTCGGGAGTATCGTCCTCTGCGGTGCCGCCGTTTACCGAAGGGTTATTCGTATCCTCTGTGGGGGGATCGTCGGCGTCGGTCGTAGCCCCGGCGCCCCTTCCGGATGCAGCTCCGAGTATCAGGGCAAGTGCTGCGGCAATAATGAAAAAGGCGATAACGCGCCCTGCACCGCCTGTTTTTTCGTTATTCATTTTTTACCTCCTTGCGCGACGTCCATCATCGCGCCCGTTCAGACTTTAAATTTAGTCCTTGTCGTTATAACGAAGCCACGCCTCTGCAAATTCAAATGCTTCTGCGAGTCCGTTAGTGATTTTTTGCTTCTCAATTTTCTTGGTCTGGCTTTCGAGAAGCTGAACCATAATGGTACCGGGAATATCTTCTCCGCTCTTAGGGGACTTTTTGTCGCCCATAACCATCATATAGACGTAATACTTATCGGAAAGATCTCCGTAATAAATATCGTCTCCGTGACGGACGAGGGGTCTTTCCTTGTATTCAAGGAATTCGTCGTTTCCAACGCCATCAGCTTTTAACATAGTGAGTGCTCCTTTCGTTTTATTGACGGCAGGTTGTCCTTCGCTTCTATGATAGCATAACTTTGTCTTTGCGTAAATAGCTTCGACAAAAACAGCCATCGTAAAAATATCGCGCCAAACGCTATTTTTTTACATAAGGCGTGAATGTCAGCGAAAGGTTGCCTCTGCGGTCGCCGCCGTGAGTCAGGGCAAATACCGCGTCTGCCCTGTCGGATAGCTCCATTTGGCTAACCGTCAAGGGATCGCAATTTTTGTACGCCGCAGGCTTTGTGAGTACGGTGATTTTGCCCGCCCTCTTGATCTGACGAAGCAGTGATCTGCCAATGGAATCCATAGCAAGCACCTGGGTATACGACGGAGGATTTCCAAGCTCGGAGGAGGTAACGCCGAGGTAGGAATATAGCACCGCGCGCCTGATTCTCGCTTTGGTATACTTCTTGGTTTCTGCGGATTTCGTCAAAGATGTAATGCTTACCGTCTCAAGGCTCTTGTCGTAAAGACGGTTATATAAACCGCCCTTTGCGTCGTGTGGCTCACGCTCGCTCGGGGTGGGGTTTAATCTGAAATGTGAAATAACAGCTGCGTCAAGCGTGCTGATGTCGGTGGGCATCTCTCCGCTTGATTTAGCCTCTAATAATGCGCATTTTGAATTTATCGGCACATAATCGTAGGCAGTATCGTCGTTCTTTGCGATAAGTCGCCTTATAGCCGTTGCGCTCTGAAGCTCACCTTGGACCAATTCCTCGCTTGAATACGGTGCTCCGAGGCGGGTTATGGGAAGCGGCTTTACGGCAGAGCCGAGGCGGCCAAGCGCCTTGAGATACTCGAGTGCAAGGATGTTGTTTTGCGAGAAAAATCCCTTGGGGAGAGGCTCGCTTGAAAGCGATGAATAAGCCATTTCCACGAGCGCAGGATAACCTGCGCCGCGATTTTCAGACGTTGCCTCGAGGCGTGCTATCTCCGCTGAAAACTCGGGGGTGGAAATGAAGCGTGCCGTTTTTTCGAGAACCTCGGGGCAGGACTCCTCGCAGCCGAAAACGAGATAATCGACAACGCCGAGCGAATTTACTATATGAACTCCTGCTGCCGCAAAAAACTCGGCGCTTGCCATCGAAAAAGGGAAGGGGAGCTCAAGCACGAGATTTACTCCGCAGTCTACCGCCGCGCGCGCTCTTACCGATTTGTCTGCTATCGCTATTTCTCCGCGCTGCGTATAGTTGCCGCTCATAACCGCGATAACCGCAGTATCCTCGCCAAGTACGTCGCGAAGTCTGTCTATCTGGTATTGATGTCCGTTGTGAAACGGATTATATTCTGCGATAATAGCGGCAATTTTCATATTTTATCCGTTTCCTTTAAAAAAAGTTTGAGAAAAAGTAAAATTTGTGTTGATAATTTTGAAAAAAGGGTGTATAATATCTCTGTCAAAAATATTTTATGAGGAGATTTTACAATGAAGGTATTAGTTGTAAATGCGGGCTCCAGCTCGCTCAAGTATCAGCTTTTCGATACCGACAGCTCGGCAGTTCTTGCAAAGGGTAACTGCGAGAGAATAGGCATCGACGGCTCGAGAATCATTCACAGAACGAAGGGAAAGGACGAGTACATAAAGGAAACCGCGCTTCCCGATCACGCAGCGGCAATGAAGCTCGTCGTTGATACGATGCTCTCTGCCGAGGTTGGCTGCATCAAGTCGGTTGACGAAATCGAAGCTATCGGTCACAGAGTAGTCCACGGCGGTCCCTTCTTTACCGAATCCGTTCTCGTAACCGACGAGGTTATGGACGTTCTTTCCAAGTGCGTAGCTTACGCGCCTCTCCATACGCCTCCCCACATAATGGGTATTAAGGGCTGCAAGGCTGCAATGCCCAACACTCCCGAGGTTCTCGTATTTGATACCGCATTCCATCAGACGATGCCCAAGGAAGCTTATATGTACGGTGTATCCTACGACCTTTACGAGGATTACGGCGTTCGCCGCTACGGCGCTCACGGTACCTCGCACAGATTCGTAAGCGGTGAGATGATAAAGCTTATGGGCGGCAAGGCAGAGGGAACTAAGATTGTAACCTGCCATATAGGTAACGGCTCGTCCATCAGCGCAGTTAAGGACGGTAAGTGCTGCGACACCTCGATGGGCTTCACTCCCCTTGACGGTATCCTTATGGGCACCAGATGCGGTGCTATCGACCCTGCAATCGTTCCTTTCGTAATGGATAAGAAGGGTTACACTCCCGCTGAGATGGACAACTATATGAATAAGAAGTGCGGATTTATCGGTATAAGCGGTGTAAGCTCCGATTCGCGTGACATTGAGCGTGCAATGAGCGAGGGCAACGAGCGTGCAAAGCTCGCATACGATATGCTCTGCTACCAGATAAAGAAGTTCATCGGCTCTTACTCTGCGGCTATGGGTGGCGTTGACGCCGTTGTATTCACCGCAGGTATCGGCGAGCACGCTCCCTACATCAGAGAGAATGCTCTTGCAGGCCTTGAATATCTCGGCATCAAGCTCGACAAGGAGAGAAACACCTTTGGTCATTCCGGTGACCCCGTGAAGATTTCCGCAGACGACTCCAAGGTACTCGTTTATATGATACCTACCAACGAGGAGCTCGTTATAGCAAGAGACACCGAGGCAATAGTTTCGAGCCTCAAATAATTCACCCTATAACTGCCCGTGCTCGGCACGGGCAGTATTTTTATTTATATGATAGCATAAAACTGCCGATAAGTCAATAAATAGCGGGAAATTTATTCCTTTCCAGAGAGAATATTTTCGCTTTCCTCGAGGACTCTCCCGTGGGTCTCTGCCCATTTTGTGAAATCCATAGAGGCGGTATATATCGACTCTAGCCGCGCGTGCAGATCCGAGGCAATATTGAACCACCGCTGTGCCTCGTGCAGTGCGTCTTGCTGTATTGTACGCGCCTTTTCCTCGGCCATATCCGATTTTTTAGTTAAAAGACCGTCCGTATCAATTTTTTCTCCCTCGCCGAAGGTTTTGTAGGAGGCGCTTCCGTCTTCAAGATAGAGGGCGTCCTTGAAGCGAGAGTCAAGCGGAGAAGGGGAGATTACCGCGCCGCACGAAAGATAGGCTGCCCTGTCTGCAAGTAGCGTAAGAAATAACTCGGCTGCCTCGCCCTCTACCGTATAGCTTTTTTCGGCAATAGAATTCGGGGTGCCAAGGTGCATAAGTCCCGATTTTCCAAAGCAGGAAAAAAGCCGCGTCTTCGCTTTTGAATCGTATTCCTTTTCGGGAATTATTTCGGCACAAATCCTTTTAGCCTTCCGAAAATCGAATCTTTCACGCAAGGAATCTTCGAGAATTTTAGCGGTATAGCCTGCCAGTTCAAGGTAAGCATAGGCTTGCTTGTAAGCGCGCGCCTTTGCAGTTGAGAGGTCTATTATCTCGGAATGCTGTGCCACCAGAAATCTTTTCTCCCAGTTATCTCCGAGATTCACTATCTCGTCTCTTGCTCCGGGGAATACGGGGTCCACCGTGTGCGGTGCGGTTCCGTCTATTACCGCTATGCTTCTTTCGGCACTCTTAACGATAATTCCGTCGAGCGAGCCCGGATCTGATGAGCAGAGCACGGCTTCGCCCTGATAGCCCTTTTCCTTCAAAGTGGAAAGAAGTCTTTTCATTAAACTGCTTTTTCCCGTGCCCGGTCCGCCTTTAAGTACGTAGAGGCGAGAAAGCTCGCCCGGAGCGAAAACCTCTTTGAAATAGCTTTTGAATCCGCAGTATCCGTTTGCCGCGGCAAATGAATAAAAATCTTTATTTTCTTGCATGGTCTGACCGTCCTTTTTGCGTTTTATTACCATAAATATTCTTTTTTTAGATTTCTGACATTATACAACTTGACAACCGCTTTGATTTTAGTGTATAATATAAATTAATAAATATTGCGCACAAAATATAAGTAGGGGGAATGCGACATGCTCGTGGTTGGTCTTGCAGGCGGCAGCGGAAGCGGTAAGGGTGCGGTTTCCGAGCTTTTTGCCAAGCGCGGCTTTGCGGTGGTTGACACCGATGCGGTTTACCGAGAACTGACAGATGGCAGCAGCCTCTGCCTTATTGAGCTTGCGCGTGAGTTCGGTGAGGAGATTATATCTTCAAGCGGCTCTCTTGACAGGGTTCGGCTTGCCGACCTCGTTTTTTCGGGCGAGGGAAGGGAGCTTCGCCGAGCTCGTCTTAACGCTATTGCACACAGGCATATACTTGACGAGACGAGAAGACGGCTCACAGCCTTTCGTGCGCAGGGGTATCCTGCCGCGATAGTTGACGCACCGCTACTTTTCGAGTCGGGCTTTGACAGAGAGTGCGATATTACAGTTTGCGTTATTGCGAAGCCTGATATACGCATATCCCGAATAATAGCGCGTGACGGGATTACTCCCGAGGCGGCAGAGCGGAGAATTGCCGCGCAGATACCTAGCGAGGAGCTTTCCCGAAGATGTACTTATACGCTGGAGAACAACAGCGATTTTGAAGCTCTTTCGAAGAGCGTTGATACTATTGCTAAAAAAATAATTGATATAAGAGGTTAATGCTATGAGTGAAAAAACCGTAGGACAGGAAATGTATGACAAGCTTTCCTACAAAAAGAAAAACGTATTCGAAACCGCCTCGCCCGAGAAGGTGAAGGCTATTTACGATTACCCTGAAGGATATCGCAGTTTTCCTGATGCGGCAAAGAGCGAGCGCGAGGCGGTTAAAGTATCTATTGCGCTTGCAGAGGCGAAGGGATATACCGAGTATAAGCTTGGCGACCCCATTTGTGTTGGAGATAAAAAATATCTCAATCAGCACGGCAAGGCTCTCGTGCTTTTCAAGGTTGGAAGTGCCGATATAGAGCGCGAGGGAATAAGAATGCTCGCCGCGCATATAGATTCTCCGAGACTCGACCTTAAGCAGGTGCCGATGTACGAGGATTCGGGAATGGCATTTTTGAAGACCCATTACTACGGCGGTGTCAAAAAGTACCAGTGGACGGCAATCCCTCTTGCGCTTCACGGCGTAATGGTTAAGGCGGACGGAGAGTGCGTTGACGTAGTGATAGGCGAGGACGATTCCGACCCCGTATTTTATATAAACGACCTTCTTCCTCATCTTGCGTATAAGCAGGCGGAGGAGCCTCTCGGTCGTGCCATCCCTGCAGAGTCTCTCAATATCCTCATAGGCGGACTTCCTTACGACGATAAAGAGATTTCGGATAAGATAAAGCTTACAGCTCTTTCCATACTCAACGAAAAGTATGGTGTAACCGAGGAGGATTTCCTTTCGGCAGAGCTTATGCTCGTGCCTGCGTACAAGGCGCGTGATATCGGCTTTGACAGAGCGCTGATGGCAGCTTACGGACACGACGACAGGGTTTGCTCTTATCCTGCGCTTACCGCGCTCCTTGACAACGAGGAAAGCGATAAGACCGTTATGGTCGTGCTTGCGGATAAAGAGGAAATAGGCTCGGTCGGCGTTTCGGGTATGTGCTCGGACGTATTTACCGACGTGATGGCAGAGATTTGCCTCGCTCTCGGAAAGCGTTACTCGGTAGTCAGAGCTCACAGCAAGTGCCTCAGCGCAGACGTTACAGCCTGCTATGACCCCAATTTCCCCGACGTTTATGAGAAGCGCAACAGTGCAATGATTTCCTGTGGCACCTCTTTGAGCAAATATACCGGCTCGCGTGGAAAGTCCTCGACGAGTGACGCTTCTGCGGAGTTCGTGGGCTACATTCGCCGCCTTCTTAACGAGAACGGTGTTGTATGGCAGACGGCAGAGCTCGGAAAAACCGATGCAGGCGGAGGCGGTACTGTGGCAATGTATATAGCAAACCACAATATCGGGACCGTTGATATAGGCGTTCCCGTTATATCTATGCACGCACCCTACGAGGTCGTATCCAAGGCAGACGTCTACTCAACCAACGAGGCATTCTCGGCATTCGTTAAGTAGCACTATCGAAAAATATCTTTTAAGTAAGTATTTTTCGAGGTTGTTATGATATTTAAAAAACTAGACAGAGCAGAAGACAGATACAGGGAGATTGAGCAGAGGCACACTCTCCCCGAGGTCGTTTCGGATAATAAGGAATATTCAGCGCTTATAAGGGAGTACAAATCCCTCGAGCCCGTAATAGAGAAGTACCGCGAGCTGAAGGAGTCGATGAAAAGAGCGACGGAATCTGACGAGATGATGCGTGACTCGAGCCTTGAGGCAGAGCTACGAGAGCTTGCGGAGGAGGAATATAAAAGCGAGCGCAGAATTTGTGAGCAGCTTACAGAGGAGCTTAAGGTTCTTCTTATGCCGCGAGACGTGCGCGACTCGCGTAACGTAATAATAGAAATAAGACAGGGCGCGGGTGGCGAGGAGGCTGCCCTTTTCGGCGCGGATATTTACCGTATGTACTGTATGTATGCCGATAAAAGACGCTTTAAGGTGGAGGTTGTAAGCAAAAACGAAACCGAGCTTGGCGGAATAAAGGAAATAACCTTTAACGTAATCGGCGACGGTGCGTTTTCCCGATTCAAATTCGAGAGCGGAGTTCATCGCGTGCAGAGAATTCCCGTAACCGAGTCTAACGGAAGAATACAGACGTCTACCGTTACCGTAGCGGTGCTTGCCGAGGCTGACGAGGTTGAGGTCGAGGTAAACCCTGCAGACGTAAAAATTGAGTCCTGCAAGTCGAGCGGTGCTGGCGGTCAGCATATCAACAAGACCGAATCCGCCGTAAGACTTACGCATAAGCCCTCGGGGCTTGTCATCGAGTGCGACCAGGAGCGTAGCCAGCTTCAGAACAAGGAGCGTGCATTCAAGATACTTTATACAAAGCTCTACGATATGAAGGTGCGCGAGATGGAGGAGAAGATAGCCTCCGAGCGTAAGAGCCAGGTCGGCAGCGGTGACAGAAGCGAGAAGATAAGGACCTATAACTATCCTCAGTCGCGCATTACCGACCACAGGATAAACAAAACCGTGTATTCCTTTGACGCCTTTCTTAACGGCGATATAGACGTCATTGTGGACGAGCTTATTGCAGCAGATACCGCCGAAAGGCTTAAGGGTGCGGAAAATGAAAACTAAAATAGTAAAAATCAATCCGCTTTCGATTGAATCTTCCGAGGCAGAGCTTGTTTGCGCGGCAAAAATCATTAAGAGCGGAGGACTTGTTGTTTTTCCAACCGAGACCGTGTACGGTCTCGGAGCCGACGCTCTTTCGAGCGAGGCGGCAGATAAAATATACAGGGCGAAGGGAAGACCCTCGGATAACCCTTTGATAATCCATATATCAGAGCCTGCCGAGGCGGAAAAATACACCTATACAAACGCTCTGTACGACAGAATTGCAGAGCTCTTTATGCCGGGACCTCTCACCGTCGTTATGCGCGCGAGAGAGTGCGTTCCCGAGAAGACGAGAGCCTCGCTCCCTACGGTTGCCGTCAGGTGTCCTGAAAACCCCATAGCGAGAAGGCTTATCGCTCTTGCAGGGGTTCCTATCGCCGCACCTTCGGCAAATCTTTCCGGCTCGCCGTCTCCGACGTCGCCCTCTCACGTTATCGACGATATGGACGGTAGGGCAGATATGATAATTGACGGTGGAGATTGCGATTTTGGCCTTGAATCTACCATTGTTAAAATAGAAGACGACGGCACGCTTACGCTTTTGCGCCCCGGAAAAATTACTCCCGAGGAGCTTTCTCTCGTTGCTCCCGTCAGCATAGCACCGTCGGTTACGGCAGCACTTAAAGAGGGCGAGCGCCCGTTGTCTCGGGGTATGAAGTACCGCCACTACGCGCCGAAAGCTCCCGTTTTGCTTCTTGATGGAGACAGAGAGCGCTCTGCACGATATGTGAACGGTACGGAATATAAAAAAATCGCCCTTATCGCGTATAGTGAGGACGAGGATTTTTACAGAGAGACTCTTTTTTGCGCTGATGTTTTCTCCTTTGGAGAAAAAAAGGACGAGAGTGCTCAGGCGCACAAGCTTTTCTATCTTTTAAGAGAGCTTGATAAGCAGGATTACGACGTCATTTTTGCGCCCCTTCCCGAGAAAAGCGGAATAGGGCTTGCTCTTTATAACAGAATGATACGCGCCGCAGCGCACAGAATAATTAAGACAGGTGAGGACAGTAATGGCTAAGAAAAAGACGGTTAATGAGAATCCCTTGGAAAACGAGGCGCTTCCTACTCTGCAGCCTATAACGGAAACTCTTGAAAAGAATTATATGCCCTACGCGATGAGCGTTATAGTCTCGAGAGCTATTCCCGAGATAGACGGCTTCAAGCCCTCGCACAGAAAGCTTCTTTACACTATGTATACTATGGGGCTTATGCGCGGACAGAAGACAAAGAGCGCAAATATCGTAGGTCAGACAATGCGTCTTAACCCTCACGGCGATGCGTCTATATACGAGACGATGGTGCGTCTTACGAGAGGAAACGAGTCGCTCCTTCACCCCTTTATAGATTCGAAGGGCTCGTTCGGCAAGCAGTATTCAAGGGATATGGCGTATGCCGCACCCCGTTATACGGAAGCAAAGCTCGACCCGTTCTGTCAGGAGATTTTTTCGGGTATAGATAAGAATGCGGTAGACTTCGTGCCTAACTACGATAATACTATGACAGAGCCGACGCTATTACCGACGGCTTTCCCCAACATACTCGTTTCGCCTAACCTCGGTATTGCAGTAGGTATGGCGTGCTCCATCTGCTCGTTTAATCTTGCGGAGATATGCGACGGTACGGTAGCGCTTATAAAGAATCCGAACACCACAGTAGACCGCCTTCTCGATATTATCAAGGCTCCCGCTTTTCCGGGCGGCGCAAAGATAATATACGACAGAGAACAGATGAAGAAAATTTACGAAACGGGCTCGGGCAGCTTTAAAATGCGCGCAAGGTACGAATTCGTAAGTAAAAATAATTGCATAGACGTTCTCGAAATCCCGTATTCCTCTTGCATTGAGTCCATCATCAAGAAGGCAACCGATATGATAAGAACGGGAAAACTGCGTGAGGTTGCCGACGTCCGAGACGCGATAGACCTTAACGGCTTCAAGCTCACCTTCGACCTCAAGAAGGACGCAGACCCCGAGCTCGTTATGCAGAAGCTTTTTGCCTCAACCGAGCTTGAAAACAGCTTTGACTGTAATTTCAACATTCTCGTAGAAGGAACGCCGAGACAGCTTGGTGTCAAGGATATTCTGCTTGAGTGGATAAGATTCCGTACAGGCTGCGTTAAACGCGAGCTTAATTTCGAGCTTGGCAAGAAGGAAGAAAAGCTCGAGCTTCTTCGCGGTCTTGCAAAAATCCTCTTTGACATTGACAAGGCTATCAAAATAATCCGTAACACCGAGAAGGAGGAGGACGTAGTACCCAACCTTCGCGAGGCGTTCGGACTCACCGAAAGACAGGCAGAGTTTATTGCAGAGGTAAAGCTTCGTAACCTCAACCGTCAGTACATAATCAACAGGGTAGAGGAGATAAAGAGCCTCGAGGCTGAGATTGAAGAAATCAAGGAAACTCTGCGCGACGACCTTAAATTCAAGGCAAAGCTTATTGCATCTCTGCAGGAGATAAAGAAAAAGCACGGTAAGCCGAGAAAGACGGAGATTGTAGAAAAGGAAGACGTAAAGACTCCCACAAAGGACATCTTCTTTGAAAATTATAATTGCCGACTTATCCTTACCAGAGGCGGATACTTCAAGAAGCTTTCTATGCAGGCGGCGCGCTCTGCCGACGAGCAGAAGCTCAAGGAGGGCGACTACGTCGTATATACCGAGGATACCGACAACCGCGGTGACGTTCTGTTCTTTACGGATAAGGGGCAGATTTATCGCGCGCGTGTTGATGATTTCGAGCTTACCAAGGCGAGCCAGATGGGTGAATACGTTCCTGCCAAGCTCGGAATGGAAGACAATGAGCACGTCGTGTCCTGTAAGATGATATACGAGCTTAATCCGAATCACCATATGGTCTATATCTTCGAGAACGGTAAGGGCGTTCGAATTTCGCTTTCGGCATACGAGGCGAAAACCCGTAGGAAAAAGATATCGGGAGCCTTCAATTCCGAGTCGCCTCTCGCAGGTGCAATCTACGAGGGAGATAAGCCCGTCAATATCTTCATAAGAAGCGATGCCGAGCGAGGTATGCTCATAAAGAGCTCTCTTGTTCCCGACAAGTCGACAAGAACCGCAGCCGGTGTACAAATTATGAAGCTTCCGAAAAAGGTGAAAATCGACCTTGTCACCGATAGGCTCGAAGAAATCGGACAGGATGCTATGAAATGTAAAAAGCTGGCTATTCCTTCCTCGGGTTCGCCCCTCGGACAGCTTACTTTCAATTTTTAATCCATAATAAAACGTAAAGACGGAGATGAAAAGTCTCCGTCTTTTTTTGCTAAATGTAAACCTTGGATTACATAAGGGTCTCGAATTTGTAGCCTACGCCCCAAACAGTCTTGAGAATCCACTTATCGGATACTCCCTCGCGCTTTTCGCGAAGGCGTTTAACGTGCACGTCTACCGTTCTCGAGTCGCCGAGGTAATCAAAGCCCCAGACCTTATCAAGAAGCTGGTCTCTTGTGAAAACTCTGTTGCAGTTGGAGGCGAGGAAGTAGAGAAGCTCGAGCTCCTTCGGGGGAATGTCGATTGCCTTGCCGGAGAGCTTAAGCTCGTATTTCTGAAGGCTGATTTCGATATTTTCGAACTTAACGACCTCGTCGTCATTTGTTTTGGAATGTGCATTATAACGGCGAAGCACCGCCTTTATTCTCGCGGAAAGCTCCTTCATATCAAAGGGCTTGACGATAAAGTCGTCGGCTCCGAGCTCAAGGCCGAGCACCTTGTCGAAGACCTCTCCCTTTGCCGTAATCATAATAACGGGCTTCGGGGAAATCTCGCGTATCTCGCGGCATACCTGCCAGCCGTCCTTCTTCGGCATCATTATATCGAGAAGCACGAGGTCGGGCTCAAAAATCTTGAAGAAGCTGAGGCCTTCCATACCGTCGCTTGCAGTCTTAACCTTGTAGCCCTCGTTTTCAAAATAGAGCTTGAGCATATCGCATATATTGGGGTCGTCATCCACGATGAGAAGCTTTGTGTCCATCATAATATTACCTTCCTTTAAGCTTGAATTGTTAACTTTGTTAAAAAACCAAACAAGTTAACAATTAGATTATACAACAAAAAAAGAAAAATGTCAATAGGATTTAAAGAAAATATATCCACAGAGGCTCAATTTTATTAATTTGATGTATTTTTAATTGACGGACGGTGAAGAAATGGGATATGTTATAAAAATTTGTGACTAAGTCACTGATGGAAATGTATAGAAGTAGTATAATAAAGCCACAAATAAGTCGGGGCTATTCCGACCAAATTTTAAAAAATTAAAAAGGAGATTATATTATGAAATACGTATGCGACGTTTGCGGCTGGGTTTATGATGAGGAGGAGGGGCTTCCCGAGAAGGGAATCGCTCCCGGAACGAAGTTCGAGGACCTTCCCGAGGACTTTGAGTGCCCTCTCTGTGCCGTAGGCAAGGAAAATTTTTCAAAAGAGGATTAAATCCCGGGCTGCCGCAGTAAAGCGGCAGCTTTTTTTGGTGAAAAATAATTCGTTTTCAATAAAGAATAATTTCTCCTTACGTATTGAAAAAAATAAAGTAATATGATATAATATTTAATTGTGATTAAATGTTCTAAAAACGGTGCGCGTACTCTGCCGCCGGACCTTTGAAAATTTACCGAAAAAAACGAAGGAGAAATATATAAAATGAAACTTGGTATCGTCGGACTTCCGAACGTCGGAAAGAGCACTCTTTTTAATGCGCTTACAAATGCAGGCGCGGAGTCTGCTAACTATCCCTTCTGCACTATCGACCCCAACGTGGGCGTGGTTGCGGTGCCTGATAAGCGCCTCGATAAGCTCGCAGAGATGTACAAGCCCGAGAAATATACGCCTGCTATAATAGAATTCGTAGATATTGCAGGTCTTGTAAAGGGAGCATCAAAGGGTGAGGGACTTGGAAATAAGTTCCTTGCAAACATACGTGAGGTGGACGCGGTCGTTCACGTTGTCAGATGCTTTGAGAATAACGATATTATCCACGTCGAGGGAAGCATTGACCCCTTGCGTGACGTTGAGACGATAAATCTCGAGCTTATTTTGTCCGACCTTGAGATAGTGGAGCGCGCAATAGACAGAACCGTAAAGGCGGCAAGAGGAGACAAGACCCTTCTTCCTAAGCTTGCGGTGCTTGAAAAGGTTAAGGCGGTGCTCGAAGAAGGAAAGAGTGCAAGAACGCTCGGTCTTGACGAGGAGGAGCTCTCCTACGTTGAGGAATCCCGTCTTCTTACTCTCAAGCCCATTATATACGTTGCAAACGTTGCTGAGGACGAGGTAGCGGGCGATTATGAAAATAACGAAGGCTACAAGAGCCTTGCGGCGCTTGCAGCCTCTGAGGGTAGTGAAATTATTGCAGTTTCCGCACAGATAGAGGCGGAGCTTGCAGAGCTTGACGGCGAGGAGAAGATGAGTTTCCTTGCAGACCTCGGTATAGAGGAGTCGGGTCTTGATAAGCTTATTAAGTCGGGATATTCGCTTCTCGGTCTTATCAGCTTCCTTACGGCAGGACCGAAAGAGGTGCGCGCGTGGACAATCAAGCGCGGAACTAAGGCGCCGGGTGCCGCAGGAAAGATACATACCGATTTTGAGCGCGGATTTATCCGTGCAGAGGTCGTTGCCTTTGATGACCTCGTGCGCGAGGGAGACAGAAATAAGGTCAAGGAGCGCGGCCTTCTCAGAAGTGAGGGCAAGGAATACGTTATGAAGGACGGCGACGTTGTCGAGTTCCTTTTCAACGTGTAAGATTTAATTGAATATTTCCTTATATGACGGGTGTGAATCTATTTCGCACCCGTTGTTTTTATAGTACAACATACATTTCTCGGTGATTTCGAGATTTTTGCTCGAAATCACAATGCTCGAGAGAGATGGGAGTTCTTCTTCGAATAAAATCTCCTTGTTATATGCACTGCCGCCTGAGCCGAAAATCAGCGCGTCGCTGTACTTTGCAATTTTGAAAAGATGCTCTGTGTCGTTATGAGTGAGAGCGCCGCCTGAAAGGTAAAGGAGCTTTTTATCTTTATACTCCAGTGCAAAAGCAGAAAGCGCCGAGCCGGTACCGTACTCTCGCGAGTGGAGAAGATGTATCGCCGCACCGTCTATTCTTACGGGCGAGTCTTCGGAGCAGTAGCGGAAATCGGTTTTGTGAGACTTGAGAATATCGGCAACGCGGTTCGCTATATATCTTTCGTCGTCGTTTCGTGGGGTGGGAAGAAGAACCTCGTCAACCTTTATGTCGGAGAGTAGAGCAGATATCTCACGGGGGACGTTCATTGAGTAGTAGCCTATGCAGTATTTGTCTATGTGCAGCTTGCGTGCATATGCAAGGAAGTCTGCCGCGGCGTAGCCGGTGCTCGTGGAATATCTTGCGCAGCTAAGGAGAACGGTTTCTCCGTCATTGCTTGCAAGGATAAAATCTCTTCCGTCGTAAGCGGATACCGATACCGTATCTCTGTTTAAGTCTGATACGGAGCTGACGGTAGCGACGGCGAAGAATGATGCGAACAAAGCAAGGTGTATTCCGAGGAAAAGCCTTTTTCTCTTTATTTTCAGGACAAAGAAGAGTACTGCCGATGTGAAAAGAATAACGGATAATATTGTAAATATCGGCTTTGCGGTACTGAGGAATATCCATTCAATTTCGGAAAAAGCGCCTACGGTATACGTTATAAGCGAGCAAAGAGGCTTGACAACCGCGCTTATCGGTATGACGTTTCCGATAACGGTCATAATCAGGGAAAGATAGATAAGTATTTCAACGGGAAGGCTTACCGCAAGCGTTGAAATAGGTGAGGCTACGGAAACCGAGTCAAAGAGCTCGATGGATAGCAGGGAAATCAGACTTAAAGCAAATACCGTGGGCAAAAATGCGAATTTTATACGCCCTGCAACACCGTCACTCTCGCCATCTCGCTTTTCGGTACGCAGAAGACCGCCTGCACCTATAACACCGGCGGTTGCAAGCACTGATAACCACAGTGAGCTGTCGTATATCGCGTAGGGTGTTGCGGCTATTATAACGAAAAGGGCAATAGCTATACCCGTCGGTGCATCGGTAGCACGTGAGAATAGGCGCAGGATAGTAGCGACTGCGAGCATAAGTAAAGCTCTCAGAGCCGTTATCGGACAACCTACGAAAAAGGTGTACGCTACTCCGAATGCAAGCGAAAGAAGGAGCCGCGCCTTGTACGGCAGATGCAGAAGCTTTAAAAGCTTGCTTACCGCGAGGACTATTATCGCAAGGTGCATACCGCTGAGTGCGAGTATATGTAAT
>JAZOMD010000159.1:0-4401 GCA_045653745.1 Eubacteriales bacterium | reverse complement strand
TATCGATGCAACCATCTCCATATGGCCAAGCTCCTCCGAGCCAACATCCGTCAGGATTCCTATTACTCTGCCGTCGGGCATAGTATATCTCTGGTTGAGATAACGCATTGATGCTCCGAGCTCACCGTCGGGACCGCCGAGTGCAGTAATAATGAGCCCTGCAAGCTTTGCGTTGGGGTTAGCTATCTTTACAGGGTACTGAAGCTTTTTTTCGTAAATCCACATATCACTCGCTCCTCCATTTGCAACTAGAGCCGCCGTCGCTCATCTGCCAGGGCCAAGGGCCTTTTACCCAGCGCCAGCCGTTCTCGCCTACTCCGCCCGAGGCGGTAAGGGGTGCAGTCGAGCCCTCGTACTGCTCGATAAGAGAGTCAAGAGCGTTTACGGTTTTCGTATAATAATCGAGTGCGACCTCGCATTCAGGGTGCATATCGAGGTAAAGCTCAAGCTCCGTTTTCACGAAGGAAAGCTGCCTTATTTCCTCGAGAAGCGAAGTATTGTTTACATTTCTGCTATTATTCATTACCGTACACCCCCTTAGGCTTATAAAGCTCCTCAAAAAGAGTTCCGTGAGCTAATGCGTCATGCGCAGAATAAAGCATACGGAATTTCTGAGTAGGTGCATAGACGTAAGCGAGAAGTGCGTCGTCAAGACAGCTTCCGTCGCCTCCGCAGGTATGGTTGCGAGTTACTCCGTTGTCAGGCATTCTCGGTGCGCTCTCCCGGCCAGGCGCGCCGCCGCCCATACGGGGAGTTCCGTTTTCTCTTTTCTCCATTTCATCAGTCCTTTTTCTTATTTGCGGTCTTTATGATATATACCGCTATAATCATTATATGAAAAGCGCCTTTTTGTGACATTTCTGCTTTTATCATTTCCCCCTTCCCTAAGCGCCCCAAAATTCTTCATTTAAGCTTTTCGTATTAACGCAAAACAATGTAAACTTTTAATTACAAAAAAATCTTCGGTGCCGCAAAACGGTTATAGGAGACTTTTTTTCTCGTTTTTTTCCAAAAAAACTATTGACAAGAGCAATAGTTCGGATATGGTATATAGCGCGACAAGATGTATCTTGAAAGCGAACTTGTTTCCTTCTCTACCGACAGTAGAGTCGGCTCTACGGAGATTCTACCTCCTATTTTTTTTAGTAGAGAGCACTACGAATGATGTAGATTGACTCTTTTTGATTATCGTGTATAATAAAGGTGCAGCAAGTAAAACCAAAGGAGCAGGACAACTATGAAAAAAGAGATTCCGATTTTCTTTTCAACCGACGATAACTATATTCCGTACCTTGATATTGCAATTTCCTCTTTGATGGAAAACGCCTCGAATGAGTACGAGTACAGAATCATCGTTCTGAATACAGGGCTTAAAGCCGATAACGTCAACAAGGTCAAAAAGCGTGAAAAGACGGGTTTTAAGATTGATTTTATAGATATTTCAAAGCAGCTCGGGAATATAATATCGCGCTTTAAAAACGTATATCATTTTTCAATAGCTGCATACTACCGACTTTTTATTGCCTCGCTTTTTCCGGAATACGACAAGGTCTTATATCTCGATGCGGATATTGTAGTGCTCGGCGACATATCGAAGCTCTACGAAACCGAGCTTGGAGATAATATTCTTGCGGCTGTGCCGGACCAATACGTAAAAATTACAGAGGAGTTTAAGAACTACACCAAAAACGCGATAGGTGTAGAGCCGGAAAATTATATCAGCTCGGGCGTGCTTGTTATAAATCTTGGAGAATTCAGAAGAAACGGAATCGAGGAGAAATTCACACACCTTCTCGGCGAATACGACTTCGATCTGCTTGACCCCGATCAGGCGTATCTCAATTATCTGTGCCGAGGTAAAATTCTCTTTCTACCTAACGGCTGGAACAAGGTGCCCCTGCCTACTCCGTCCGAGGGCGAGAAGAACATCGTGCATTTTGCGCTCTACAAGAAGCCCTGGGAATACGACGACGTAATAGACGGAGAATGCTTCTGGGATTATGCGAAGCGCTCGCCGTTTTATGACGAAATAATTATGCGTAAGACGAACTTCTCCGAAGAACAAAAGAGAAAGAAAGAGGCGGTGGCAGGCGAAATACTCGAACACGCATTAGCCGTCGTGGCATCCGGTAACACTTTTTCGGGAAAGCTATCGGGAGAGTTATAAGGTATGGAAAAATCAGAGCATAAATTAAAGCTGATAGAACGCATAGCAGAGCTGGAAGAAAAAGAACTCTGGCAGGTAGATGCAGAGGAAGACCCCGAGACCTATCCGCTCGCACCCGAGAAGGTTGACTATCTGTGCAAAAAGCTCCCCTCTAAAATCAAGAGATGGATAGCAAACAAGCTGGGGGCTCGCTTTTTTGATAAAATGATAAAAAACAGACAGCTTATCATCAAAGAGGTGCGCGGAATAGAGAATTTTGAGGCGGTCGAGGGCGGAAAAATAGTTACCTGCAATCACTTCAGCGTATGCGACAATTATGCGGTGTGGGTTGCACTTAGGGACGCTATGAAGGGAAAGCGCCTCTACAAGATAATCCGTGAGGGAAACTACACAAATCCGCCGAAGCCGTTTGGTCTTTTTATGCGCCACTGCAACACCCTGCCCCTCTCAAGCGTGATGGCGACGATGAAAAAGTTTTTAAAAGCCGTAAACGTTTTACTTGGGCGAGGCGAAACGATACTGATTTACCCCGAGCAAAGCATGTGGTACAATTACCGAAAGCCGAAGCCATTGCAGGACGGTGCGTTTACGCTGTCGGTGAGAAATAACGCACCCGTGGTGCCGATTTTCATTACTATGGAAGATAGCGAGGTTATAGACCCTGACGGATTTTTCGTGCAGGAATACACGGTGCACATTCTTCCTCCGATATATCCGGACAAAACTCTCTCGCACGCCGAGGCTAAGGAGAAGATGAAAAACGAAAACTACGTTGCGTGGGTAAAGGTGTATGAGGAGTTTTACAAAACCCCTCTTGTTTACGGAAAACAAGAAGAACAATTATAAAAGAGAAAGCGGTCGGTTTTATCGAAAACCGACCGCTTTTTGAGCGTAAAAGCAGAGGCGCTGTGAGTTGACACAGCGCCTCCATAATCTATTCGGTTATAGCCGAGGTTCGGTTTCGGATTAGCCCTTAACCATCTTCGCGATCTCTGCCGCGTAGTCCTCTTCTCTCTTCTGGATACCCTCGCCCTTGTCGAAGCGAACGTAGCCGGTGATCTTGATAGAGCCGCCGAGAGCCTTTGCGGTATTCTCGGTGTACTTGCCTACGGTCATAGAGTCGTCCTTAACGTAGAGCTGGTCTACAAGGCAGTTGTTCTCATAGAACTTGCCAAGCTTACCCTTAACGATGTTCTCAAGCACCTGCTGGGGCTTGTTTGCCATCTTGGGATCCTGCTGCATCTGAGCGATGAGGATCTTCTTCTCCTCCTCGAGAACGGATGCGGGAACGGAATCTCTGTCAAGGTACTGTACGGGCATAGCCGCGGTCTGAAGAGCAACGTTCTTTGCATACTCTGCAAAGCCGTCCTTACCTGCTACGTCGGTAGCGAAGCTTACTACAACGCCGGTAGCGCCAAGACCGTGAATGTAGGTGGAAACAACGCCCTCAACGATGTTGAAGCGACGGATAGAAAGCTTCTCACCGATCTTGTAGATGTTCTCTGCAAGAGCCTCTGCAACGGTGCCCTCGCCTGCTGCGAACTTAGAAGCAAGAAGAGCCTCAACGTCAGCGGGCTTATTTGCGATTATAGACTTAAGAATGTCCTTTACGAAAGCCTGGAAAAGAGCGTTCTTTGCAACGAAGTCGGTCTCGGAGTTAACCTCAACTATTGCGGTAACATCGCCCTCGGTCATTACGTCTACAAGACCCTCTGCCGCGATTCTGTCAGCCTTCTTTGCGGTAGCTGCCATACCCTTCTCACGAAGGTACTTAACTGCTGCCTCGAAGTCGCCGTTGGACTCGGTAAGAGCGTTCTTGCAATCCATCATCCCGCAGCCGTTCTTTTTTCTGTGCTCGGCTACGTCTTTTGCTGTAAATGCCATTTTCAAATTCTCCTTTAAGTTAATTGTTGTAGGCAGAATTACTCTGCTGCCTCGGTAGCTACAGCCTCCTCAGCTGCTGCCTCGGGCTCCTCCTGCACGCCGCCGTGTGCCTCGATAACCGCATTTGCAAGTGCGCCTGCGATAAGCTTGATAGCACGGATAGCGTCGTCGTTACCGGGAATGATGTAGTCAGCATCGTCGGGATCGCAGTTGGTATCAACTATTGCAACAACGGGAATGCCAAGCTTCTTTGCCTCGAGAACTGCGTTTCTCTCCTTGCGAGTATCTACGATGAATACGCAAGAGGGAAGTCTCTCCATATCCTTGATACCGCCGTAGGACTTCTCAAG
>JAZOMD010000158.1:0-3169 GCA_045653745.1 Eubacteriales bacterium | reverse complement strand
TTGCGCTCAATCTGTTTTGAGTGAAAACGGATTTGGGTATAGATTTACCTTTTTGTGAATATACTTTTTATAAATATATTTGCGTAGGTGATTTTATGAAACGACAGGTGAAATTCTGGCAGCTTATGGGCTTTGCCGTGACATCGCTCGGTGGAACGCTGCTGCATTTTCTGTACGATTGGACAAACAAAGCGGTATGGGCGGCGCCGTTCTCGGGCGTGAATGAATCTACCTGGGAACACATGAAGCTGCTCTTTTGGCCGCTGTTTATCTTTGCTATCGTACAGAGCTTTTTCTTCAAGGACTATAAAAATTTCTGGTGCGTAAAGCTCAAAGGAATCTCTCTCGGGCTCGCCTTGATACCGATTATGTTCTATACGTATAACGGTGCAATAGCTAAATCTCCCGATTGGATCAATATTGCGATTTTCTTTATCTCTGCCGCGATTGTTTTTATTTACGAAACGCGAGAGCTCGTTAACGGCACGCCGAACTGCAAAAACGCAAGACTTGCAATTTGTCTGCTCTGTGTGATAGCTACTCTGTTTGTGATATTCACGTTTAACGCCCCGGAGTTGGGTATCTTCAAGGATCCGATGACCGGCACTTACGGAATTTAAATTCCGCTATCGCGCAGAATAGACGCACAAACAAAAAAAGCCGAGGCGAAGCGCGCCCCGTTTAGTTTATCGTGCACTTTTATTATTAGGGCGAAAGCCGTCGGGATACACTCGACGGCTTTTTAGCTTTTCCTCTTATATTATTTCAGCACTCGCTTGATAACCCAGAGCTGCAAGCGCTTCGGAAGCGCGTTCAGGAGAAGCAGTAGCGGATTTCTATTGATGCTGTACGCAAAGCGCGGTCTTCTTTTTTTCAGTATCTTAGCGGTCTTTTTTGCAATTTTTTCTGGCTCTATATTCCTTGCCTCTACGCCGTTAACGATTCTTTTAAACCTGTCTGCGTTGCAGGTATAAAGCTCGGTCTTCTCGCAGAAGCGGTCGAGCGCATCGGTGGAAACGCCGAGCATACCCGTGGAAACTGCGCCTGCGCGAAGAACGCTGACCTTTATTCCGAGCAGCTGCAGTTCCATAGCAAGAGAATATGCGTACCCCTCGAGAGCGCTCTTTGTCACAGCGTAAATTCCCGTAAACGGCAGGGGGTCAAGGGGTGCGAGCTCGCTTGTGGTAATAAGGATACGAGCGCCGTTTTTCAGCATAGGAAGGAAGGTTTTGTTTACAATATACGCGCCAAACAGGTTGATTTTGAATATTTTTTCAAACTCCGCGCTATCTATTTCCACCAAAGAATCGAGCATATAAATTCCTGCAAAGTGAATTATCGCAAAGAGCTCATGGGTCTGCTCTAAGACCTCGGAAAACGCCGCCTTTACGCTCTCCTCGTCGGTAACGTCTGCCGCAATCGGAGTGATGCCGTCTTCCCTCTCGCCAACCTTTCTGTCGAGCGCGAAGATATGAAATCCCATACTTTTAAGCTTCAATGCCGCGGCTCTGCCCATACCGCCGTATGCACCAGTAATCAGAATAGACCTTTTCATCTCTTACTCATTCCTTTTTACTTTTCTTTAATGCTATTATATCATATATTTGCATATTCTTCAAGGGTTAAAATAGTTATGGCAGAGGCGCTTTTTGCGCCTCTGCCATTTTCATCGGGATTTCCCCGAAAAGCTTTATTTCGTTACCTGCAAATTATGCAGCGTAGGTCGCGGTGTATCCGTTCTCGTTGTATTTTACGGAAGTACCGTTTTCAACATAGGTATAATCGTATGCACCGTCGTAGTATGCGTCGCCGCTGACATAATCCTCGCTTACCGTGAACTTTATTCCGCAATAATCACAGGTGTAGTCAAGGTCATCATCTTTGTGTGCGCAAGAAGGAGCCACAACCTCGCCGCTGCTACCGCTATTGTTGTGTCCGTAACCACAATAGATGCAGTAGCCCTCTGCGTCAAATGTATGCTCGCACTCGGTGGGAACAAGGGTATTGTCCTCGGTGATTATAAACCAGCAATCCATAACGGGAGAGTAGAATCTGTCACCTGCCTCGTTGAAGAAGATAGCTGCAGTTACCTCGGCTGCGTACATAGCGCCGTCGCTCTCATACTCGTATGCATAGAAGAACGCGTACCAAGCGCCGTTAAACTCGAATACTTCCATATCAACGTAAAGCTCTTCTTCGCTGTAGGAGTATACGTACTTCGCCTCGGGACGGTAGTAAGAAATTCCAACGGCAGTACCGTTCGCGTCTCTTACAATCGTAAGAAGAAGCTCAACGCCGTAGTATTCGCAGGATATTATATCGCCGTAAGCTACGTACTGTACGAAGTTTGCGTCTCCATCCTCCCAAAGGAGTGCGTATCCGTTCTCGTAGAGGACGATAGAGGTCCACTCGGCTGCGTTCTCTACGTTTTCAACGTGTGCAAGGAAGGAATACTCTACGCCCTCGCCCTCGCCGAGATTTTCGATTACATCAAGGTAAGCCCAGCCTTCCTGCTCGCCCTCAACGCCTTCAAGGTTATATACGTAGCGAAGTTGATATTCGCCGGTTGTATTCAAATCGAGCTCAGAAAGGTCGAACATGTCTGCACTGAGATAAATCTCTACGCTGCTGCCGTCGGTGTAGTGCACGACGAGCTTAGCGTTGTTAAGAATATCGCAGAATTCCTCAAAAGAGGTACCTGCTATAATGCGGTAAGGGAAGCCCTCGTGGTTGGTGTACATAATCTCGCGGATACCCATAACCTCGTTGCAAAGCTTGCGTGCCTCTTCGCGAAGCTCGTAGAGCTCCCAATACTCGGTTGCCGCGTATACGCGCTCTATAATGTCGTTATAGAGAGCATACTGCTCTTCGTTAATGAGGATTCCGCTCTGCTCTACCTCGCTCCAGAGCATCTTTATTTCGTCCTTGACGGTGTCGCGCTCGAATTCAAAACCATCCGAGGGAACATCGGGCTGCTCGGGCTCAACGTAACCGTTCGAAAGGTTTCCGTTCTCGTCGAAGTAGAGCATTCCGTATCCGCCGTGGTAAATATAGCACTTTTCAAGGTCAAGATCAAGTCTGGTCGTTGCGCTTGCTTCCTGTTTGATATTGCCCTCGCCGTCGCCAAGGCGCATGGTTATCTCTGCAATATACTGAGCAGGTCCGTTAT
>JAZOMD010000157.1:0-3963 GCA_045653745.1 Eubacteriales bacterium | reverse complement strand
TATATCGCGAAGAAAGCTGCCGAAAATATCCGCAATAAAATCGTAGTGCTGCGTTGCGATATGAAGCTTACCCACCGCGTCCGAGCTACAAAATCTCATTGCGATAAAATCCTCGCTATCGGTAATCTGCGTTGCGTATTTGACGAATTCGGAGCCGTCCTCGGTAAGATATACACCGTTACTCGAGCGCTCGAAAATCTTGATATTCAGCTCCTGCTCCAGAGCCTTGACGCCTACGGAAAGAGAGGATTGCGCCACGAAAAGCTGCTTTGCAGCTTCGGTGAACGAGCCTGCCTTGACAATTGCAAGCACGTATCTGCACTGTTGTATCGTCATAATAATCTCCATTCTGTCGCCCGTGGGCGACTTGCGCGAATAATTAATTTTATTATATCATATACGAGTGGTGTCATGCAAATATAAATAAACTATCATAACCGTTCAAAATTTTCTCACCCCCTCTTTTAAAGCGCCGAAGCAGAAGAACCCCCACAAGGCTTAAACTCAAAGCCCTCTTTTCAATTCTTCTCGTCTTCAGGACGTTAACAAGAGAAAAAGCGACGGTAAAACCGTCGCTTTTGTTATGTTTAGTTTACTTTTTCTATCAAAATCAGAAGAACACCGAGAAAAGACTCATATCCTTGGTGAGGATATTCGTGCCCGAGCAATAATCCGAGACGGTGTACTCGAGGGTTTTCTCACCGTCCAGGAAGGTGAGGCGGAAGGCGAGGTTTATATCCTCGGGGGAATATATTCTCTCGCACGAGGTACATACGTAATCGGGAGTAAGGAGCCTTTCTCCGAACATTTCCTCCTCGGTGCTGCCGATAAGCTTCGAGCGGCAGAGGAGAAGCGGTCCTTTGCGGATTATACACGCCTTGCCGCGGATATAGTAGTCGGGGTTAGCGGCGATATAAGAGCTTTCCTCGGTCGGATTGTCGATAGCCGAAATCCAGCGGCGCTCCTGCCAGGGCAGGTCACCGAGGGTGGGGTGAGAGGTTATCTCAAAGACCTTTACCTCGGGAGTGAAGGCTGCCTCGATTTTGGAGGCACCACTTACGGTGAAGGAAAGGCTTCCCGACTCGGGGGTGTATTCATTTTCGCCAACCTTAACGGTGGTAGAAGCAGACCAAACGGGAATTCTCATTTTGACGTTAAGAGAGCCGTCAAAGCCCGAGAGAGAAATATTCACTCTGCCCGAGCCAAAGAGGTCGCCGCCGATTTTAATGCTTACCGCTTTACCGCCGACGCACACACTTCCCTCGAAATCGGTATAAAGATTTATAAGAAGGCTGTCGCCCTCGGTCATCACAACGCTCTCGACGAAGTTAAGAAGACCTCTTGGCATATTGTTTACACAGCAATGGCTGTATTTCATATTCGCCTGATAAAAAGCTGCCATATGTCTGCCCTGAGCGCGAAGGGCACGCGCGCCCCATTTTCCGTCCTTGAAGGCAGAGGTAAAGAGCGCGTTATAAGCCGAGCTCTCGAAAATATCCATATACTTTTCGTCGCCCGTGAGCAAAAACAGCTCGTGCGCGAGGCGCATATAGTGTATAACGTCGCAGGGCTCGGTCATACAGTTGAGGTCGTACGCCGCGTCACCGAAAACGTCGTTGAAGGCAACGCTCGAGAGAATATTACCCTCGTGCTCGGTTATCATATCAAAAAATCTTCTGACGGTGTCAAAATACTTCTTCTCACCCGTCACTCTGTAAAGCTCGACGATACCGTCAAAGCAGGACATCATCTCGTAAGCCTTCGCCCACTTATTCGAGTCGGGATACCACTCGCGGATACGCATATCCGAGAGAGAGTTTGCGATAAGGCCGGGCATAATAGACGGGTCTTCCCATCTGTCTGCCATCTTAAGGCAGAAGTCGAGGTATTTTCCCTCGCCCGTGTGGCGGTAAAGGATAAGCATAGGCTTCATTATCGACGAGGAAGCAAGACCGTTGAAGGTGCCCGTCTGTCCGACGGCAACGCCGAGCGAGTCGAGCTCGTTTATGAGGTAATCCGCCATACCGCAGGCGGAGCGAAGCATATCCTCGTCCCCGAGGAGTCCGTACGCCTCGAGCATACCCCAGAGGGTGTACTTTCTGCACCAGATATTCCAGTTCCACTCTACGGCGTAGCCGAGCTTTTCAAGTCCCTCCTCTATTGTGCAAGGGAAAAGGAGCGAAGAATTTTTATAAGTGCCGAGATAGCCGTCGGGGCGCTGATAGGACATCATAGTGCGCGCGCCCTCGCGGATAAATTCACGAAGCTCTGCCGAGCCGTTATATCTTGCCGCACGGCAGGCGCTGATAATCCACTTTCCCCAATACTCGCCCTGCCAGATGCCTACGCCCGACTCGTCGTCGCGCTGGTACTTGAAGGCGTCCTCGGTCTCCTTGTATATGTCCTCAAGCGCGTGGGGCGAGGTTATGCGCTCGTAAAAGAAGGTGTCCATAAGACCGCCGTAATATCCGCCGACCCTCTGCCCCTCGAGCGGTGCGCTCTCAATTTTATTTTTAACCTTGTAATCTATCATTTTCAAATCTCCAAAAGAGTTTTTACTTAATTTTATCACACCGACAGCGAAAATGCAACTGTCCTTTTTTAACTTAAAATATGCGTTTTTTTATGAAAAACACGCTATGCTTTACATCGGGCATAGCGTGTTTGCATTTATTATTTATTTTCCTTAAGTGCTGCGCGCTTCTGCGCCTGAAGGCGCTTACGTGCAGGGGTGTCAAGGATTACCTTACGGAGTCTGATGCTCTTGGGGGTAACCTCTATAAGCTCCTCGTCGGTTATAAACTCGATAGCCTCCTCAAGAGAGAGCTGAACGGGAGTTATAAGGGTAAGCTTCTCGTCTGCGCCAGAGGAACGGACGGCGGTGAGGTGCTTTTCCTTGCATACGTTGACCTCTATATCGTCGGGCTTGGGGTTCTCACCGACTATCATACCCTCGTAAACGGGGGTAGCAGGGCCTATAAAGAGAGGACCTCTGTCCTGAGACTGATAGAGACCGTAGGTGGTTGCAGTACCCGTCTCGGAAGCGACGAGCGAGGAGGTGAAGCGCGTCTTTATCTCGCCTCTGAAGGGCTCGTAGCCTGCAAATATAGTGGAGATAAGTCCCTCTCCGCGCGTGTCGGTAAGAAGCTCACTTCTGTAACCGAAAAGGCAACGGGTGGGAATGGTATAATAAAGCTTCTGGCGCTTGCCGTGAAGCTGCATATCGTTGAGAGTTTCCTTTCTCGAGCCGAGCTTCTCCATTACCGAGCCCATATACTCCTCGGGCACGTCAACTATAACGTTCTCGATAGGCTCGCACTTTACGCCGTCTATCTCCTTATAGAGCACTCGGGGGTTGGAGCAGCAGAGCTCGTAGCCCTCGCGGCGCATATTCTCGATAAGAATGGAAAGGTGCATTTCTCCTCTGCCCGCAACGCGGAAAGAGTCGGTCGTCTCACCGTCGGTAACGCGAAGCGAAACGTCGCGAAGAAGCTCCTTATAGAGTCTTGCGCGAAGGTGGCGCGAGGTAACGAACTTACCCTCTTTACCTGCAAAGGGAGAATGGTTTACGGAGAAGGTCATTTCCATCGTAGGCTCGCCGACCTTGACGAATTCAAGGGGCTCAACCTTAGCAGGCGAGCAAACGGTGTCGCCTATGGAAATATCCTCACAGCCCGAGAAGCAGATGATGTCTCCGACCTGTGCCTCGGTAACGGGTACTCTCTTGAGTCCGTCAAACTGGTAGATGGAAACGATCTTCGCAGGCTTCGACTTTCCGTCGCCGTGGAAGTTCGAGATAGCAACGCCCTGTCCCTGCTTTATAGAGCCGCGCTCGATTCTGCCGATACCGATTCTGCCGACGAAGTCGTTATAGTCGAAAGAGGAAACGAGAAGCTGTAGGGGGTCGACCTCCTCGCCGTCGGGGGCGGGCATAAATTCAAGGATAGAGTCAAGAAGGAGGTC
>JAZOMD010000156.1:0-14291 GCA_045653745.1 Eubacteriales bacterium | reverse complement strand
ACGAAAAAGGTGTACGCTACTCCGAATGCAAGCGAAAGAAGGAGCCGCGCCTTGTACGGCAGATGCAGAAGCTTTAAAAGCTTGCTTACCGCGAGGACTATTATCGCAAGGTGCATACCGCTGAGTGCGAGTATATGTAATAGACCTGCCCGTTCGAAATCAAGGCTTAACCCGTCGGGAAGAAAACTGCGTTCTCCGGTAATGAGTGCTGAGATCAGTCCTCCTGCCTCGGGGCTTGTATAGTGTATTATTCTCAAAGAGAGCGTTTGGCGCATATATCCGAGCCTTTCGGATAGCGGCACGGAGTCGCGCCTGTGAAGAAGCTTAGCTTCTGTAATATCCGTAATTTCGTTGCTTATACCGCGCCCGAGAAGATATGCATCGCTGACCTTTATAAGAGTTCCCGTTATGGAAACGGTATCTCCTACCCAAGGCGTATCTATTTCTCCGTTACCGAGAACGGCACGTACACGGAAGTCGCTTTCCTTGCCGTTTACGCTTTCTGCGCGTATCGTTACGCCTATACTGTAATCGTAGCTATCCGTCTCTATAATTCTTCCCGTGACGGTTGCTACTCCGCTGTCCTCTGCAAAGAAGCATAGCCCAAAGTATAGTTGCGAAAACAAGATGCCAAGAAAAAGCGCAAGCGATAAAGCGGGGTATAGAATTTTGCGCTTTATAATGAGTATGACAAGCGATATGCAGATAAAAGCGATAGAAAGCGCGAGAAAGAGTGGCTTTCTGTGCGCCGGGATAATTGAAAAAAACAAAAAGCCGCCAAGCAAAATACTAAGTATCAAGCATAGCGGTCTTTTGTAAAACAGATTCATTTTTCGGGTCTTCCGTGTTAGTTGTTATTTTTTTGCAGCACCTTTGGCGCTTGCCTTGAGCTCCGAGCCCTTGGGAACGACGAAATTCAAAGCGTTCCTGACCACAGAAAAGTCAACAGTCTTCGCACCGTTGATTTCTCCGTCAATGCAGATGGGAAGAGGGGAGTCAAACTCCATTCTGAAGGAGGGAACTCTCTTTGTGTGCATAATCTTTTTAGCTCTTTTGTTGTTGATGTATGTACCCTTCTTGTATGCGCTTACAAGACTTATAAACGTCATACGGGAAATCTTGTCTATTACACAGACGTCAAGAAGTCCGTCATCAAGATCGGCTAAAGGCGCAGCCATAAATCCGCCGCCGCAGAATCTTCCGTTTCCGATTGCGGTAAGAGTGAAATCGCCGTCAAGCACCTCTCCGTCCTCGAAAATGATCTTCATTTTAGTGCCGAATTTCTTTAAGAGAACTACCACGACACCGAGAATGTAGGACATACCCGGAGTTACAAGCTTATATTGCTTTAGCTTGCTTGCCTCCTTTACGACCGAACAGTCAAATCCGATGTTCACCATATTTACGCAGTAGTAGTCGTTGCACTTGATAAGATCAAGAGAAACGGGCTCACCGTCGAGCTGGTCCTCTATGCTCGAGAAGTGCTTCGCTCCGGAAAAGTTCTTGATGAAATCGTTTCCCGTTCCGCCGGGGATAACTCCAAACTCCACGTTGGGGTTCGAAGGAGCGCTGTTAACTATCTCGTTAAGCGTACCGTCACCGCCGACACAGATAAAGCGCTGGCGCTCGTTTGAAATACGTACCATGGATCTGACGTACTCCGTTGCGTCACCGATGCAGGTCGTGTAGTATATGTGGTAGCTTAACTGACGCTTTATACAGGCTTCTTTTATGACCGCTTCTATCTTGCGGTGCTTCTTGCTTCTGCCCGATTTCGGGTTGAGTATAAAATGATATATCATAAAAAAACAAACTCCGATATGTTTTTACCTACCTATTATATCAAAGGTAAGCTCTTTTGTCAAGTTTTATTGAATAATTGGGAGTTCTTGGTGTCGAAAAGAGTAGAAATAACGGAAACTTTTTATTTTTTTGACTCGCGAATGAATTCATAGTAGGCGCGCGCTGCCTGCTCGGTTTTGTTTTTTCCGAATTCGTAGTATTTCTTTCCTCTGAGGTCGCTTGGCAAATATTCCTGCTTAACGTAATGGTTTTCGTAATCGTGAGGATATAAATAGCCTGTGAAGTTCGGGCTTTTAAGATGCTCGGGAACCTGTATTCCGCGTCCTGCGAGAACGTCCTCGCGCGCTGCGTGATATGCGAGATAGGACGAATTCGATTTAGGCGAGGTGGCAAGCACGGTGACTATGTTGGCAAGCGGTATTGCCGCCTCGGGTAAGCCTATTGCCTTTGCGCTTTCGGTAGCTGCGTAGGCTAAGGACATAGCCATAGGATATGCACAGCCTATATCCTCGCTCGCAATTACGAGTATTCTGCGGCAGGCGGATAAAAGGTCGCCCGATGCAAGAATCTTAGCAAGATAGAAAATTGCCGCGTCGGGGTCAGAGCCTCTTATAGACTTCTGAAGACAGGAGAGGAGATCGTAGTGAACGTCTCCGTCGCGGTCGTAGTGTCCTGCGGTGTGGGGAAGAAGCTGGGAAAGCGTCTCTGCGGTTATCTTTTCATCTGAAATATAAAATGCGTTTTCAAGCGTACCGATGCTCATTCTTACGTCGCCGCCTGCGCTAAGAGCAATTTTGAAAAGCACGTCATCGTCAACCGTTTTGTTGGTGCCGAAATCGTCGTTCAAAGCCGCGAGTGCTCTGCGGAGCGTGGGAATAGCGTCTTCGGGTTTAAGAGATTTGAACTCGAAAACCGAGGAGCGCGAGAGCAGGGCATTATAAACGCAGTAATACGGATTTTCCGTAGTGGAGGCAATGAGTGTCAGCTTTCCGTTCTCCATAAATTCAAGAAGCGATTGCTGCTGCTTTTTGTTAAAATACTGTATCTCGTCAAGGTAGAGAAGGGTTCCGTTTTCCGCAAACATACCGTCTGTTGAGGAAATAACGTCCTTGACGTCAGACAGGGAAGCGGTCGTTGCGTTAAGCTTGTAGAGCTGCATTCCCGAGGATTTTGCAATTATATTTGCAACGGTAGTTTTTCCCGTGCCGGGTGGGCCGAAGAAGACCATATTGGGCGTTCTGCCGTTTTCTGTAAGACGGCGCAGTATTCCGTTCTTTCCGACCAGATGAGATTGACCTGCAATTTCGTCAAAAGAGGACGGTCTCATTCTGTCTGCAAGTGGGGATTTGTTCATAGATATCTCCGTTCGTCGAAGGTGTTTTAATCGTTGATTTTAGGATATGGTGGAGTCGGAATCCGAGAGCGCCTTTTTCATTCGTTCCCTGAGAGCGGCGTGCTCGACAAGCTCGAGCTGTGGGTCGAGGTCGACTATCGCTTTTGCAACAGAGAACGCCCTTGTAAAGGCTTCGGGATCGTTTGACAGGCTTGCAAATTTGAAGGAAAAACCGCCGCTCTGCCTCAAATTATTGTCGGAATTTGCAGAAAAGAACTCTCCCGGTCCGCGCAGTGCGAGATCCTTCTCGGCTATTTCGTATCCGTCGTATACGGTGCGCATTGTTTCAAGACGCGCCGCCGCATTTTCACTTCTTTTATCCGAAACGAGCACGCAATAGGACTTGCGAGAGCCGCGTCCTACTCGGCCTCTTAGCTGGTGTAGCTGAGAGAGTCCGAAGCGCTCTGCGTTTTCTACTACCATCAGTGATGCGTTCGGCACGTTAACTCCGACCTCTATTACCGTGGTCGAAACGAGAATGTCGATATTGCCGGCGGCAAATTCGGTCATAATAGCGTCTTTTTCGGAAGCCTTCATTCTGCCGTGCAGAAGCGCGATTCTTGCCTTTGGGAGCGCCTTTGAGAGTTCTTCCTTGTAGTCGGTCGCATTCTTTAATCCGAGGTCCCTCGCAGCAACGAATCCGTCACGGTCGAGCAGCATTTCGTCCCCACTGTCTTCGGGGGATTCTATCGAGGGGCATACTACGTAGCACTGGCCGCCAAGGGAAATCTGCTTCATTAAAAAGTCGTTCAATCTCTTTCGGTATGACTCGTCGACAACGTATGTTTCAACGCGGCTTCGTCCGCTCGGCATATCGGTGATGCGTGATATATCAAGGTCCCCGTACACTGCAAGGGCGAGTGTTCGCGGAATAGGTGTGGCACTCATAACGAGCACGTGCGCTTCACTTGACTTTTCCTTTAGAGCTGCACGTTGAGCAACGCCGAAGCGGTGCTGCTCGTCGGTTATTATTAGTCCGAGGCTCGAAAAATCGACTCCGTCCGAAATGAGAGCGTGGGTTCCGACGGCAATGTCGACAGAGCCGTCCTTTAAGCCTTCCTTTATTCTGCGCTTGTCCTTAGCGCCGGTCGAACCGAGCAGAAGCTCAATTTTAATACCCAAGGGAGCGAGCAGCTCGGTCGCCTCCTTGAAGTGCTGGCGTGCGAGTATTTCCGTGGGCACCATCAGGGCCGCTTGCGCGCCGGATTTTACGGCAATATACATAGCGAGAAGCGCGCATACCGTCTTTCCGCATCCGACGTCACCAACTATGATCCTCGCCATAGGGGAAACCGTGCCGTTATCTCCGAGAACGGTGTCCTTATAAAAATCGTTTACCGCATTCTTCTGCGACGGAGTAAGCTCGTAGGGAAGCCGGTCGGTCACGGGCTTGAGCGAGCAGGGTGCGAATTTTATTCCGCCGCCGCGCTTCCTTCTGCCTGCAGACATTGAAATGCTTAATCCGAAGATTAAGAGCTCGTCAAAGGCCAGCCTTGCAAGTGAGCTCGTCAGCGACTTCTCGTCCCCGGGAAAGTGCGCGTTCAGGAGTGCGTAAGAAAGAGAAGGGAGAGCGTACTGGAGACGGATACTCTCGGGTAGGGGGTCAACAACCGAAGGAAGCAGGTCGTTGACGACAACGCGCACGAGCTTGTCTATCTGCTTTGAGGAAAGTCCGTCGGTTTCGGGGTATATCGGTACGAGATCGGGAAGGGGAATACCCTCTACGTATGGCTCGTACTTTGGATTTGTAAGCTCAAGCGTTCTTTTTCTCATCGTGGGACGGCCGTAAAATCTGAAAACGGAGCCCACCTTGAAGACGTCCTTGACAAACGGAGAATTAAAAAACGTAATTTCTACCGAGCCCGAGTCGTCAAAGGCTCGGAATTTCGACACGGTAAGTCCTCTCGGGAGCTTTGCCGACCTGACGCTCGTTGCAACGGTAAGCACGAATGAGGACGGAACGTCGAGCTCGCATTTGGAGAGGGTACGGACCGCGCCGCGATTTTCGTATGCACGCGGAAAATAATAAAGGAGGTCGCCGAGCGTAGTTATTCCGAGCTTTTTTAACTGAGCTTCTCTTGCTTTTCCTACGCCGCTGATAGCGTTGACGGGTGTATTTTCTGTGAACGTCTGCACGGCTTTTCCTCCTTTCGGCATAATTATACAAATACATTTTAGCAGAACTTTCCCTCTTTTGCAATAAGAAATTGAAATTTTTGTCACCGAAATAGCGCATAAATCCCGTTTTAACACTAAATTCACATAAAATTTAAAAAATTCCTTTACAAAAATATTATAATATGCTATAATATTTAGAAGCATTTGGAAAACGGAGAGTAAAATGAAAATTAAACTCAGCGGTAAATTGCCGTACAATAAAACAATAGCCGCACTTTCTGTGCTCGGCGTGCTTTCGGGTTTCTTTACCGTCCTTGTAGGAGAAATTTTTCTTCCTCTTTCAGCGGGCGTTATATCTGCGCTTTTTGTTTTTGAGGAGCGCAAATGGAGACCCGTCTCCATAGCCGCAGGCGTGGCGGTGCTCGCCCTTGACGTTGTGACAGGGCTTTTAATCGGCTCGCCCGTGCCGACTCTTTCCGTCGAAATTATCTCCATAGCCGCGCTCCTAGCCTTCCTCTTCAGAAAAGGTAAGGGTAAAGCGGAAACGGCCTTTTACGTTACCGCACTTTCGGCGCTTTTGCTTATCGTAACCTTTCTTTTCGTTGCGTTTGAGCAAACGGGAGTATATACCTTTGCTTCGGCGAAGGAGTTTTATTCCGAGCTGTACAGCACCTTGAAGCAGACTACCGTAGAACGCTTTACGGCGCTTTCGTCGGAAAACGGAGTACAGGTTATAGACGAGGCGACCATCGCACAGCTTTTTGACAGTGTTGTATCCTCGCTCGTTGCGGTTGTTGCAACAGTAGCATTCGCCGTCGCTGGAATTACGCTTAAGGTCTTCTCGGCGATAGCTAAGCGGATTTCGGACAAACCCGATTACGTGCTTTCCTGGAGATTCGTTGCATCAACGCCCGTCGCTTATTTCTTTCTCGGGCTCGTCGTCATTTCCTTCTTTGCAGGCGGCGGCAGCGATACCTTCGCACTTACGGTAAACAACCTTTACACTATATTTGCTATCGTATTTGCTTACACCGGCTTTGCATATCTTCACAGAGCTCTTTCTGCGAGGCGCAGCTCGGTCTTTACCACGCTTATTCTGGTTTTTGGAGTGCTTCTTTTTTCAAGCCTTGCAATTACCTTACTTTCTCTTTACGGTGTAATACTCACCTTAGCGTACAACAAGCAAACTGTCGGAAAATCCGATTAACACCATGCCGTACGAACGGCGGAACGGAGTGCTTATGCAAAAAGACAACAACGATAAATTCAATATTCCGTATGCAACAAGACGAGAGGCTGTTCTGTACGCAGCGCTTGCCTGCCTTAATATGGCCCTGCTTGCAGTGCTTTGTTATTTCACGTCTGTAAATCCCGCGGTGCTTGCGGTTGCGGTGGTAGCAGCGTATCTTGCAGAGGTTGCATACGTCGCTCTTAAGCGCACAGAAACCGCAGAGATAAGCCACGAGCTTGGGATACACGCCCTTCTTGCAGAGGAGGGAAGCGTGGTGTTTAAAAATTCCACCTCACCCATTGTAGTTTTCGACTCGTTTGGCACGATACGCTGGTACAACCGTGCTATGTCGGAGGCGCTTGCATCTCAGGAGAGCTTTATCGGAAAAAATATCTCGGCTATTATGGAGCTCGACGAGAGCTTCGTTGACGACAGAGAAAAGACGGTAACCGTCAATGACGCTGTCTACTCGGTCGAGGGCTTCAGGCTAAGCGGCGGAGAGAGCGATCTCTATATGGCGGTGCTTCGCGATATAACGCGCCTTTCGCTTACCGAGAAAAAGTATCTTGACGAGCGCGTTGCCGTTGCGTACATCGCAATAGATAACGTTGAAGATGTTTTTCAATACGTTCACGAAAAGTTTGCCGACGAGGTTTCCAAGGTTGACGATCGCCTTAAGGAATGGGCTGCGTCGATGAACGCTATTATAAAATCCTATGAAAATGAGAAGTACGTAATGCTTCTCGATTCAAAATGCCTCGATGCGTGCGTAGCTGACAGATTTTCGATACTTGATAAAATACGCGACTCCCGCGTCGGAGACGGAACCTCGATAACGGTTTCTATCGGTGTTTCGAAAAAGAAGGGCTCGCTTGCGGAAAGAGAGCTTGATGCCAAGGACGCCGTTGATATGGCGCTTCAGCGAGGCGGAGACCAGGTCGTTTATAAATCCGACGACGAGGTTGTTTATTACGGTGGCAGAACGAAGTCCGTATACAAGCGCTCGAACGTGCGCTCCAGAACGGTAGCATCACAGCTCACCGCCCTTATGGCCCGCTCGGATAACGTAATCATTATGGGTCACCGTTACGGAGACTTCGATTCGTTCGGTGCCGCAATAGGAATTGCGCGTCTTGCATCGCTTTGCGGCTCGAAGGTTAATATCGCGGTCGATCCGCGTGACCGTAATCTCGCGCCTTGTATCGAAATGATGCAGGCGACTGAGCTCTATTCGCAGGTGTTTGTCGATAACGCCGAGGGTCTTGACCTGATAGGCCCGGATACTCTCGTCGTGCTCGTTGACCACAGTTCTTTTGCCAGAGCACAGTTCTCGGACATAGCTATGAAGGCAGCTTCGGTTGCCATAGTAGACCATCACAGGCGTATTGATGCCGCTGCTGCTACCGTTAAGCTTTCCTACATCGAGCCCTCTGCTTCGTCGGCGAGCGAGCTTGTCAGTGAAATGCTTGAGAGCGCGGTAAGCTCGCAGAGCCTTCTTAAAGAGGAAGCTGACCTGCTTCTTGCCGGAATACTTCTCGATACCAAGCAGTTTACAAGAAACACAGGAACAAGAACCTTTGGTGCGGCGCAGTACCTGCGCGGCGCTGGTGCAAATCCCACCGACGTTTATAATCTTTTCAAGACTCTGCCCGAGGATCTTTCAAAGGAGGCTCGCTTCCATACCTCTATTACCGTCTATAGGGGGAATATTGCAATATCTTCCTGCGACGGAGAGAACGATGAGTCCTACCGTATAGTCGCATCTAAGGCGGCGGATAAGATGCTTTCTCTGCGCGGAGTTGAAGCGGCGTTTGCTCTTGTAAAGATCGGTGATCAGATTCACATATCCGGTCGTTCGTCCGGAAAGATTAACGTACAGCTGATTCTCGAGGGAGTCGGCGGCGGCGGACATTTTGACGTAGCAGGTGCACAGGTAATCTCCGACTCAATAACGGAGATTCTCGAGCTTTTGAAATCGAGTATAGACTCCTATCTCGCACAGTAAGCTCATAGATAAATTCAAAAATTAAATGGTTCCGCAAATGCGGAGAACGGAGAATAGAAAAATGAAGGTAATTTTACTTTGTGACGTAAAGGGTCAGGGAAAGAAGGATCAGATAGTAGAGGTTTCGGACGGATACGCACGCAACTTCCTTTTCCCTCAGAAAAAAGCGGTGCCTGCAGATGCTAAGGCAACCAACGAGCTTCGCAATAAAGAGGCTGCAAAGCAGTATAAAATCGACGAGGACAGAAAGGCTGCAAGCCTTCTTGCCGAGAAAATCAAGGCAACCGAGGTCGATATAGTTATGGGACACGGTCAGGACGGCAGACTTTACGGTGCCGTAACTGCAAAGGATATTGCAGAGGAGCTCAAAAAGAAGCTCTCCGTGGACGTAGATAAGAGAAAAATCCAGATTAAGGAGCCGATAAAGGCGTACGGTAAGTACGAGGTAGAGATAAAGATACTCGCCGATATAAGTGCAAAATTTATCGTACACGTTCACGAGTAAGGACTCGCATTATTTGAATTCTTTATGATAGGAAAGGGCGAAAATGGATAGCTCAAGCGGTATTATTAAACAGCTTCCCGTCTCGGTCGAGGCAGAGCAGGCATTGCTCGGCTCTCTTATAGTCAACCCCGACTGCTTTGATAAGGTCGGAGGTCTCGTCAGCGCCGAGGATTTTTATCTCGAGGAGCATAAGCATATATATAACGCGCTCCTGCGTATGTATGCGGAGAGCAAGACTATCGACGTCGTAACGCTTGTAAACTCCCTTGTGGAGCACGGTGACAGAGACGAGGCCGGCGGTATACAGTACATAACTCTGATTGCCGAATCGGTTCCCTCTGCTGCGAATATAAAGGACTATGCGAAGATAGTAAAGGATAAATCCACTCTCCGACGCCTTATAGGCATTTGTGACGAGATTAACGAGCAGGCGTATAACGAAAGCGACGTTAAAGCCGTCGTTGACAGCGCGGAGCAGAAGATTTTCGATCTTTCTCACGATAACGGTACCAAAGAGGTTCGTCATATACGCGACGTCCTCGGAAACGTATATAAGGAAATCGAGGCAACCACAGAGAATAAGGGGGCTGTGAGTGGCGCTAAGACCGGATTTTCGGGTCTTGACCGTATGCTCGTGCAGATGGGTAAGGGAGACCTTATCATCGTCGGTGCGCGTCCCGGTATGGGTAAGACCTCGTTTGCCCTGAATATTGCAACCAACGTTGCAAAGGCTTCGAAAAAGTCTGTTTGCATCTTCTCTCTAGAGATGTCGGGAGAGCAGCTCGTTCACCGTATAATTTCGAGTGAGGCGCTCGTTGATTCTCACAAAATCAGAACTGGTCAGCTCGCACCCGAGGACTGGGATAACATCGCAGACGTAGTTTCCACTCTTTCGGGGTGTGAGATATATATTGACGATACGTCGGCTATAACTACCGCCGATATGAAATCTAAGCTTCGCCGTATCCCCGATCTCGGACTCGTCGTTATAGACTATATCGGTCTTATGCAGACGACTCTTAAGACGGATAACAGAGCACAGCAGGTCGGCGAAATTTCGAGAAGCCTTAAGATGATGGCAAAGGATTTCGGCATTCCCATCGTTTGCTGTGCGCAGCTTAACAGAGGTACGGAGTCGCGTCCCGGGCAGGGAAAGAAACCTACTCTTGCCGATCTTCGAGATTCGGGACCTATCGAGCAGGACGCCGATATAGTTCTCTTCCTCTACAGAGACGAATACTATAAGGACATAAGCGGTGCAGAGGATAGCGAGGGATACGACAGTGCTAACACCGCAGAGGTTATCGTTGCCAAAAACAGACACGGCTCGGTCGGAAACGTTAAAATGGGCTGGATAGGTCAGTTTACGAAGTTCAGAACGCTCGAGGACGATTACGGTAAAAATGAAGGATAAGGTAAGGCGGCTCTTTAGCGAAGGCTGTGGAGCAGGGATATATTCCTCGGCCGTAGCTTTTATGAGAGAGCACGGAATGGCGGAGAAAATAAAATCCGGAACACTCGTCGGGCTTTCCGGCGGCGCTGATTCGGTTATGCTCCTTCTTCTCCTGCTTGAATACCGTGAGCGCGAAGGAAATTTCCCACTTCTTGCACTCCATCTTAATCATTCTATACGAGGAGACGAGGCAGACCGTGACGAGGAATTTTCGCGTTCTCTCTGCGAGGCTCTTTCGGTAGAATTTATATCGGTGAAAAAGGATATACCGAGGCTTGCGCGTGAGCGCGGCGTCGGAACCGAGGAATGTGCAAGAGATGTGCGATACGGTGAATTTTCGCGTATTGTTTCGGAAAGAGAAGACATTTCTACCATAGCTGTTGCGCATAACGCAGACGATAATATGGAAACCGTGCTTCTTAACCTGCTTCGCGGAGCAGGCGCGAGGGGCGCTTCGGGAATACCGCCCGTCCGTGATGACATAGTGCGCCCGCTTCTTCCCGTTTCTAAGGAAGATATCGTTCTCGCACTCGGCGAGGCGAAAATTACGTTTGTTACCGATAGCACTAATCTTGAGTCGGATTACAGCAGAAACTTTATCCGTAACGAAATTACACCGCGTCTTCGCAGGCTAAAGGAGCGTCCTGAGGAAAGCTTTCTCCGTCTTTCGGAAAATCTTCGCTCTGACGACGGGTGCTTAAATGAGCTGGCACAGAGATTTTCTTCGGAAAACGATACCGTCACATGCGAGGCGCTGCTGTCGCTTCACAGAGCGGTGCGCTTTCGCGTTTTTAAGATCATGTCGGGTACGTCGCTCTCGTTCGAGCTTTGCGACAAAATATCCTCGCTTCTTTCTAAAAAGGATTTCAGCTACTCTTTGGGCGGCGGCAAGGTCTTCGTTGCGGAAAGAGGCGTTTGTAGGGTAGAGGCAGAAAATACCGAAACGCCCGATTTTGAATACCCCGTATCTATGGGGATTAATGAAATCGAGGAGCTTTCCGCTGTATTCTTGCTCTCGGAGGAGAAGCCTGACAATTCTTTTTCAAATGTTTACAATTATTCAATACACGCAAATCTTTCATCTGCTATAATAGATGGTGATTTGTATTTGCGTTCTCGTCGCGACGGTGATACTATCCGTTACGGTAAAATGACGCGAAAAATCAAAACCTTGTATAGCGACGCTAAAATACCGAGGTCTAAAAGACAGCTCCTTCCGCTTCTTTGCGATAACAAGGGTGTTGTTTGGGCGCCCGGCTTCGGCGTGCGAGAGGACAGACCGAGATCGGATTCTGCCGCACCGCTTTACGCGGCTATATCCGTTTCCCGTAAAGGGGAAGGGACGCCTGTAAGAATGTATCTTGCGTGCGAATTTAAAGACAAAGTTTTGAAATAATATATACTAATCGGTTTTTTATAAGAAAGGCTTGGAAGATACTTAATGAAGGCGAATTTTAAAAGTATTTTTATGCTCCTTGCGATAGTGTTGGCGGTGTTACTCTCGGTATCCGCTTTCTCGAATAACAAGGAGAAGGAGGAGGATAAGTTCGTATATAGCGATCTTGTCGGACTGTTCGAGGATGATCTCGTTCACTCCTTTGTGGTAAAGGAGGGCAGATACATCACCGTAAAGGCGTTGAAGCCCATATATGATGAGGCCGGCGACTTCAAGGGCTACGAGACCAACGACAAGGGTGAAACGGTATATAAGACCATTACCTACGAATTCAGCACGAACATTCAGGTAGAGGATATAAACCGCAAGGCTCTTGAAATGTATGAGAGCGGTAGCACCAATCTTAAGGAGTACGACTACGAGCCCACCCCTCAAACGCCCTGGTACGTTCTGTATCTTCCTTATATAATCACTGCGGTTGTTATTATCGCGCTTTGGATTTTCCTTATGAGACAGGCGTCGGGAGCTGCCGGCGGCGGAAAGATAGGTAGCTTCTCTAAGTCTAAGGCTAAGGTCGTAGTAGGCGACAAGAATGCCGTCAAGTTTGCCGACGTTGCAGGCGCAGACGAGGAAAAGGCAGAGCTAGAGGAGGTAGTCGAGTTCCTTAAGGATCCCGAAAAGTTTGTAAAGCTCGGCGCGAGAATACCGCGCGGCGTGCTTCTCGTGGGCCCTCCCGGTACCGGTAAAACCCTTCTTGCAAAGGCGGTAGCAGGCGAGGCAGGCGTGCCCTTCTTCTCCATTTCGGGCTCGGACTTCGTTGAGATGTACGTCGGTGTCGGTGCATCGAGAGTAAGAGATCTTTTCGATAATGCAAGAAAGACTCCTGCAAGTATAATTTTCATTGATGAAATTGATGCTGTCGGCCGTCACAGAGGCGCAGGTCTCGGCGGTGGACACGATGAAAGAGAGCAGACTCTTAACCAGCTCCTTGTTGAGATGGACGGCTTCGGAACGAATTCCGGTGTTATAGTTATGGCGGCAACTAACCGCCCTGACATTCTTGACCCTGCGCTTCTCCGTCCCGGACGCTTTGACCGCAGAGTTACCGTAAATTACCCCGACATAAAGGGTAGAGAGGCAATACTCAAGGTTCATTGCCGCAATAAGCCCCTCGAGGAGACCGTTAACCTTAAGAAGATAGCAGAAACCACTATTGGCTTTACCGGTGCGGAGCTTGCAAACCTTATGAACGAGGCGGCTCTGCGTGCGGCAAAGAAGAATAAGCTTCTTATAGGTATGGTTGATATAGAGGAATCCTATATGAAGATAATTCTCGGTCCTCAGAAGAAGTCCAAGGTCAGAACCGAGAAGGATAACAGGCTTTGCGCATATCACGAGGCAGGTCATGCAGTGGCTTCCTATTACTGCAAGAACACCGACCCCGTTAAGCATATCACGATAATTCCCGCAGGCTCTGCAGGCGGCGTTACCGTAAGCGTTCCCACCGAGGATAAGATGACAACCTCGAGAAACGAAATGCTTGATCGCATCGTTATGAGTCTTGGCGGAAGAGTTGCCGAGGAGATAATTCTTGACGTCATTTCCACCGGTGCATCAAGCGATATTCAGCACGCGACGTCAATTGCGCGCAATATGGTAACGAGATACGGAATGAGCGCAAAGCTCGGTACCGTTCTCTACGGCTCGGAGCACTCCGCAGACGAGGTCTTCCTCGGCAGAGACTTCTCGTCGGGCAAGAATTATTCCGAGAAGACTGCGGCTGATATCGACGAAGAAATCAGAAGCATTATTTCCGATTGCTATGATAAGTGCAAGGACATTCTTAACGAGCACGTTGAAAAGCTTCACTTCATAGCAGAGTTCCTTCTTAAGAACGAGTCTATGGACGAGGAGCAGTTTACGGCTGCTATGCAGATGGAAAATCCCACGATGGAGTCCATTGAAGACATCGCCTTCCGCAAAAAGCAGAAGAGCGAGGAGGAGAACCAGAGCGCCCAGGCGGAAAAGGCTCGCAAGGACGAGGAGGAGCGCATACGTCGCGAGGAGCTTGCCAAGAGAATGGCGAACGGTGAGCCTCTTACCGACGAGGTGCTTAAGGATATCTTCGGCAGAAACCACACCGATAGCTGTGAGGGATAATAATAAAGCTAAAGGAGCTTAGCGATTGCGCGTAAGCTCCTTTTTTAGTTGATTTTCATAAGATAAAGGATGGCAGAAGCCATCCTTTTTCGTTTTGCATTATATGGTGTGAATGCCGTTTTTAGCGTCGGCGTTCTCGTCGAGCTTATATTTCTGCTGCTTTCTCCAGTCGAAGAACTTGATAGCAACCTGCTCGAAAAGTGCGAGGGAAAGAAGGTCCTCGTCCT
>JAZOMD010000155.1:0-2953 GCA_045653745.1 Eubacteriales bacterium | reverse complement strand
GCCCTCGGGAATGGTCGTGCACCCTGCGCCCGGCAACTATACCGGCACGCTCGTGAACGCGCTCCTCTACCATTGCCGCGACTCGCTTTCGGGCGTGGGCGGTGCTATGCGCCCGGGAATAGTCCACAGAATTGACAAGGACACCTCGGGCCTTCTGGTTGTGGCGAAGTGCGACGAGGCACACTCAAGACTCTCGGACGACCTGAAGGTGCACGCGGTTGTGCGCGAATACCGCGCATTGGTGGTGGGCGGATTTACCGAGGACACGGGCACGGTCGACCTACCCATAGGCAGGCACCCCGTCGACAGAAAGAAGATGACTGTTATAAAGGACGGGCAGGGCTCTGCGCGCGAGGCTGTCACTCACTACGAGGTGCTCGAGCGCTTCGGTCAGGTTTCCTACCTTGCTCTGCGCCTTGAGACGGGGCGCACGCACCAGATAAGAGTCCATATGTCCTATAAGGGTCACGCTCTGCTCGGCGACGAGGTTTACAGAAAGCACAAGACCCTTTTTGAGGAAAAGCACCCCGACCTCTTTGACGGTCAGGCTCTGCACGCAAAGAAGCTTATACTTACCCACCCACATACGGGAGAGCGAATGGAGTTTGAATGTCCCCTGCCCGAGAAATTCGAGCGCGCGCTCGAGCTCTTGCGTAAAAGCGCAGAATGAGAAAGGATAAAAAATGAAGTTACACACCAAAATAGTTTCTTCGCTTGAGAAGATATTTGCCACCGACAAGGTTGACGCGCTCCCCAAAGAGAAAAAAATACGCGCCCTGCGTGGAGAGAGGGTATCCTTCCAATTCGCATATAAAAACGAGCTTGACGAGGGTGACACCTGCTACCGAATGATACTTACACCGAAGATCGAGGGTGCGCTCGCACCTTTTACGACTATAAGACGCGTAATGCAGGTGCCCGTCGTAAAGCCCGTCTGCACAAGCGGTGACGACAATTATCTCTCGAAGGAGCCGGGGCTCTTCCCCGACCTGCTTATCCCCCTCACATACGGCGGACGTCTGCGCTGTGATCACAAGGTGCTCGGCACTCTTTGGATAGATATTGACGTACCGAGCGACTATTCAGGCGCACTTACCGACAGCCTCACCGTATCGCTATCCGACGATAGCGGAAATGTCCTCTCGAGCGAGACGATAGAGACCGAGGTAATAGACGCCCTTCTCCCCGAGGGCGATACCTACTACACAAGATGGTTCCACTGCGACTGTCTCGCGATGTATTACAACGTCCCCGTTTGGTCTAAAAGGCATTGGGAAATAATCGAAAATTATATGCGTGCCGCTGTCAAGCTCGGCATAAACACCATACTCACTCCGCTCGTCACCCCCTCGCTTGACGGCGAGAGATTGTTAACTCAACTTGTCAAAATTAAGAAAAACGGCGAAAAATACTCCTTCGATTTCGCAAGAGTAGGCAAATGGATAGATATGTGCGACAGGGTCGGAATTAAGTATTTTGAGATATCTCACCTCTTCACGCAGGGCGGCGCAGTTAGGACCCCGAGGATCTCGGCAAACGTAGACGGTGAGGAAAAGCTCATTTTCACATACGAAACCGACTCGCGTGACGATGAGTACAGAATATTCCTTCGCGCACTTCTTACAGCCTTCCTCCGCTATATGAAAAAGCGCGGTGTAGACAAGAGATGTATCTTCCACATCTCCGACGAGCCGCACATTGACAACATTGAGTATTACAGAGCCGCAAAGGAATGTATTGCAGATATCGTCAAGGGCTACAAGCTCATCGACGCGCTCTCGGACATCGAGTATTACAACGAGGGCCTTGTAGAGTGCCCCGTTCCTCTTACGCGCCACGCCGAGGATTTTTACGCGGCAGGAATAGACCCACTTTGGACCTACTACTGCACCGGCCCCGGTGACAGCAATCACTCAAATTCCTTTATCGCTATGCCCTCTTACCGCACGCGCTCCCTCGGTATGCAGCTCTACAAGTTCAACATCGAGGGCTTCCTGCACTGGGGTTACAACTTCTATAACAACAATTCATCCGATAGCCTTATCGACCCGTACAACGAGCTTTCGGGCGACAACTGGGTGCCTGCAGGCGACCCGTTTATCGTTTATCCTGCGGCAAACGGCACTCCTCTTTCCTCGCTTCGTGCAGAGGTGACCTACCACGCATTTGAGGATATCCGCGCAATGAAGCTCTGCGAGAGCCTCTACTCACGCGAGACTGTCGTCGCAGAGATGGAGAAGGCGTACGGCAAGAAGATCACCTTCACCTCGAGCGCATACTCGACAAAAGAGTTCATGTCAGTACGCGAAAGAATAAACGATATGATAAAAAAGGCGGTAGCAAAAAATGTTTAAGACAAGAATAGTTTCCTCTCTTGAAAAGGCGTTTCTCGACGAGAAAATCGAAAAGTTTGAGAAGCTCGAAAGAATCAGCGCTCTCCGCGGAGAGAAGATTTCCATTCAGCTCCTCTACACCTACGAGCTCGACGAGGAGAATATAGAGCTTGCGCTCTGCACACCCACCCTCTCGGGTCCTCTCGCTAAATACGCGACGGTACGCAACGTAGTGAACGTTCCCGTAGTGAAGCCCGTGCGCGGCGCATACGACGTGGAAATCGACGGCGGCTACCTCAGGACGACCCCCGGTCTTTACCCCGACCTTTTAGTTCCGCTTACAAACCTTGGCAGATTCAGAATTATGAGAGGTGCACTTGATTCTCTTTGGATAGATATCGAGATACCCGAGGACTTTGAATACACGGGCGAGTCGGTGCTCACCGTTAAGACCGAGGCAGAGATACAGTACCTCCCGCTCGGAAAGCGCGTTATCGGCGAGGACAGCGTTACCATCGACGTAATTGACGCGGTACTTCCCGAGCAGACTCTGCGCTTCACGCAATGGTTCCATTGCGACTGTCTTGCAAGCTATTACAGAGTTCCCGTATGGTCGGAGG
>JAZOMD010000154.1:0-27118 GCA_045653745.1 Eubacteriales bacterium | reverse complement strand
TCGCCGTAAAGCTCGGGGTTGATGGTAGCAACGCCGTCGCCGTCGGGATCAATCTCGTTGATGAAAAGGGGAAGATCGTTAAAGTCGTATACAGTGTAGTTAATTTCGGGTTCATCTACGGGAGGCTCTTCGGGAGTTACGTCAACACCGTCGTCGCAAGCCTCGCCGCACTTATCGCAGAGGAAGTCGTCATTAGCGTCTACGTGCTCGCAAGCGGGAGCGGTAGGAGGAATAACCTCTTCGTCATCAATGAACACTCTTTCGTCACCGTAAAGAGTAACGTTATCAACGTCGAACTGAGACATACCTGCAATGGACATCTGAATGTCGCGGATGGTTGCGCCGATGCCCTCGAAGACGCCTTCGGTTACGGTGTCGCCGTCCTGCTTCTCATAGAAGCCTCTGTACTCCCAAACGTCGCCGTTCTTAACGTAGAACTTGATGGAGCCGTCCTCAGCGTTGAATTCCATTCTGAGAGTGAACCACTCGTTAACGTAAGCGATGGGGCAAGTACCGAGAGTAAGGAGTCCGTTCTCGTCGGTGCTCATAGTTATCTGGATATGCTGATTACCCTCAACGTTGTAAATGATCCAGGACATGTTGGTACCACAAGCAGTTCCGTCGGGAAGAGTGGTGTGGAGTCTCATGTCAGCCTCGAAGATATATGCGTTTGCATCGTCGGAAACGTAAGAGGTAACAGCCGTGAAGCCGTGCTGGCGGTCTCTGTTAGAGATTCTCGCAGGAGAAACAACCTTTACGAACTTGTTGCCGTCCTCTTCAACCACTGCAGCGTAAGCGCCGTGGGAGTTAGCGTAGCCGGTAGCTGTAGGACCACCGGGATGCTCTACCTTGATGTAGCCGCCGAAGTTGAGGTCGGTTACGGTCTGCTCAGGAGCGCCGGTGTGGCTCGCGTGAGTACAATTCCAGTTCTTAACGATCTCCTGGTACTCACCCTCGAAGTCCTCGAATACGGGACCTTCTTCTTCTATACCGTCCTCGAATGCCTCGCCGCAATAGTCGCACTCGTTATCGTCGTTGATATCTCTGTGCTTGCAGGGAGGAGTAGGCTCAACGAACTGTGCGTCGTTGTAGTAGAAAGAAATGTCATCAAGCAAAATCTCAGCGCCGGCGCCACTGTTGTTAGCGCAGATAGTTACGTTGCTGATAGCTGCAGATGCAAGCTCCTCATAGGTGTTGCCGCCGTTCTTATCGTTGATAGCGCCGGTGTAGATACCGTCAACGTATACGAAGATAGCAAGCTCTGTGGGATAGAACTCCATACGAACGTTGCACCATTCGCCAGCCTTAATGATCTTGGTGTCCTTGAAGGAGTAGTAGCCGTCGGTGCCAAGGTTAGCGTTTATCTGAACGTACTTGCCTTCGGCGTTACGCCAAATCATCTCGATAACGGAACCGCTTACAGCCTTAACATCAAAATCAAGAACATAAGAGGTAACGTTCTCTGTAACGAACTCTTCGATGTTAACGGAGAGGTTGTGAGAACGGTCATTACCGTGAACTCTCACGGGAGAGGTAATCTTAAGGTACTTGTTGGTGCCGTCCTCAACGATAGCAACGGTAGAGCCTGCAACGTTGGTCTTACCGCCGTAAGCTACGCTAACTTTTCCGATGGCAATCTCGGTAGCAGTACCGGTGATTACGTTGCCTGCATCGTCGAAGGAGAGGTCCTTGTTGGAAGAAGTTGCTTCGCCGCTGAAGTCCTCAACCTTAGGAGTAGCGATAACGTCAACCTGGTCCTCGAAACCGAAACCGCACTTATCGCACGCCTTGTTGTCGTCTGCATCTCTGTGCTCGCAGTCGGGCTCAACTATCTCGTCGCAACCCTCAACGTCACAAACGAAGTCCTCGTCAGCGCCGTCAGCGTGGTTGTCGCAGCCGTCAGTGAATGCCTCGTCGCAGCCCTCACTGTCGCAGGTGCCGTCGTCGTCAGCGTCCTCGTGAACGTCGCAACCGTCGGTAAATGCCTTGCCGCAGCCTGCGGTGTCGCACGTGCCGTTGTCGTCAATGTCCTTGTGAACGTCGCAAGCGTCGGTAAAGTCCTTACCGCAGCCATCTACGTCGCACTTGCCGTTGTCGTCAACGTCCTTGTGAACGTCGCAGCCGTCGCTAAAGTCAGCGGTACAACCGGTCTTGTCGCACTTGCCGTTGTCGTCAGCGTCCTTGTGAACGTCGCAAGCGTCGGTAAAGTCCTTACCGCAGCCCTCTACGTCACATTTGCCGTTGTCGTCAACGTCCTTGTGAACATTGCAACCGTCCTCGAAGGTTGCTTCGCAATTGTCGCACTTCTTGTCGTCGTTAGCATCGACGTGAGTGCATTTGCTTCCGCCGCATGCTGCAAGCGAGAAGCAGAGCGCTACTACGAGAAGAAGCGCCATAATCAAAGTCGAAAGCCTTGTTTTTTTCATAAAACAAACTCCTTTTATTCTTTCTAATATTTTTGGGATTTTTCCCACCCGTTCCGAAATGGGTACTACGGTCAAAGGACACCGACGAATCAACACGAGGGCACCTATTATCTTTTCCACCACGGGGAGCGAGCGAGAAAGAAAATATTAGATTACAACCATTATAGAATTGTCAAGACCATTTGTCAATACGCAAAATGAGATTTATTCATAATTTTTCGAAAATTTTTTTCACAAACATAAAAAACGCCAGCGCTTTTTTGTGCAAAATGTATAAACGAAGAAAAAACTGTCTATTTTCGCCATAGCGATGTTACAAGGAAAGGCATTTGCAAAAAGAGGCGCACCCGTTATACACAGGTGCGCCAAAGGAAATTATATTACTTTTATTCTGCCGTATCGGAGAGGGTGTCGCCACAGCTATCGCACGCGCCGTCCTCGTTCTCGTCAACGTGCTCGCAAGCTTCGTCGTCGCCTTCATCGGGGGTGGGCTCGGGATCGGGTGTGGGCTCGGTGGGCATAGGTTCGGTGCACTTATCGCACTCGCCGTTCTCGTCCTCGTCAACGTGCTCGCAGGGAATGGCAGCGCCGCACGCCTCTATATCGCAGATGCCGTTTCCGTCCTCGTCAACGTGCTCGCAGGGAATGGCGGTCTCGCAAAGGTCACATACGAGGTTGCCGTCATCATCGAGGTGCTTTACGTCGCAATCATCGGTAAACTCGAAGCCGCACTTGTCGCACTTGTAGTTGTCATCTGCATCTCTGTGCTCGCACACGGGTGCAAGGGGGTCGATTACTTCCTCGTCCGGGTCATAGGGAACGTAATCCTGATAGAAGGAAACGTTGTCAACGTCGATAACCGCGCCGGAGGAGTTGCTCGAGCCCATAGAGAAGTAGCCTGCCTGGCCGCCGAGTGCAAGGAAGCCGTCCTCGGTTACTTGCTCGCCTACAATATTCTGGTAGTAGCCTCTGTACTCCCAGACGTCGCCGTTCTTTACGTAGAATCTGATGGAGCCGTCATCGGAGGAAAGAACCATTCTGAAGGTGAACCACTCGCCCCAGTTAGAAAGGTTACAGCCGCCGAAGGATACGAAGTTGGTTCCGTCGGTGTTGTTACACATAGTGAGCTGCATATAGGTACCGGTGGCGTTAGGCTTCTCGTATATAATAAAGGTAAGGAGTGCGTCGTAGACGTTCACGCCGTTCTGCACTCTCGGGTGGAGTCTGAGGTCTGCCTCGAATACGTATGCGTTTGCATCGTCTGCTACGTAGGTTACGTCGGGAACGAGCACGTGCGCACGGTCACGGGGACCAACTCTCTTCGGAAGGTTAAGTCTAAGATACTTATTATCGCCCTCGGTCTCTATGGTAGCGGTTGCACCGTGAAGGTTAGAGTAAGAGGCTGAGGTCTGGTACTGAACCGAGAGGTTATCGTAGATAAGGTTGGTTGCGGTCTGCTCCGCGGGTAGACCCGCCGCTACGTGCTCCTGGCGCGTGCACTCCCAGTACATTTCCTCATACTCGGGAGCGGTCTCGAAGTCCTGTATTTCGGGGGTCTCGGGAACCTCGGGCTCCATGCCGTCGGAGAAGGCGTCATCGCACTTATCGCAGGTGCCATTGTCGTCCTTGTCTCTGTGTCTGCAGGGCTCCTCGTACTCAACGTCGCTATAGTAGCAGGAAACGTTATCGAAAGCTACTACGTAGCCGCCGTTGTTACCGCCAAAGCCGATGGAGCTGATGGGAGCCGTAGCGAGTACGTCAAGACCGTCACCTGCAGGATTGGTGATAGAGCCGCTATAGAGGCCGTCAACGTAAACGACGATGCAGGGCTCGGAGGGATAGAACTCCATACGGATATTAGTCCACGTATCCCACTTTGCAAACTCGACGCCGTCAAGGAAGAAGCCGTTGTCTTTGTTAGCCGAGTTCATCTGAACGTACTTGCCGTCCGTATTTCTCCAGATGGTAGTAAGGAAGGACTTATAGGTGCTCGTGCTGTCGAGGAAGATATCGAAGTCGATAACGTAGGAATAGATCTCGTCTTCGGATACGAGCTGCTCGGGAACGAAGTTAAGCTGATGGGAACGGTCTCTATCTGAAACTCTTGTGGGAGCAGTAAGCTTAAGGTACTTATTGCCCTCAGCCTCTACTACCTCTGCGGTAGCGCCTGCAAGGTTTGCTACGTTGGAAGCAGGGGTAAGGGTTGCGTTGGTTCCGCTCGGGAAGGTAATGTTGGTTACGGTCTGGTCCTTCGCGCCCACGTGCCCTGCGTGCGTGCACTCCCAGTACATTTCTTCGGTTTCGTACTCACCCTCGAAGTCCTCTACGAGAGGCTCGTCACCGGGCTCGGGCTTGGGCTCGGGCTCGTCGCCGTCTTCAAAGGCTTCGCCGCACTTGTCGCACTCGCCGTTATCGTCTGCGTCTCTATGTACGTCACAGCCGTCGTCGCAGGTCTTGCCGCAGGCGTCGCAGTTGCCGTCGTCATTTGCGTCTACGCAGTCGGTAAGGTCGCAGCCGTCGGAGAAGTTCTCGCCGCCTACGTCGCACTTGCCGTTATCGTCGGCGTCAACGTGCTCTGCATCGCAACCGTCGGAGAAGTTCTCGCCGCCCACGTCGCACTCGCCGTCGTCGTTTTCGTCCTTGTGAGCAGCGTCACAGCCGTCGGTATAGTCCTTGCCGCAGCCTGCGGTGTCGCAGGTGCCGTTGTCGTCAGCGTCCTTGTGAACGTCGCATGCGTCGGTAAAGTCCTTACCACAGCCCTCTACGTCACATTTGCCGTCGTCGGTAGCATCCTTGTGAACGTCGCATGCGTCCTTAAAGGTTGCCTCACACTCGTCGCACTTGCCGTCGTCGTTCTTGTCAAGGTGAGTGCATTTGCCGCCGCCGCAGGAAGCAAGCGTAAAGCAAAGCGCCACTATGAGAAGAAGGGCTGTAAGCAAGCTTGAAAATCTTACTTTTTTCATAGTAAAACTCCTTTTATCTATTTTGTAATTTTATTTTCGTCCTCTCTGCCCTGCCGAATAGCAGGAAAGTCAGGATACAAACATTATAACGGACAGAGGTTGTCTCTGTCAATGGAGAATAAGGGATATTTTTTGGACAATAGGAAGATTTCGCAAAAAGGCGAAAAAAGGACTTTTCTACCATAAAGTATAAATAGGGCGCGCGAAAATGTCAATAACGTCCTCTACGAAAAATTTTTCGACTTGCCCAAAAACTTCCAAACCGACAAAAAACAAGGTGGAATTTTAGTGCAACTTCCACAAAACGCCAAGAATGAAGCAAAGCTGCTACCTTGTACGTTAATAGCCGCACCCTCTCGGGCATCACGGAGGCAAGAAGAATGGGTTTGCCGCGCAAAAAAATCCCACGCAATATCTCGTCGTGAATTTTCACAAAATCTTGTATTTCGCTCGATTTTGTAAACTTTTGTTTTCTTTTTGCCTAAAAATGAGCAAAAATATAGAGGCACACGTGTTATACACAATGTGCCTCTTTGCGCTCGCGGAGCGAGCAAGCCACGGAGTTGCAAGCAACTCCATACCACGACCTCGCAGAGGTCTATATCACGAAAGCCGTCGGCTTTCTATATCACGTTGCGTAAGCGACATATCACGCACCGCAGGTGCATCTTACCAGTTGGTCATACCGCCGTCTACGACGATGTTAGTTCCGGTCATGTAGGAAGATGCGTCGGAGCAAAGAAGGAGAAGACCGCCGCAAAGCTCCTCTGCCTTACCTACTCTCTTAAGCATAGTCTTGTTCGAGAGTCTGCCGATGAACTCCATATCGCTCTTGGGAGTAACGTTCGGGAACGGACCGGGAGTAAGGCTGTTTACACGGATACCGCGTCTTGCAAGAGCAGATGCGCAATAACGGGTGAACTGAAGCACGCCTGCCTTACCTGCACCGTAGGTCGGGGGGTTCCAGGGAATGTTGTCACCGTAGATATCAAAGTCGGGCGCGATAAGACCGTACATAGAGCCAACGTTTACGATGTTGCCCTTGCCCTGCTTATCGAAGTAAGGAATAACCTCTCTCGTGCAACGGAAGATAACGTTGAGGGTACCGTCAACGCCCTCGAGCCAGGTCTCGTCGGGAATAAGATCGAGACGGAACTCGCAGCTCTTGCCGCCTGCGCCGCCACCGTATGCTACGCAGTTTACGAGAACGTCAATCTTGTTTCCGCCGAGCTCGTACGCCTTTGCAAAGGCTTCCTTAGTGCCCTCGGTGGTCTTAAGATTGGAGATAAGAACGTGGAGCCTGCCTGCCTTCTTCTCTGCATCAAAGCTCTCGTCAAAGCTGTCAACGATCTCGGGAACGATAACGGTTGCGCCGTAGTCAAGAAGCGATCTTACCATTACTCTGCCGAGATTTCCGCCGCCGCCGGTAAATACGACGGTTTTGTCTTTCATAGAAAAAATGTCCTGTGCCATAGTGAAAAACCTCTCTATAATAATTTTTTGTTTAGCTTAAGTAACACGATAACCGAGGAAAAAGAAAACCGAATTTTCATTCTTCAGTCCTCCTCCACCTCCCGTAATTTTTTATTTAATTTTCTTATATTTGTTTATTTGTTTTTTCCCTGTTTCTGTTTCGGTTTCGGTGGTGGTGTTGGTTTCAGTTTCTGTTTTAGTTTCGGTTTTTGTTTCCGTTTCGGTGGTGGTTTTTGTTTTAGTTCGGGTTAAGGTTCTATCACTCCCCCCAACCCCACTCTCCAAAACTTAGTATATCACACTTCTTTTACTTTTTCAAGTGCCAAAATATCGCATATTCAAAATCAAAATGCTTAATCGTGTCATATAGCCGCCCTTCCCGTTTTATAAAATGCTGTCGCTCGGTAAGCGAGGCGCGCGCCTTAGGCTCGCAGGGTTCTCTCGGGGGGGATTATCGTAGCGATGGGCGTTTTTACGAGTTTATTGCCATAAATTTCCTGCCGTTTTCGGGGCAATTTTGCCCGTTTTGTCCCTGCCGATTTTCACCCCTCGGAAAAGGGGCGTTTTTTTGTGCAATTTTCACATCGTTTTGTCACTTGTTAGGTGAAATATTTGGAAGGATCGGGTACTTACAAGGTGACAAGAATGGTGTATAATAGTAGTCGTAAGGGGGAGCGTGAAATCGCAGCCCCGAGGAAAACGCCCCGAGAGTGCGGGGAGAAAGGAGAGCGGAAGATGAAAACCGGAAAGAAAAAGTACCGAGCATCCCTGCCGAGGGAGCTGTATCTATACTTCGTGTCCTTTGACGAGCAGGCGGGCGCCCCCAGCTTTTCAAAGTTCGCAAGAAAGATAGGCGTAAGCCTCGGCGAGCTTGTAGCTTTCAGAAGGTATAAAAAATTTGACGAGGCGTATGCCGAATGCAGTGAAATCCGCAGAGATTATCTGATAGACCGCGCACTGGTAAAGAAATTCGACCCATCACTCGTAAAGTACCTGCTCGAAAGCGAGAGCGAGTGTGAGAGGGATAAGGAGCCCTTTTCGGTGACGCTCACGGTAGAGGACTAAGCGAAAATGAAAAAACTGTTACTTACTGCAACTAAAAAACAAAAGCAATTCATAGATGCCACCGAGGACGAAGTCCTCTTTGGCGGCGCGGCAGGCGGCGGAAAGTCCTACGGACAGATAATAGTCGCGCTTCTCTTTGCCCTCCGGTATCCCACCTCAAAGCAGCTGATACTCAGGCGAAGCTTCTCGGAGCTCGAGAAGTCACTCATACGCACCGCCCTCTCGCTCTATCCGCGCGAAATCTTCACTCTCAACCACTCCTCGCACACGGGCAGGTTCAGAAACGGCTCTGTAATAGACTTCGGCTACTGCGCAAGCGAAAACGACGTCTATCAATACCAGAGCGCGGAATACGACGTTATCCGCTTTGACGAGCTGACGCACTTCACCGAAGCACAGTATCTCTACCTTATATCAAGAGTGCGCGGCGCGAACGGCTTTCCAAAGCAGATAAAGTCCTCGGCGAACCCGGGCGGTGTCGGGCACTCCTGGGTGAAGGCGCGCTTCGTTGACCCTGCTCCCTCGGGCGAGGGATTTCTCGGGCGCGACGGAATGCGGCGAGTGTTTATCCCTTCCTATCTCGAGGACAACTCCTACCTTACATCAGCCGACCCCGGTTACCGCGAGAGGCTGCTCGCTCTGCCCGAAAAGGAGAAGCGCGCGCTCCTGTACGGAGACTGGAACGTTTTCGAGGGGCAGTATTTCACCGAATTCGACCCGGGAAAGCATATTATAAAGCCCTTTGAGATACCGAGGGAGTGGCGAAGATACAGGACTGTCGATTACGGTCTTGACAGACTCGCCTGCCTCTGGATTGCCGTCTCGGCAGAGGGCGAGGCCTTCGTCTACCGCGAATACTGCGAGTCCTCACTGACCATAAGCGAGGCGGCGAGGGCGATACTCGAGAGAACTCCGAGAGGCGAGGATATATACGCAACCCTCGCACCGCCCGACCTCTTTGGCAGAACGCAGGAGACGGGCAAGAGCAAGGCAACCCTCTTTGCCGAATACGGAGTGAATTTCACAAAAAGCTCAAACGACCGCGAGTGCGGCTGGCTCGCAATAAAGGAACTCTTAATCTCGGAAAGGCTAAAAATCTTTGAGACGGCAAGAGAGCTTCTGGGGTGTCTGCCTGCACTAACGCACGACAAGGTGCGCCCGACCGACTGCGCCACCGAGCCGCACGAGCTTACGCACGCGCCCGACGCACTGCGAGGCTTTGCCATCTTCTATTCCCACCCGAAGGATATGCCTCGCTCGGGAGCGAGAGTATGGCGCGAGGATATGTACGAGGACTACAGGAGAGCCGACGAGCTCGGCAAGAAATACTTAATCAAGAAATACGGAGAACCACATTGAAGATAACGAATCTTTCGGGCAAGGAAAGGCTCGCATACGTGCGAGAGCTGTATGAAACTGCCCTGTCTGCAAGCTCCGAAACCGTAGCAAGGCTCGAAAAAAATCTTTCGCAGTATCTTGGCACGGACGAGATAGACGGCTCGTCGGAGCGTGCGCTCACCGTCAGAAACATAACCTTCGAGCTCATAGAGAGCGAGGTTAGCCCCGACGTTCCATCACCTAAGGTGGACGCCGATTTTTACACCGAGCGCCGCGAGAGAAACGCGCGCTCCATAGAGAGGCTTTGCAGCTCCTTAAAGGGCAAGCTGCCTATCGAATCAATAAACGACTCTGACGAGAGAAACACCTACGTCTTTGGCGCGAGCGTTTTCTACGTCGAGTGGGATAACGCCGAAGGGGGTGTCAGAATTCACACGCTCTCTCCCCTGAACTTCGTTCCCCAGCCGGGGATACCCGATACTGCGGATATGGAATACTGCTTTCTGCGCTTCTCTACTCCGCGCGGCGAGCTTTCCGGCAAATACAAGGTAAAGGCAGAGGACCTCTCGCTTGCCGAGACCGAATACGAATACGGCGCAGACGGGCTTTCGGACACCGTTTCCCTCGTCGTCTGCTTTTATCGCTCCGAGACGGGCGAGATAGGAAAATTCGTTTTCTCGGGCGAGCTTATACTCGAGGACCTGCCGAGCTATTACAGAAGGAAGATAAGCCTCTGCTCAAAGTGCGGCAGCGTATACGGCACCTGCACCTGCAAGGACAGCGAGCCCATAAAGGACGACCTCATATACGAGAGCGTGTTCACCGAGGGCGGCGAGATTGCCCTGCCCTACTACCTGCCGAGGAGATTTCCCATCGTCGTAAGAAAGAACAGCTTTTCCGACGGCTCGCTCTACGGCGTATCCGACTGCGAGGTTATAAGACCCCAGCAGCAGGCGATAAACAAAATAGAATCGAGAATACTCAAAAAGCTCCTGCGTGCGGCGGTAACACCCGTTATTCCCGAGGGAAGCAGCGTAACGCCGAGCAACTCGGTTTTCGGCGAGGTTATAAAGATGCGCCCCGGCGAGAGCATCGACTGCTACGGCAAGATAGACACGACCCCCGATATATCCGAGGATATAAAGGAAGCCGACAGACTCTACGACCACGCAAAGAGGGTGCTCGGAATTTCCGACGCATACCTCGGCAGAGAAAGCCGCGTCGGCGAGTCAGGCTACTCCCTGCACCTGCGAATATCTCAGTCCTCGGGCAGACTCGAGAGCAAAAGACGGCTCAAAAGGCTTGCCTACGCAGAGCTCTACAAGCTCGTCTTCGAGCACTATCTTGCCTTCTCGGACGAGGTGCGCCCCTTATCCTACAAGGACTCGCACGGCAGGGTGCACGACAGCGTTTTCTCGCGCTACAACTTCATAGAGGAGATGCCCTTTCCGCACTACGACGACGAATATATTTTCGGCTCGGACACCGAGCTCGCCGCGGAATACGAGAGAGACGCGCTCTGGCAAAAGAACCTTTCAAATCTCAAGGAAGGCACTCTCGGAGACAAGGAAAATCCCGAGACCCTGCTCCGCTACTGGCAGGCTCAGGAGCGCGCACACTATCCCGGCGCACGCGAGATGGTGGAATACTTTAAGGATATTATAAACGCCAAAGAAGGAGAAAAGAAAAATGAACGATGAAAAAATAATTACGGAAGCTCCCGAGGAGCCAAGCGTAATAGAGCCCGAAGCGCAGAGCCTTGAAGAAGGCGACGAGGGGGCAAAAACCGAAGAAATCTCGGAGCTCTCCGAGCTCTCGGCGCTTAGAGACGAGCTGCCTGCCTTGAGCGGCACGGCAGAGCTTAGCGAGGCGATAACACGCGAGCGATACCGAGAGCTCAGGGCGCTCGGTCTTACACCGCGCGAGGCATATCTCGCCACCGCAAAGCCGAAGGCAGAGGACACCCGAGCACATCTTACCGACTCCTATCCGCGCGCGTCGGTGAGTCCGAGGTCGGGAATAACTCAGGGCGAGCTCTCTATGGCGAGAGATCTTTTCGAGGGTCTCTCGGACAAGGAAATTATAAGACTTTACAAAAAGGTTACCAAGTAAAAAAGAAAGGATTTTTTCAGAAAAATGTTTATTTTAAAGAAGATACTCAACGCAAGCAACAACTTCGCGGAGCCCGTTCGTATGCGCACCGATTCTGAGCACAGCTACATCTACGGCGGTCTTCTCAAGGTGTCTGCCGACGGAACCGCAGTTAACATATCCAGCGGCGATAAGCCCACTCACGTTGCGCTCCAGAATCTTGCAAAAAACGAGGCGAGAACCGTACTTTGCTATAAGCTCAGCCCCGATATGATTTTTGAGGCTAAGCTCAACGCTATACCCAACGATATTCTTGTCGGCAAGACTATTGACGTCGCTATCGTGGGCGGTCACACCATCGCCCTTATGAGCAGCGAGTCGAACGGTATTGCTACCGTATATTCCCTCGGAAGCGCCATGCGTGAGGGCGACAATATACTCGTTTACTTTAAGAACTGATAAAAAGGAGATAAAAATATGATAGTTTACTCAAGATCCTCGGGTTTTAACAATGCCGCAGTAGGCAGGCTCGAGACCCCCATAAAGATGATAATCGAGCACGAGAGCGAAAAGCTCGCCGCAAAAGGTGGTGCTCTCAATGCACTTTTCAACGTTGAAAAGAGCTCCCGATACGGTGAAACCATAGTCGGCACTAACGAGTTCGACGTATTCACGGCAACCGAGGAGGGCGGCGGTGCTACCTCGGATACGGTAATGGAGACCTACCGCAAATTCATCGAGCACATTCAGTTTATGAAGGAGTTTGCAATAAGCGCGGATATGATGGAGGACGCAACCTTCGGCATTGCCGCCGACGCCAAGCGCAGAGCAGAAAACTTCACCCGTGCATACTACAAGACTATGAACAAAATCTGCGAGTGCGCTCTCGCAAACGCGACCGCGACCCAGACCAAGTTTGCAAACGCAACCCTCGACCTCACCGCCCCCGACGGCAAGGCTCTTTTCTCCTCGTCTCACGCATGGGGCGGAGTCACCGGCAAGAGCGGTACTCAGTCCAACTTCTACTACGGCAACGTCGTAGCCACCGGCACCGCCTCCGAGCGTATCCTCTCCACCGAGACCTTCGAGGCATCTCTTTACAACCTCTCCGTTAAGATGAGAAATATGCTCGACGAGAACGGCGAGCCCCTCGGCTACGATGCCGACACCATCGTTCTCCCCGGCAACCGTCCCGCACTCGAGAGCATTGTAAGAAAGGTCTGCGAGTCCCCCTTCACTCCCGGCACCAATCTCAACGACGTCAACCTTCACTACGGCAAGTGGCGCGTGATGATTCTTCCCACCTGGCGAGCAAGCGACAACAGGTTTATCCTTATGTCGAGCGAGGCTAACAAGGCGCTCTCGGGCAATATGTTCTTCAACAGAGTTCCCCTCACCGTAACCAACTGGATAGACAACCACACCGGCAACTACATCTGGAACGGCAGATGCCGCTTCGGCGTAGGCTTTGGCAGCTACAAGCACGCTATCCTCGCCGTCGACTCTGCAAACAGCGTTTCCGGAGCAACCGCGCTCAAATAAAATACTCCAAGGCGGAGGACTGATTTATGACACTTAACGAACTTGCGCATAGCGTATACGCCCTCACTCTCGATGAATTCGGGGGAGTGTGCGCACCGTTTATTGCGGCGCTCAACCGCGCAGTGAGACGTGCCTTTTCCGACTTTTCTCCGACCGCCGTGGCGAGGCTCTATACGGGCGGAGTTAAACCAAGCTTCAAAATAAAGCGCCTCGTTTTTTCGGGGGAGGGCGAGCACGCCCTCTCCCTCACGGGTAAGGCGTACAGTATGCGCCTTTGGGGAAAGGGCAGCTATATTCATACAGAGGACGGCTTCGGAACGAGAACGGATTTTGACTCGAACGGCGAGCTTTACACCTCGCTTATCCCCTCGGGTTCGGTGACCCTCACCTTTATTGGAAACGACCCGTATACCGTGACGGATATCGTCACCTTCGATGGCGTAAGAGGCGGCTCCGAGGGGCATATACCCGACGGAAAAAGCGAAGTCTGCCTTGATTTAAAGTGTGTAACCAAGGATTTTTTATCTTTCGCAGGCCCTGTGACGGACGAGAACGGAGCCGTTATCAGGGAAGCGTTTTTCTCGGGGTCGTGCATTGTACTTCCGTCAAGCTACGAGGGCGAGGTCGCCGTTACCTATAACCGCCTTCCCGAAAGAATAACGCCGGCGGACGAGGGCGAGCTCGACCTTCCAGGGGAGCTTATAGAGCCTATCGTGACCCTAACCGCATCTCTCCTTCTGACGGAGGACTCCCCCGAGCTCTCCGAGCGACTTTTTAAAATGTACGAAAGGGACAGCGAGGCGGCAGGGCTTGCTTATAAGCAGACGAAGGCGGTAACGGTCGTCTCCGACGGGTGGGCGTGATGAGCAAAAAAGCACTGCGAAAATCCGAAGAGCAATACCTGCGCTCCTATTCCTCAAGGCACGGAGTTAATCCAATCGGCGAGGAAGACGGCTTCGATATTCTTGAAAATATGTATATTGATTACGAGGGCGGCGCCGACGCTATCGAGAGCGTGCCCGGCTTCAGGCGTCTTTTCAAATTCGAGGGGAAAATCAACGGAATATTCTCCTGGCGCCTCGGCACGGGAGAGGAATATATAATCGTACACGCAGGCGAGGCGGTTTACCGCTTCACAAAGGACGGGCGCGACGCGCTCTCCGAAAATCCGCCCGAGAAAATCGCCGACGCACGCGATGCGGAAAGTAAATTTTTCACACTGGAAACGAAGCTTCTTATGCTCGACGGAGACGGCTTACTCATAATAAGCCCTGGCGGAGAGTGCGAAAGAATTACCGCAGGCTCTCCCCTCGCCTATCGCCCAACCACCTATATAAACGGCAAATTCAACGAGCCGCGAAACCTCTTTACAGACGAATTCACAGAGGAATACGCGGTTACGAGCGTCTCCTCGCTGATACACGGCACGCACGAGCTGACCTACGAGATAATAGACGAAAAGGAGCGCACCTGCGCCGTCACGGGCTCACAGAGCGTGCTCCGCGGAAAGGTCTATATTCCGAGCGTGGCGGTTATCGACGAAAAGGAGTACGTTGTCACCAAGGTTGCCGCCTGGGCGTTCAGGTTCCAGGATAAAATGACCGAGCTTTACACCTCGGCAGGGCTTACAACGATAGGAGAGGGTGCGTTCTACGCCTGCACGATGCTCGAAAAAGTGCACCTCTCCATAACCGTCGGCAGCATAGAGACTTACGCCTTTGCAAACTGCGTATCCCTCGACACGGTTTATCTCGGCGCTATCAAGTACGTGAACAGATACGCCTTCTACGAGTGCACGGCACTCTCAAGCATTTACTATATCGCCACCGAGCAGGAGCTCGCCGAGGTGGACGGATATGAAGCACTTACCGTAGCTAACATATTCTACAATTCGGTATACCCCGAGATAGTTCTGGAAATCCCCGTGCACACGGTGGACGGCACGGTCAGCTCGGTGACGGCAGGCTCGAAGACTCTCGAATTCACCCACGACAAGTCGCTCGGCGCACTTATAATTCCGCTTCCCTCTCGCTCTGCTATCGAGGGTAAGAAGATAGTAGTCAAGGGAAGATTTGGAGAGGGCGACCTCGGCGGCTTTCTTTCGACCGAGCTTGCAAAACGCCTTGGCGGCAGGGCGGCGGTCTTTTCTGCAAGGCTTGCAGAGGTGTTTGACGGCAGAATATTTCTCGGCGGAGGCTCGGAGCTCGGCGGCGCCGTCTTCTATTCTGCAAAAACCGAGGCAGGGGTTGCAAACCCCTATTACTTCCCTATCGGCAATTTCTTTATCGACGGTGCCGGCGACTATCCAACCGCGGCTATGATATGCTCCGAGGACTCTCTGTACGTCTTCAAAAGCGAGGACGACGGTTCGGGCAGCGTCTTCCGTCACGCCAAAAAGGAAAACGGATATCCTGCCGTATTCGTGCGCCGCGACCTCGTTTGCTACCCTTCTGCGGCAGGCTTTCTCGGAGAGACGCTGTTTCTTTCTTCAATGGGAGTCACGGCTATCAACCGAGCCTCTCAGGACAGCTTTGATTTATCAAGCCGCTCGCTCTCGGTCAAGGACAGGCTCTTACTCGACAAAAAGAGGAGCTTCCTTGCAAGGTTCGGCTCTTACGTAGCGGTAGCGTCGGGCACGGAGATTTTCCTTGGCGATTCGCGCTCGGTTTACCGCGCTGACGGCGAGCCGCAATACGCCTGGTATCCTCTGACGGGAGTTACCACCTACACGGGGGAGCAGCGCGTTTACCGCTACGCCGACCGAGCGCCCGAGGGATATACCGTATCGGAGCAGGTCGGAGAGGTGGCAGATGGCGTGGTTATGAGCGTTGGAGACGGCTTTGGCGGCCTCATCTACTACGTAGAAAAGAGGAAGGAAAAGATAGCCGTCTATCAAACGGAGGAGCTCTCGGGCGGAGAGAGCAAAGACATAAGCGCGGTGCTCGGCGGCGAGCTGTTCTTCTTTGGAACAGAGGACGGGTCTCTGTGCCTATTCAACACCGACAAGCGCGGTGTACCGCCGCCCGAGATAAGCGAGGCAAAAGACTATGACCCCGAGGAATACTCGCGCACGATGGGCAAGAGAATACACCCGTATTTCTACACCTACGCAGGGCACTCTCCGAGGTACGCCCTCGCTACTCGCGCCGACGACTGCGCCCTTCCCTACCTCTTAAAGAGCACCGTGCGCGCCTCACTTCTTGTCAGGTGCAAGAGCCTCGGCGGCGGAGCTGTGAATATTGAGGTAGGCACGGATAAGGAGAGCTCGAGGGTTCTCTTCACCACTCCTACGGGCGGCCTTGACTTTTCCGCCTTCGACCTCTCGCTCGTATCACTTGCGCCCTCGGGAATAGCGACAATCACCGTTCCCGACACAACTCGGGGCTGGATAGAAAAAAGAATTTCGGTATACTCAAGCGCGCATCGCTCACCGATAGGAATACACTCAATAAATTACAGATATAAGGTGAAAGGAAGAATAAAATGAACACCCTAATGATAAGTCAGGCGGAGATAGACGCGGCGGCGGTCTCCTCTCTGCCCACACGACCCACCGCGGGCACCGCTTTCGGCGGTGGGGGATACACGGCGGCGGAGCTTAAAGCGACCTTTGACAAGCTCCCCACACTCGTCGCCACCCGTTTGAACTCGCTCATCACCGGACTTACCTCGGGAAAGATGCTCGAGGATATTCCGACGAGAATAAAAGCAAACCACTATTTTTCAGATCTTTCCTCGGATATTAACAATGGCAATTTCGCCGCCTACATGAAGCTCGGCACGCTCACTCTCACCGAGTATGCGGCAAGGCTCGAGGAAAGGCTCGCAGCTATTGAAGAAAGGCTGGGTATTACGAGTGAGTAGATTAAGGCTTCAGATATTTGAGGGCGGCGCGGAATGTGCCTTCTTCGATGCCGAGGGGAGCGCGGAGCTCTCCCTCGAGCTCTCCCACTCCGGCGAGATACCCGTATCTCTCGGCACTCATATAAGAGTAGCTAAGGGCGGCTTTTGCAAATTCACGACGGCTCATCTTTCCGACGGAATTTATCCCGTATCGCTCTTTATAGCAGGGCGCGCGGTGACGGTGGGAATTATGGAAAAGAGAAACGGAATTCTCTCTCTTGCCTCTCCCACTCCCGATTACATAAGGGAGCTCTCCTTGCGCGAATACCGCCTCGAGGAAAGGGTGTCGAGCCTCGAGGAGACGGTGCGAGTGCTCTCCGAGAGAATAAACGGCACTCGGCTTTTCGGACAGAATTAAGAAATAAAATAAGAAAGGAAACCTATGAAGAAAATAAAGAAAATTCTCATATCGCTTCTTATAGTAATAACGGTGTCGGGCATATTCACTGCAACCGCACTTGCAAGCGAGGGGGAAGGGACAGAGAGCGAGAGCATCTTTGAGAGCGCTTTCTCGCTCGTCTACGAAAACTCGGACGAGCTCTTCTCTGCTCTTGCCTTTCTCGGCACGGTTATTATGGCGATATTTTATAAGCGAGGGCTCACCCCTACGCTCTCGCGCGGTATAAGCCGTATAAGCACGGCAGTCTCCGAGGTAAAGAAGGCGTGCGGCGAGTCGAACACCCTCTCGGGGCTTATGGGCGACAAAATCACCGAGCGCCTCGGCTGTCTTGAAAACTCCCTCGAGAGCTTCTCGGGCGAGATAATCCGCCTCGAGGAGATGCTTGGCACGGAAGCCGAGCTCCGAGGCGAGAGAGAAAAAATGCAGAAGATACTTTCCTTCCAGATAGATATGCTCTCCGAGCTCTTTATGACCTCGGCGCTTCCGCAGTACCAGAAGGACGCGGTCGGAGAGAGGGTACGTGCGATGAGGGAGGCGCTCTCGGAAAATGCAGAGGAACAGAGATAAAAAAAGAGGTGGGGGGCTCGCGCTGCGGCTACTCGGATTTCTCTTTTCCGTCCTGCCGCCTGCCCTCGCTGCCATCTCTTACTTCCCACTCTGGCGCTCCGAGGGCTCGCACAGCTCGCTCTCGGGTATATGCGCGCTTATTCTCTGCCTGTCGGCGGTGCCTATCTGCAAGTACCTCGCACGCAAGCTTGCCTCGCCTGCGGCGTATATGCTATGGCTGATAATCTTCCTCGTGTTCTTTTTCCTCTCCAGAGTTGCAGACGAGATGACGGTTATCGCCTTTACGGGATTTGTCGGAAATCTTATCGGCGCGCTCTGCTTCAAGCTGTCGGAGGGCAAGAAGAATGAAGGATAACGATTACACTCTCGAGGGCGCCGTCCGTTCGGGCTACGCCTACGTTATTGCAAACGCGAGCAAGCTTATTGCTCTGCTCGCGCTAGTGGTTGCCGCGCTCGTCAGCTTCACCGACGTTGGCTTCGGCGGCTTCGGCGGTGCGGAGTTTACTACGACGCTTGCCGTTATGCTCATAGCCTCCTACGTTATATACTTTTCCCTCGAGGACTCGGGCGAGAGGCTCGGAGAGGAAAGCGAGGAATACTCGAGAGCTCTCTCTGCCTACAAAAAGGCCCTCGCTCTCATACACCCGTCCTCGGTCGGAGCTTTGCGCGAATATTGCAAGAGGTACGCAAGCTCGGAGCTGAAGTACCGCCGCGAGGGCTACCTTGCCGAAAACGGCATAACTCCCGAGGAATACGAGAAAAGGCGCGAGAATTCCCCTTGCGAGAGAAAGGTGCGGCGCGCTATGCGCCGCGCCGAGGCTATGAAGCCTATGCGCCTCTCTCCCTCGGTTCTTCTCTCGGGCGAGAAGGTAAGGAAAAGAGGGGAGCTCGAGAGCCCCGAGCGCGAGCGGCGCATCGCTACTCTGTGTAGACTTCTCCCGTCCACTCTCTCCACCCTTTTCACCGTGTCGGTTATTCTGACCGCAAAGGACGGTCTCAGCGCCTCTGCCGTTATAGAAAGCGTCTTGAAGCTCTCGGCTCTGCCGATTATCGGCTACAAGGGCTACCGCGCAGGCTACGAGTACGTCAAGTATGCAAGAAGCGGATTTTTAGAGGCGAAGACGAGAATACTCGAGGGCTTTCTCGCGGAGAAAAAAGAGAGTGTTATCCCTCTCGATTCTTATTGACAGAGGGGCTCGTTTGTGGTAAAATATTAGGGTAAGAATTTTACCGGGAGGGGGAGAGTGCCGTGCGCTACGACGAGAAGAAAAACGAAATAAAAATAGACGCTCGCGAGCTGGTTAAAATCGCACAGCGCGAGCTCTCCCCGACTCCCGTATACGACGAGGACGAGCCCGAGGGCGCGCCTATGCGGCGCACCGAGGAAAGACGGGAGGAGCTTTCTCTTGGGTTTTCCGTCGGAGAATATTCCTTCCTTCTTTCTGCGCGCCCCGAGGGAATCGGAGACGGCGAGGTGATTATCAAGGGAGAGGTTTCCTCTCTTAGGAAGCCGAAGAAGGAAGAAACCGCGAGGATACGCGCAGAGGGATTTCTCTCAGCGCTCCTGCTTGCAAGGCGAGATAGCCTCTCCGAGGTAAGGATAACCACCCTTCTTTTAGCCCTCGACACCGGTGAGAGCGATACGCTCACCGAGACGGTACAGAGCGCAAAGCTCGAGGAATTTTTCCTTCGCTGTCAGTCTGCCATTTTAAAATACGCGCGCCCCGAGGTCGAGAGAGTTACCGAGAGGCTTCCTTCGCTCAAAGGGGCAAAATTCCCTTACTCGCATATCCGCGAGGGTCAGAGCGAGTTCGTCAGGACGGCGTACAGAGTTCTCTCAAGGGGCGGTGTGCTCTACGCCTCGGCTCCCACGGGAACGGGAAAAACCGTTTCTGCTCTCTACCCTGCCATGCGTGCGCTCGGCGAGGGCCGCTTCGAGAAGGTATTCTACCTCACCCCCAAGGGCACGGCGGCAAACGCCGTCTCGGACTGCGTAGAGCTTATGACGAAAAGCGGAGCAAAGCTGCGTGCGGTAATTCTTTCCTCAAAGGACCGCGCCTGCCGAAACGGACGGCTCTGCCGCGAGTCGCGCTCGCTCTGTAAGTGTGCGCGCTCAAACAGGATATCCGAGGCGGCGCTCTCGCTCTACTCTCTTTCCCTGCCCGTAATTTCGGTTGACAGAGTACAGACGACCGCAGAGGAGTTCGGGGTCTGCCCGTACGAGCTATCCTTAACCTACGCAGAGCTTTGCGACCTCGTTATATGCGATATAAACTATCTTTTCGACCCTGCGGTCTACATTCGCCGCTTCTTCTCGGAAACGGGGCCTTACGCCTTCCTCGTTGACGAGGCGCACAACCTCGGAGAAAGAGTGCGCGAGGCGTATTCGGCTTCCATCTCCGCTGAGGAGCTTCTCCTGCCGTCGCGCTCAGAGATAATCGGCGCACTTTCGAAAACACGCGCGCTGTCCGTTCCCGTTGCAGAACGCTTCACAGAGCTTCTCACCCCCTATCTCAAGGAGGAAATACGCGAGACGCAGGACGGCGTGCAGGCAGGTGCGGCTCATATCTCCGAGCCACCGAGCGAATTCTACTCTCTCTTTTCCGAGCTTATTTCGGTATGCGAGGACGAGATTTTAATGAACTGCGCGGCAAAGGACGAGGAAGCGTCGGCAAGGCTTTCGCTTCTGCGAGACTATCTCTATAAAATCAAAAAATTCACCTCGGTGCTCGAGAGCTACGACGGCGGATACGAGACCTTCATTTTCTATGAAAACGGCAGAGTTTCGGTCAAGCTCTACTGCCTCGACACGGGCAGGATAATAAAAAAGCGCCTCTCCCTCGGGCACGGCGCGGTGCTCTTTTCAGCCACCCTCTCGCCTATCTCCTACTACCGCGACACCCTCGGCGCAGACCGTTCGGACGAGTCGCTCGAGGTAGGCTCGCCCTTCGACCCCTCGCAGCTCTCGGTTACCATTATGGACAAGGTGAGCACCCGTCTCTCGACTCGCGAGGATACGCTCCTGCTCGTCGTGCGCACTATTGCGGCGGCGGTTTCGGCAAAGCGCGGAAATTATATGATTTTCTCGCCCTCGTTTGCATACTCCGAGGCTCTTGCGAAGGCTTTCTCGGCAAAGTATCCGAAGATACGCACCCTCTCGCAGAAAAAGGATATGACCCCACGCGAAAAGCGCGAATTTCTCGACGAATTTTCTAAAGAGGACTCCTCGTATCTCGTCGGCTTTTGCGTAATGGGCGGCATATACTCCGAGGGTATAGACCTCGCAGGCGACAGCCTTATCGGCGCTATCATAGTCGGAATAGGCATACCTGCGCTCTCCTACGAAAGAGAGGCTATTGCCGCCTACTACGACGAAAAATACGAGGCAGGCAAGCAATACGCCTACATCTACCCCGGAATGAACAGAGTCTTCCAGGCGGCAGGGCGAGTTATCCGCCGCGAGGACGACCGCGGTATTATCGTGCTCATAGACGACCGCTTCGACGACCCGATATACAAAAAAAGCCTTCCTGCCCTCTGGAAGGGAGTCAAATTCCTCACCACTCCAAAGGACCTGAAGGCAGAGCTCGAGGAGTTCTGGAACGGCAAAAGCGAGTGATTTTGCAAACCGAGATTTACATTATACCACAAAAACAACAAAAAAGGACGAGAAATTCTCGTCCTTTTTATATTAAGCGATATGTTTGCAAGCAAACGCGATATGAGAAAATCCTCTCACGCGTCGAAGACGCATATCACGTCGCGCAAGCGACATATCGCGTTCGTCAGCAACATATCACGCGCCGAAGGCGCATTACAGGCAGGTATATCCGCCGTCAACGGGGATACTCAGACCCGTAAGGTATGCAGATGCGTCTGATGCGAGAAGAAGTATCGGGCCCTTGATATCGTCGCCGTTTGCGAGGCGGCCGAGCTGGGTGTGAAGCGAGTACTTCTCTGCAAACAGAGGGTTAGTACGCTCGGACTGAAGACCACCGGGGCAGACCGCGTTGATACGTACACCGTACTGACCGTAGTAGCTTGCCGCGTGGCGCACCCAAGCCGAAAGACCCGACTTGTCAACCGCGTATGCGTGTCCGTATGCACCGGGGGTCATCTGGGGGTTGCCGTCGTAGTTGTGCTTCTCTACGCCGATAAGGCCCATCATAGAACCGAATACGACGATAGAGCCGCTCTTCTGCTTTATCATCTGCTCGCCCACAAGCTGGAGCAGATAAAGCGAGCTTGCCGAGTTAACTCTTACGTTCTGCTCGAGCTTTATGGGGTCCTCGTCCCAGCCGATACCCGTGCCGCCCGAGGGAATGATACGGCTGCAATGCACGAACGCGTCGATGCGACCTGCATCGGCTACGACCTCTTTAACGAGGTTTTCTATGCTTGCAATATCGTCAAGGTCAAACGCGATAGCCTTTGCCTTTACTCCCCTCGTTTCGCGAAGCTCGTCAACGAGAGGCTGTGCCGACTCGATGGTATGGCTGGCAAGATAGATGTTGGCGCCGGCATCGGCAAGTGCAAGGGTCGCACCGAGACCGTACATAGCGCGTCCGCCCGTGATAAGGACGTTCTTGCCCTTCATTGATAAAAGATCAAAAGTATTCATCGTGTCCACCTCATTTCGCAGTATAGCCGCCGTCAACGGGCATCGTAATACCCGTGATGAAGCTCGAAGCGTCAGATGCAAGGAAAATCACAGCAGCTGCGACGTCCTCTGCGCTCGCAAGACGCTTTGTCTGATTGTGGCGAGTGAACGCAGTCCTGAACTCCTCGGAGCGAGAGCCCTCAAGGGGTGCAAGGGCGATAGCGTTACAGCGGCAGCCGTTCTCTGCAAGATAGTTCGACGCCTGTCTTGCGTAGTTTACGACTCCGCCCGAGATAAAGCCCTTAACGAACGAGAAATCCACGTCCTTTTCGTCGGGGCAGTTAAGGTAATTCACGGGGTCGTAGCCTACGAGCGCACCGTAATCGGCAACGAGAATAACGCTGCCTGCGCCCTGCTCTGCAAGGATACGTCCGAGGCTCTGAACGGTAAGCATAAGACCGAGCTCGGTCTTTTCAAGCTGTGCGTGGATTTCGGCAAAATTCTGCTTCCAGCCCGTCTTGGGTGTGTAAAGTCCGTTCTCGATAACTATATCGAGTCTGCCCATCTTTGCACGCACCTCGTCTGCAAGCTTTGCAGCGGACTCCGCCGAGCCGTGGGTGTAGTCGAAGCTTCCCGAGATGGGAGTGCCGAGGTCGAAGGCGGTGTTGCCTGCCACGAAGATTTCAGCACCTGCCGCTGCAAGACCTGCAGCTATCTCAGGGCTGTAAGGGTTCTCGGGGCATACTATAAGCGCTTTCTTTCCTCGAAGAGAAAAGCGGTCAAGAATATTATTCATTTACGTGTCTCCCGATAATATACTTATCTTTCCTTGATCTCGTCGAGGTATACGCGGCGGCCGCCCTCTTCGCGGCTACGGAGACCTGCGATAAGAATCTTTGCCATTTCGATGGTGTCGGAGAAGGGGTGATCGTCCTCGCCGGTACGCAGATAGTGCGCGAATACGTCGAGCTGCTTCTTGAATGCGTAGTAGGAGTCGCTGTCACCGAATACGCGGCAGCCGTACTCTGCCATAACCGTCATACCGTTGGAAGCGAAGCCGTAGCCCATAGGAATGCTGACGTCAGCACCGCTCTTGTGGCGAATGTGAACCATAGCGTGATCGTGGTCGCCGAGGTTCTCTACCCACTCAAAGCCCGGGCCGAGGATAGGATACATATTCTCGATTGCGTGCATACCGTACTCCTCCCAGTACTTAGCCATAGGGCTGAGTATGTAACGGATCTTACCAAGCTCCCATCTGTCCTTCTGGAAGGGCAAGGTGCTCTTTATATAACGCATAGAGGACGAGGACTGAATGTGTGCACCCTCGTCATACCACTTAACGATGGTTTTGAGATCCTCCTCGTTGTCGGTAAGAGGCTTGTCGATAAAGATAGGAAGACCTGCTTCAATGAAGGGGCGGCAACGCTCAACGTGCTCTCTGCCTACGTCGGTAGCGCAGATGATAGCGTCAACCTCGCCTATCATTTCGGTGGGGTCGGTAACTACGTTGGGAATGAGCGCTGCTCTTGCACAGTTCTCTGCCATAGCGCGGTCCTCGTAGCCGGTAAAGCAAACGTGAGTAACCTTTACGCCGGGAATACCGAAGGTGTGAGGGGGCTGCTTTGCAAGATACTGAGGAATAGTGGGATAGAGCTCGCCCGTCCACTTATACATTTCGTCCTTATCGTAGCCGTTAATCATAGCACTCCAGGAGAAGGGGTGAGCGTTGCCCTCGGTCATACCGAGAATACCTATGCGGATTTCTTTATCCTTAAGCGGAAAATTCATAATTATTTCCTCCAAAAATATGTTTTGTCAAAGAATATAGGCGTTTTTGTACACAAAAGCTTACTTTATCGAGTTAAGAAGCTCTGCCATACCGTCGGTGAGAATTTTGTCTCCGCCCTTCTTAAGGCGCGAGCTTCTCGCCTCGTAGCCGCCCTCATCGTATGCAGACGAGGTGGGGAAATAGGTATCGCCGCCGTTGGTAAGACAGCAAACGAATACCGACGCGCCGCCGTTCTCTGCCTCAATGGTTCTGCCGATTTCAACGAAGCACTCACCGGGAAGACCTGCGAGAACGAAGTCACCGAGCTTGAGTGCGGAAAGCACGAAGGGGAACGCCTCGGGGCCGTTCTCGAGCATAACGATACGGTTAGCCTCTGCAACGACGGTGGTGGGCTCCATCTTCTCATAGGGAAGCTCGTGCGCTCTGCCTGCCTGGTAGAGCTCGCTTATCTTCTTCGCCTCGGGAAGGCGCGCGTTATCCTGATTGGAAGGAATGCTTATCTCCTTAGAGCCGAAGGAAATGCCCTTCGAGCAGATAGGCTCTGCCTTATCCATAATACCGAGGGCTGCACCTGCGACCTTACGTCCCATATGCTTTGCGTGCTCGTAGCCTCTCGGAACTCCGTCGAAGGAGTCGTAATCAAGGCCCTTGCGGTCGCCTGCGGTGGGCATAGGATTGATATGGTTTACGTCACCCTGAGCGCCGAGAAGGAACATACACTTAACGCCGTCTACGGCTCTCTCTACGGTCTCGCGCACGAATGCAGGCCAGTCACCGCTGATAAGCTCGCCGCCAACCGAGTCAGCGTGCGTACCGAAGGAGACGAAAACAAGGTCGTCGCCGCCGTCTCTGTCTACTCTCAAAACCTTTACGGTATCGTTTGCAGTACCGAGAGCGTGGTCAATATCCGGGTTATCTACGCCGGGGTTGGTCTGAACTCCGCCGTCCTTCATTCTGAAGCGGCGAACGAAGGAAATCTTCTCCGCCTTACCCTCGCCTACCGAGAAGCCGGACTCCTTCATATCGGAAAACGACTCCTCTGCGGTCTTCGCCATAGTAGCGTAGAAGAAGTCGTCGTACTCTCGGCTTCCGTCCTGGAAGGCGTTCTTCTTAGTACCTACGATGGGACCGGTGTGAGTGTGAGAGCAGTTGATAAATACCGCCTTCTCGTCTATACCGCAAGCCTCTGCGACCATCTTTCTTGCATAGTTACACTGCTCGGTGGAAAGAAGGCAGACGTCAACGGTGATAATAACCGCCTTTACGCCACCGTCCTCAAAGCTCGCCGCAGTAACGTAGAGTTCGTCGAGAACACCCTTGGTAAGTCTTCTCTCGTAGTAGCCGCAGATAGGAGTACCGAGAGCGGGGGTTATAACCTTTCTTGCAAATCCTGATTTCATATTTTTTCCTTTCTAAAGAGAGGGACACGGGTTGCGTGTCCCTCTTATACGTTTTATCAGCCGACCTTAATCTTAACGACGGTCTTCATTATCTTCTTATCGGGGTCGCCGACAAGCTGAGGAATGTGAGCATCCTCAGGGAAAACCACGCAGAAATCGCCCGGACGGAGAATGAGCTTATGCACCTCGCCCTCGAGCATCTGGCAGTCGCCTGCATCGTCGTACTCGGTAACGGGGGTAAGTCTTGCAACGTCGTTGTAGCCGAAGCCCTCGCTGCCTGCTACGCAGTAGTGAATGTCAAGGAACTTTCTGTGTGCCTCGAACTGACGGGGAGTGCCGTCCTTATTCTCGTCGAAGTTGGTGCCAAATCCTCCGGGAACGCCGGCTCTGAAATCAGGGCGTGAGATGCCCTCTGCGGGCATATTGTCGGGGTTGAGAGTCTTAAGAAACTCGAACGCCTCCTTGAAGTAGGGGTGAACCGAGTAGTATCTCTCTGCGTCTTTAATATTACCGAATATCATTAGTCAAGCTCCTTTGTGATGTTGAGGAAGTACTGAGAAAGTGCGATAACGTCTGCGCCGAGGTTGATGAAGTTGAAGCCCTCGTCGATAAGCTGCTGACGGTTAGCAAGGCCGCCTACGGTACCTGCCATCTTGCCGTACTTTCTTGCAGTCTCTGCAACGAGCTTTCTTGCAGCAAGGGTCTTCTCGTTCATAATGTTATCGGGCATACCCATAGCGTGAGAGAAGTCAGCAGGGCCAAAGAATATCATATCAATGCCGGGGAGCTTGCAGATCTCCTCGAGCTCTGCCATAGGTTCGGGATCCTCGATCTGAACGATGTTGAATCTCTCTCTGTTAGCCACGGTTATGTAGCCCATGCTGTTAACGAGGCAGTACTTACCGCCTGCGTCACCGCCGTCGATCGGACGTCTGCCGATGGGGTGGAACTTGGTGAAGTAAACGATCTGCTTTGCTTCCTCAAGGCTCATAAGGTGAGGAATCATAATACCGCTTGCATCTGCCTCGTAGGGCTTGATGAAGTCGTTGTAGCTGCCCTTTGCAACTCTGACGAGGGTATCGGTGTCGTAGAGCTTAGCAGCTCTTATCATATTCTCGAGGTCGATATAATCGGAGGGTACGTGCTCCATATCTACCCAAATGCAGTCGATACCGCACATAGCGGCAAGCTCTGCAACTCTTGCATCTGCAAGATTGAGCTTAATGGAATAAGCAACCTTTCCCTCTCTGATTTTCTTGAGTACGCGGCTGGGTCTTAAATGTAACATAGTTAAATACCTGTTTCCTTTCTTTTCTCATATATAAATTTTTGTTTTGAAAGCTTATTTGAACCATTCCCAGGGTCTTATAACGATGGGCTCGATAGTCTCTGCTATCGCGAGCGCCTCGCTTCTCACCTCGGGAGAAATTTTGGGAGCATTCACGAGCGAGATGCTCTCCAGAAGCTGCTTAGGGGTGTCGCAGCCGAGAACGAGAGATGCAATACCCTCGGTATCTCTTATAAATGTAACCGCAAGCTCTGCCATGCTTACGCCTGC
>JAZOMD010000153.1:0-10260 GCA_045653745.1 Eubacteriales bacterium | reverse complement strand
TGCTTTTTTGTTTTAAATAAATTGGGCTCGAAGCAGTGACACCCGACCGAACAGTCATTGTTCTGTCGGGGTATTTTTAGTTAGCAGGGATTTTTTGTTTAGAGACACTTTGAAAAAAGACAGAACGACTGTTAATTTCGCTTTCGGCGAATGTTGCACGATGTCACTGGTTCGTAGTTGCCAAAGGCAACTAATTCCCAGATTCGGGGAGCCATATTGAAGCACTTACGTTTGTAGGTGCTTTTTTGTTTTAAATAAATTGGGCTCGAAGCAGTGACACCCGACCGAACAGTCATTGTTCTGTTACACGAAACCGGTGATGAAACAACTTACCGAGTGCATGTGTCGGATCGTAGCCGGTGAGTACGCAAAACACCTTTTTGTTGACAAAGGAGGGAGTTTGTGCTATAATCAAAATGAAAAGATAAAAACAAGAAAGGAAAATGGTTATGAAAAAGTTTGTAAGTTCGCTCTGTATCGTGGTTTTGTTATCATTGATGATGTTTTCTTCGTGTAGCTTTGGTAATTCGGAAAGAGCAGCCGAGAGAGTCATGAACAAGATATCAAAAGCGATGGACTCAATCCATTCTTACGAAGTAGATAGTGAATTGGAAATTACGGCCTATGTTTCCGCAGAAAAAATCGAAGTTTCCGGTTCTTCCAGTCAGATATATTTAAAAGAAAAAAACAGCGATTTGTACTATTTTTCTAAAAATAATACAAATATTAAACTTAAAGGCGAAGAAAATAATACGTCAACTTTACAAGCATTTTGTGAGGGTGAATACTATTTTGCGTATTCAATAGACGATAAAGATACAAAGCTGCGCTCTAATCTTACGGAGAATGAGTTTTTAGAGTTTGAGGAGCGTATTGAAACAGATCTGCTCAAAGGGTATAAAAACATCTCCCATAAAAAGAGTGAGAATAACAGTCATACAGTAACGCTTTCCGGTTACAATGATACAATACTCAAAAGCGCTAACGCAAGCTACGGTTTTCCGTTCGAGAATGCAGGTGGAAGAATTGTTGATTTGTGTGTGACTATAACAGCTGATTCGGGCTATCTTGTTGATGAAATATCGGTAGAATACATATTTTCCAATTCGGAATTCAGCGGTAATGAGAAAATGACTTTTTCAAGTTATAATAAAGCCGAGCGTGCCGAAGAAGCTTTATTAAATCCGTTGAATTATATATCGGTTTCCGATGCAAGAGTTGCAAGGGAGTTGCCGTCGCTTTTGAATGATAAAAAAGTAAGCAGAGAGGACGAGTTTGATTTTACTTACGAGCTCTTAACCGATTCTACTGTAAGCCACAAAGAACAATATGATGTTTCATATGGTGTTGACGGAGGAAATTACTATTTTGAAATGGGCCTCTTGATAGATGGACCGAAGCAGAAAATAACGTATAAGAATGACGAGCTCTGCACTGACGGAGTATCGGATTTCAGTTATAACGATTTTAAGGCAAAGCAAATCATCGATAGCCTTATCGACCCCTTCTCGTTTGTTCCGATAGGTATAACCGATATCGAGAAAACAGAGGTGAGTAGCAGAATTACCAAGTATAAGTTCACGTTTGACCCTTCGTACAGCTTTTTTAAAGATGTTATCGATGCGATGTTAACACAAAATTACATGTATGGATCTATAACGGTGGAGGTCACGGTCAGAGATTGCGAGTTGCAAACTATGGAATATAACATAAGTGCTACCTCTCGGGCCGGAGCCATGATAAGAAAAAATATCATAAAAACAAAGCTCGAATTCAAAGAGTAATATAAAAGGAAAAATAAAATGAACGGAAAAATTTCAAATATTATGCAGATAGCATCTCTGCGCAGATATACCTTAACCGAAGGCGCGGGCGCGGGGCTCGATGTTATCGACTGCGATAACGGTAACATTCGCTTTTTGATAAACGTAAGCAAGGCGTGCGACATTATGCAGCTTTATCATCAGGGGCAGAATATGTCCTTTGTATCCAAAAACGGTTTTACTAAAAGGGAAATTCCCTTTATCAATCGCTTTGAAGGCGGAATGATATATACCTGCGGTCTTGATAGCCTTGGCGGCAGGGAAGGATACGAGCTCCACGGAACGCTGCATAACACTCCTGCGGAAATCATTCGTGCCGAGGTGGGTGAAGATAGGATAGTCGTAGAGGCCCTTATAAGAAACACGGCACTGTTCGGACAAAATCTGCTTCTCAAAAGAACTATCAGCTCCGCTATTGGCTCTGATTCTGTACGCGTCGAGGACGAGCTTTGCAATCTCGGATTTGAAGCCGCAGACTATTGTTTGCTCTACCATATCAACGTCGGTTATCCAATGCTCGACGAGGGTGCGTACATCGAGGCGGACGTTTGTAAGTGTACTCCTAGAAATGAAGCGGCCATCGAAAAGGAATCGTCAAAATTCGAGATGAGCGACTCCGCGGTCGGAGCAGATGAGCTTTGCTATTTCCTTGATTTAAACACCCCCGAAGTATCTCTTGTCAATAGCAGGATAGGAAAGAAGTTTACCGTCAGCTACTGTGGCGAAACGCTTCCGGATTTTCTTGAGTGGAAGAGTGTGGCTAGTGGCGATTATGCGCTTGGTCTCGAGCCTTGTACTACCAAGCTTGATGATAATTTCAAGTATTCAAAAATAGAGTCCGGAGAAAAGATCCGCTTCTTCGTCGAACTTAAGGTTAGCGCAATTTAACAGACTTGATGTTTGTGCTATATCGGTATTGTGTACTCGGAAAAGTCGGGAAAATGTAATAAAACAAAGAAAAGTGCAGATCATGTGCTCGCACAATGTGTAACTTCTGCATCTTTTAAGCGCAGGTGAAATTTGCATTCATTTTTTGAATACAGCTATAAGGACCTACTTTACAAAAGAAGTGGGTTCTTATAATTTTTTCTAAACTATTGAAATGCGCGCGCGTGTGTTGTATAATAATTATAAAGAAACTGCGCTCGTACTATCCTGTTATCAAGGCTGTATGAATTTTCGTAAGGAGATATAGAATGAAACTATCTGAGCTTTTAAAGAAAGATGGCTTGTCGCTTTCATTTGAGGTCTTTCCCCCAAAAAACGACATGGCGTTCGATAGCGTAAAAAACGCGACCGAGGTGATAGCAAAGCTCCGCCCTTCATTTATGAGCGTTACATACGGCGCCGGCGGCGGTACAAGCAAGTATACGCTCGATATTGCAAAGAATATAAAAGAGCGCTACGGTGTTCCGACTCTTGCGCATCTTACCTGCGTTTCCTCGACGCGCGATACGGTCAGAGAACGAATAGAGGATATCAAGGCTGCAGGTATAGAAAACGTTATGGCGCTCCGTGGAGATTTGACACCCGAGCTCATAGCGAACGGACGTGACGACCTTCATTATAAACACGCGATAGACCTTGTGCGCGAGCTTGTAGATAGCGGTGCTGATTTTTGTATAGGCGGTGCTTGCTATCCTGAGATACACCCCGAGAGTGCGTCTCAGAGTGATGACATAAAATATCTACGCGAAAAGGTTGATGCAGGCTGCTCATTTTTGACAACGCAGATGTTTTTTGATAATAATCTCTTATATAATTTTCTCTACAAGATTCGCGAGGCTGGTATAACGGTTCCCGTGATCCCCGGCGTTATGCCGATAACGAATGCAAATCAAATCGAGCGCGCTATCAAACTCTCGGGTTCGTTTATGCCGCAACGCTTTAAATCCTTAGTCGATAAATTCGGCTCGTCGGCTGCTTCTATGCGTCAGGCGGGAATTGCCTATGCTACCGATCAGATAATAGATCTTTTTGCAAACGGTATTAAAAATGTGCACGTTTATTCGATGAATAAGCCTGATGTTGCCGCTGCGATCGAAAGTAATCTTTCTGATATTTTGACAAAAAATGACAACTAATATTTGCATAATACAACCCATTCTCCCTGATTTTGATAAAAAAGAGATATTGAGATACGCAGGAGTGCGTGGCGAAGATGAACGCACTTGCGCCTTGCTTGACAGCACTCTTTCTATCGTCGGGGGTAAAATAGCACCGCGACTTTGTTATATAGAATATCCCGTTTGTATGCTCGGCAACTCTGTCGGTCTTGGGCATATTACCGTGAAATCTTTGAATCTTGCTACTGCGCTTTCCGGGTGTGAAAGTGCTGTGATTTTTGCAGCTACCGTGGGCATAGAGATTGACAGGCTTATACACAAATATTCCGACATCGAGCCTGCGCGAGCGCTCCTTTTGCAGGCGATAGGCACGGAGCGAGTTGAGGCGCTTTGTGACCTGTTCTGCCATAACCTCAAGGAAGAACGAGCGCTCGTCGGACAAGCTGTTCGTCCACGCTTCAGCCCGGGGTACGGCGATCTTCCGCTTGACTTGCAAATTCCGATTTTTGAAGCGCTCAATTGCCCTCGGAATGTTGGAATTACTCTTAACGACAGTCTTTTGATGTCGCCGTCGAAATCCGTAACGGCGATAGTGGGTATAAAATCACTTTAAAATCTTTTCGTCGCCGTCGGCGAACAGGGGAGAAAAATGAAAATTCTTGAATTTTTAAAAGACAACACACTTATACTTGACGGTGGAATGGGCACGCTTCTTCAGGCGAGAGGTCTCCAACCGGGAGAGCTTCCCGAGCGTTGGAATCTCACTCACAGAGAGGAAATCGTCAATATTCATCGCGCCTATTTCGATGCAGGAAGTAACCTCGTAAATGCTAACACCTTTGGCGCAAATTCTCTGAAATTTTCACACGACGAGCTTGAAGCAATTATTGAAGCGGCACTTCGCAACGCTAAAGTGGCGGCTCGCGAATCGGTGTCGACTAAAGAAAAATGGGTGGCGCTCGACGTTGGACCCACGGGTAAGATGCTGAAGCCCTACGGTGACCTTGATTTTGAAGATGCCGTCGCCATTTTCGGCAAGGTGATTTCTCTTGGCGAAAAGCACGGAGCAGACCTTGTCTTCATCGAGACTATGAACGATAGCTACGAAACAAAGGCGGCTCTGCTTGCGGCAAAAGAGCACTCGAGCCTGCCCGTTTTCGTGTCCTGCGCATTTGGCGAGGGTGGAAAGCTTATGACCGGCGCAGACCCTGCCGCTATGGTTGCTATGCTCGAAGGTATGGGTGCCGACGCTATCGGTGTCAATTGCTCGCTCGGTCCTCGCGCCTTGCTGGGTACGGTGTCCGAATATCTTAAATATTCGTCAATTCCCGTCATTTTCAAGCCTAACGCAGGTCTTCCGAAAATTATCGACGGAAAAACTGTTTTTGACGTTTCTGCCGCGGAGTTTGCAAAAGCAGCTGCAGAGGCTGTGCGCCTCGGTGTCCGCGCTGTGGGCGGTTGCTGCGGAACGACTCCCGAGCATATAGAGAGACTCTCGAGCCTTGCGCTTAACATCGAGCCAAAGAAGATAGAAAAGAAAAACTACACCGTAGTATCCTCGTATACGCACGCCGTGTTCTTTGGAAACGAGCCCGTTCTTATCGGAGAACGAATAAATCCCACGGGAAAAAAGCGCTTTAAGGAAGCGCTACGCGAAAATGATATCTCATATATAATCAAAGAAGGAATTGCCGAGGAGGAGCGAGGCGTGCACGTTCTCGACGTCAACGTCGGACTTCCCGAAATAGATGAGCCGAAAATGCTCACAAATGTGGTATGCGAGCTTCAATCGGTTTGCGACCTTCCATTGCAGATAGATACCTCTGACCCCGTAGCTATGGAAGCGGCACTGCGCAGATATAACGGAAAAGCGATGATAAACTCGGTAAACGCAAAGCCCGAAAGCATAAAATCCGTTTTTCCTCTTGTAAAGAAATACGGCGGTCTTGTCGTAGCATTGACTCTTGACGAGTCGGGAATTCCTGCCACCGCAGAGGAGCGTGTTGCTATTGCGGAAAGGATTTTGAAGGCCGCCGAAGAGTATGGAATCGACAAGAAAGACCTGATATTCGACCCTCTTGCGCTCACCGTAAGTGCCGATGACAGAGCAGGTCTCCAAACGCTCCGCGCCGTACAAATGATAAGCGAAAGGCTCGGTGCGTGTACCTCTCTCGGTGTTTCCAACGTGTCCTTCGGTCTTCCTCAAAGAGACACCGTAAACGCTTCTTTTTTCACTCTCGCTCTTTCAAAGGGATTAAGCGCGGCTATAATGAATCCTCATTCCGACGAGATGATGAAGGCTTATTACGCCTTCCGCATGCTGAACGGCCAGGATCTAAATTGTGCCGACTTCATAAGCTTCGCCGGCTCGCTCCCTGAACTGAAACCGACATCTACACCCGAAAAACAACAAAAAAAGACAACTGATATTTACAAATCCCCGCTTTTCGGCGCTATATTCAAGGGAATAAAGCAAGATGCCGAAGCCTTGACTCGCGAGGCTGTTGCATCGCAAAATCCTCTTGACGTAGTACAGAACGAGATAATTCCCGCGCTTGACGCCGTGGGAGACGGCTTTGAAAAGAAGCAGATCTATCTGCCGTCCCTTCTTATGAGTGCCGAAGCCGCAAAGGCTGCATTTGAGGTGGTGAAGGAGGCAATGCCTTCGTCAGATGAAGCCGTAAAGTGCAGAGTAGTTCTTGCAACGGTAAAGGGCGACATACACGATATAGGTAAGAATATAGTAAAGCTTCTTCTTGAAAATTACGGTTATGCCGTCACCGACCTTGGCAGAGACGTCTCCCCCGAGCTTGTGCTCAGCGAGACCGTCAGACTTCACGCCCCGATAGTCGGACTCAGCGCCCTTATGACCACCACCGTTCCTGCGATGGAAAAGACCGTTAAGCTTCTTCGCGAGCACGCGCCGTGGTGCAAAGTAATGGTCGGCGGTGCCGTTTTGACCAAGGAATACGCCGACTCCATCGGTGCTGACGCTTATGCAAAGGACGCGATGGAAGCCGTCCGCTGTGCTGATGCGCTCTCTCCGACGCTTTCTTAATAAAAAGAAACCGAGACTTTTTGTCTCGGTCTTTCTTTTTCGCTGTTAGATTTTTCGTATATCTACTATGGTGGGTCTGCCTATATAGTTGAGGTTGTATTTTTTTACAATTTCCATAGCTTTTTCGGCCGACCTCGGATCGCTTGCGTGCTCCGCCTTGTGTGCGTCTGTACCAAAGGTAACAGGGCAACCCACCTCGCCTGCAATCTTCCAGAATAACTCTCTCGGATAGTTCCTTGACTCCCTTATTCCAAGAAGATTGATTTCGAGCGGCGTGCCGTACTTAAGAGATGCCTCGCAGATTCTTCGCATTTCCTTTGTGTAGAGCGCCTCGTCACCTGTGAAATTAAAAATATCGGGATGTGCTACGTAGCTGTAAACGCCCCTGCTTATCGCCTCTGTAATAACGTCTGCGTATCGTACAAGGTACTCGGTGCTATCGGTCTTCATAACCGTGTGAACGTAATTCGGGTGCTCGAGGTCGCTTGATATAAAGTGCTGCCCGAGAATCAGATATTCTGCGCCGTAGCTTAATACGTTCTCGAAGGTTTTCTCGAAATACTCGGGATAGTATTCCATCTCGAATCCGATTTTTATATCAAGTCTGCCTGTGTACTCCTCGCGCAGCTCTGCAATCTCGTTGCAGTAAGCCCGTCCCTCGTCAACAGGCACCTTCCAGTACGTCTGATAGCCGTCCTCGAACATCAGAGGACAGTGGTCGGAAAAGCCTATATGCGTCATTCCACAGCGCTGTGCGTTTTCGATATATTCTCTCGGCGTGCCCGTTGCGTGAGAGCAACGCGGAGTGTGCATATGATATGTGTAGTCCATATTTCACCTCGAAAAAATTACGATTAAAGTATACCACTCTGCGCCTCTAAAGTCAAGAGTGTTTTTTGCTCTTTTATATTGACATCTTTGGGTTTTTGTGGTATATTTAATTCGATTGCACAAAGCGTGAAGGTGATTAGAGCTAAAGGAGAATAGCGACAGATGAATTATATAAACTATGACAGGGATACAAAGGTAAGCGGCACATTTCCTGAAATCAAAAAGCTTGGATTTTGTAGCCCTAACTGTGAAATGACCCCCTTCGTCTGGGGTGGCAGACTTATGCGCCTTGAACTGTGTTGGGGCAGGGAAGGAAACGAGTACGTTATAGAGACTACTCATTCGTTAATACGTGACGTTGAAACGGGCGAGGTTGTTTCCCGTACCGCATACGGTATGTGCTTTACGTCGGGTTACCTGGAGGGCGACACCTTTTACGTACTTGCGACGGTGGGCAGTGGACCTAAGCTCTGCGGCGATACGATAAAGCTTTATTCTACTAAGGATCTGGTGAATTGGGAGGAGCGTATCCTTTTCCATCGCGAGGGCTGGGAGTTCTTCAATACCTCGCTTGCCAAGGGAGACGACGGATACGTTCTTCTCCTCGAGGTTGGCGGCTCTCCCGAGGACGATCCCGGCAAAACCTTTACCGCCTACTTTGCAAAATCAACCGATATGATTAACTGGGAAATGCTCCCTTTCGACACTGCTTTCCCGAAGGAAATGTATTGCGGAGCGCCGTATATGCGCTACCATAATAATTATTATTACATATTCCTGCTTCTTCCGCTTCCTTTCAGGAGATTTGCTCATTATATCTTCAGAACGAAGGATTTTAACGATATCGAGGTTGGACTTCATAACCCGATCCTTCTTCACTCAAACGAGGATAGATTGATTTCCGAGAACGGAAAAAAGCTGTACCTTCCCGAGCACGAAGATCGCCTCTATCACGGTCTTTGCTGCAACAACTGCGATATAGATATGTGCGAGTGGCAGGGAAAAACCTACATAAATTATCTTACGGGCAATCAGCTTGGTACGGCAGGCTATATGTGCGAGGCTGTAGCCGATATGCCGATAGGAGAATTCCTCGAGGGGTATTTTAAGTAAAAAATACTCGAAGCTGTTACGTATTCTCGCATTTCGAGAGTAATTCCTTTATCTCGGGGTGGTATTCTTTCTGAAGAAATGCTAGAATGTAGGCACAGAACACCGCGAAATGCGAGGAGGAGTTACTATGGAAAAGAAAACAGTAGGTAAATTTATATCGACCCTGCGAAAGGCAAACGGTATGACGCAGAAGGAGCTTGGCGAAAAGCTTTTTGTTTCGGACAAAACTGTAAGCCGTTGGGAATGTGATGAATGTACGCCTGAGTTGTCATTATTGCCGTTAATAGCTGAAATTTTCGGTGTTACCACCGATGAGCTACTGCGCGGCGAACGCAACAATCCCGACCGAGAAGCCGACAGCTCCGAGGAAAACGCAAATAGGTATAAAGCAAAAAGCGAAAAGCAATTCAAGCTGATGCTTGACCTGAAAAGACGCAAATACAAAAATCTTACCCTTATATCACTGGGTATAACTATCTTCGGTTTTATTGCCGCGGTGATGGCAAATCTCGGATTCTCGGAAGGCTTGATGGCATTCTGCCTTGCAGGCGCGTTTTGCGTTGTAAGTGAAATATGCCAGCTTGCTTTCCTCATCAATGCCCGCATTGTTCCCGACGAGGATAACGCTTCCTATTCGGAGAGGGTACACGCTCTGAATACAAGCGCGGTAAATACCGCGGCGGAAATCTCTTTTGCCAACTTATCGCTGATGGCATTCTGTCTGCCTCTTGTCACGGTGATAGACGGCGCCAAAGGCGGTTTGGATTTTCTGCCGTGGCTGGGTTACGGACTTTTGTTCGCGCTTAGTGCGTTTTTCGTCTCTTATATCATCTACGCTCTTTTCGTACGCCGATCTCTTGTACGCAACGGTAGAATTGTTCTTTCAAAAAATCAAGCGGATAAGATGGAGAGAAACAATAAGCTCCTATCAAAAACGACCTTGATATCTCTTGCCATCTCGCTCCTTTTAGGTATGTTTATCGGTGCTTGGTACATCGTAGGGGATGACCCCTTCTTAGCCGTTCAAACCTTTGATGACTGTGATGATTTTAAAGCCTTTATGGAAACCGATTACGATAATTGGTTCTGGGATACCTACGGGCGCGTTATGATAAACGGTGAAGTGTCGGAGATGTCCCCGAGCGACCCCGATTACCCACACAACGTACCGAGCCACCGGAAAATATACGGCTCGATACAGAATTTAAGCGGAGAAGAGATCTGCGTGTACTGCTATAATCCCGATCTTTATTGGCAGATAGAGTTCACCGCATCTGCAGATGATAAAATGCCCGTTAATGTCATCACAACCGAATCCGTTTACAAGGCAAGAACGATATTCCAGACGGTAGAGTCCGTGCTCTACGCC
>JAZOMD010000152.1:0-4888 GCA_045653745.1 Eubacteriales bacterium | reverse complement strand
CGGGGATAGCCGAGCCGCGAAGACCGCGGCGCAGAGCCTCGGTTATAGCCGCCGCACTCGCGTGTGCCTCTTTGCCCGAGCGGAGCACGCAGGCGTTTCCGCTTTTTATAGCAAGCGCCGCCGCGTCCGAGGTAACGTTCGCACGGCTCTCGTAGATAATGGCGATAACGCCCATCGGCACGCTCACCTTTTCTATTTTAAGGCCGTTCGGTCTGTCCACCCTCTCGAGCACTCTGCCAAGAGGAGAGGGAAGCTTGGTTATCTCGCGAATGCCGTTTGCCATAGCGAGAATTCTGTCCTCGGTAAGCCTGAGCCTGTCGAGCATAACCTCGGAGATAGAGCCGCGCGCGGCTTCGAGGTCCTTTTCGTTCTCGGCGAGAATTTTATCGGTGTCGGATACGAGCGCGTCTGCCATAAGAAGGAGAGCTTCGTTTATCCTCTCGTCGGATATGCCGCGCATTTTCTCTGCCGCCGCCTTCGCGCCTTCGCAAAGAAGAATGGTTGAAGATTTATTTTCCATAGCGATTTTTCCGTTGTTTTTTTGTTATTTTGTCAATTTTTGTTTGCAAAAAAGCGAGTTCCGACCCCGTTTCCGTCCACTGCGTCGTAGAGTCTCTCGGGATATTCACCGTTGGTGATTATCATATCGCAGCCTGCCTCGGTGGTTATTTTCGCCGCGCGGAGCTTGGTTTCCATACCGCCCGTACCGAGGCTTGAGCCTGCCTTGCCTGCGAGGGCGAGAATGTCTTCGGAGAGCTCGTGCACCTCGGGAATAAGGCTGGCGTCCTTATTCTTTCGTGGGTCTGCGGTGTAGAGACCGTCGATGTCCGAGAGGAGAATACAGAGGTCTGCGCCAATGCTTACCGCAATTCTCGCCGCGAGGGTATCGTTATCGCCGAAGGCAATTTCCTCGGTAGCAACGGTGTCGTTCTCGTTGACGATAGGGAGCACGCCGAGCACGAGAAGACGGGTCATAGTGTCGTTGAACTTCGCGTGTCTATCCTCGTTTTCAAAGTCGGAGGCGGTCAGAAGTATCTGCGCCACGGTGTGGTTATACTCGGAAAAGAGCTTGTCGTAGGTGTACATCAGCTCGCACTGTCCTACCGCCGCGCACGCCTGCTTGCCTGCGATGTCCTTGGGCCTTGCACCGAGGCGAAGCTTTCCAACGCCCATTCCGATAGCACCCGAGGAAACGAGGATAAGCTCGTGGCCTCTGTTTTTTATGTCGCTCACAATCTTGCAAAGCGATTCTATACGCCTGATGTTTTCACAACCGTTCTCGTAGGTAAGAGTCGACGTTCCAATCTTGATAACTATTCTCATAACAGTCTCCTGAAGATTTATCATAAACTTAATTATAGCATACATTAAAAATATTTACAAGAGTTATAACGAAAAATCTCCCCGACTCGGGGAGATTTTTCTGTTGAAGATGCGCCTTTGATTAAAGATTGTAGTATCTGTCGAACTCGGCAGGGTGGGGGATAGCGGCGAGGTCTCTTACCTCGGCACGCTTGGTCTTGATGAAGTTCTTTATAAGCTCCTCGGGGAATACGCCGTCTGCGGTGAGGTAATCGTGGTCTGCCTCAAGTGCAGAAAGTGCCTCGTCAAGCGAGGTGGGAAGACCCTTGAGCTTTGCCTTTTCTTCCTCGGGAAGGTGGTAGAGGTTAACGTCGTAGGGGCCCCAGCCGTTCTTGTGGGGGTCAATCTTGTTCTTCACGCCGTCAAGTCCTGCCATAAGGATTGCCGCATAGCAGAAGTAGGGGTTGCAGGTGGCGTCGGGGTTACGGAGCTCGAAGCGGCGCTTATCGGGAGACTTCGCGTATGCAGGGATACGGATAACCGCACTTCTGTTAGAGGTCGCGTATCCTACGGTAACGGGAGCCTCGAAGCCGGGAACCAGACGCTTGAAGGAGTTGGTAGAGGGGTTGGTGATTGCGCAAAGAGATGCAATGTGCTTGAGAAGTCCGCCCATAAAGTAGTGCGCGGTCTCGGAGAGATGCGCGTAGCCGTTATCGTCGGAGAAGACCGGCTTGCCGTCCTTCATAAGAAGCATATGCACGTGCATACCGCTGCCTGCCTCACCGTAGATGGGCTTGGGCATAAAGGTTGCGCTCTTGCCGTACTTGAGGGCGGTGTTGTGAATGATGTATTTAATCATCATCGTAGCGTCAGCCATATGAACGACCTCGCCGAGCTGGGGCTCAATCTCGAACTGACCGGACGCCGCAACCTCGGGGTGATGATAGTTAATCTCGATGCCTGCGTCCTTCATAAGCATACACATCTCGCTTCTGCACTCGTAGGAGATGTCGAAGGGCTTTGCAATATGGTAGTTCTTCTGCTTCGGAACTACTACTCCAAGACCCTCGGTGGCGCTGTTCCAGTAGGACTGCTTTGCGTCAAGACAAACGCCTATCTCGCTGCCCGATACCTGCCAGCCCACCTGGTCGAAGAGGTAGAACTCGAACTCGGGAAGAATATACATAGTGTCTGCAATACCGCTATCCTGCATAGCCTTCACAGCCGCGCGGATTATGTTACGCGGATACTGAGGAAGGGGTCTGTTCTCGGGGCTGTCTATAATCATAGCGTTACCCGTCATAGAAAGGGTGGGAATGGAGCAGAAGGGGTCGATATGTGCCGTGTCGGGGTCGGGAATGAAGACCATATCGCTCTTCTCTACAACGGCGTAGCCGTAGTTAGAGGCGTCAAAGCCGATACCGCTCTTCATAGTATCCTCGGAAAAGTTTGCCGCTGGAATGGTAACGTGACGGTACTGACCGTTGATGTCAACCATCTTGAAATCAACCATCTCGATGCCGTTTTCCTCAATAAGTCTGAGGACGTCCTGTACGCTTTTACTCATAATTTTCTCCTGTTTTTTAAGAATTTAACATTTATATTTTACACCATCTTTTCTAAAAAAACAATACCCATTTTAAAATTTCTCGGAAAATAGAGGAAAATGCTTGACTTTACCGCCGTTTTATGATAAAATAACGCTTGATATATAACATATGATATTTTTCTTGCTGCCATAGCGGCGGCAGAAGGGAGAGTAGTATGCCGCCAAAGGTGAAAATCAGAAAAGAGGATATAATAAGAGAGGGAATTGCCCTTGTGCGAGAGGGCGGAGAGAGCGCCTTGAACGCGCGGAGCATCGCCGAGGGGCTCGGTTGCTCGACGCAGCCCATCTTCTCGAATTTTCCCTCTATGAAGGAGCTTTTCCTCGCCGTGCACGCAGAGGCGGTCAGGGTTTACGAGGAATATCTAGAGCGCGAGATAGCCTCGGGAAAATACCCACCCTATAAGGCGAGCGGTATGGCTTATATCCGCTTTGCAGGTGAAGAAAGGGAGCTTTTCAGGCTTCTATATATGCGTGAGCGACGGGGAGAGGAGCTGCCGAGCGAGGTCGGGCAATTTCGGAAAATGGAGAAAATGGCGCACGGAGCCTCGGGTATCAAAGAGGAGTACGCAGAGCTTTTCCATCTTGAAATGTGGGCGTTCGTGCACGGAATTGCCGTAATGCGCGCGACGGGATTTCTCGATTTGTCCGAGGATTTGATAAGCGAAATGATAACAGATGTTTACAAAGGCGTGGTAAAACGCTATGAAACGGAGAAAAAATGAAAGCAATAGAAACTGTAAATTTAAGAAAGAAATATAAGGACGTGACGGCGCTCTCGGGTCTTTCGCTTTCGGTAGAGGAGGGAGAACTCTTTTCGCTGCTCGGTGTGAACGGGGCAGGAAAAAGCACCGCGATAAAAATTCTCTCCTGCCTCACCTCTCCCACCTCGGGCGAGGCGTACGTCCTCGGCGCGAGTGTTGTGGGAGAGTGTGCTGAGGTAAAAAGAAATATAGCCGTATCTCCGCAGGAGACCGCGGTTGCACCGCTCCTTACCGTTCGTGAAAACCTCGAGCTTATAGCAGGGGTGCACGGCTTCTCTCGCGAGAAGTGCCGCGAGAAAATCTCCGAGCTCGAGAAACTACTCTCACTTACAGAGGTTATGGACAGGCGCGCAGGAAGGCTCTCGGGCGGCTATCAGAGAAGGCTCTCGGTTGCAATGGCTCTTATCAGCGAGCCTAAGGTGCTCTTTCTCGACGAGCCTACCCTCGGTATGGACGTGCTCGCGCGTGCGGAGCTCTGGGAAGTAATACGCGCTTTACGCGGCAGGGTGACGGTAATTCTCACCACCCACTATATGGAGGAGGCTGAGGCGCTTTCCGACCGTATCGGAATTATGGATAAGGGAAGACTGCTTTCGGTCGGCACTCCCGAGGAAATTATGAAAAGAGAGGCTGCAAAAAGCGTCGAGGAAGCCTTCATTAAGATAGTAAAGGAGGCGGCAAAATGAGAATGCTTTGTCTTTCCAAAAGAACCTTCAAGGAAATTCTGCGCGACCCCTTGAACCTCGCCTTCGGGCTCGGCTTTCCGCTCGTGCTCCTGCTTCTCCTCTGGGCAATTCAGGCGAATATTCCCGTGCCGCTATTCGAGATAGAGAGCCTTGCGCCCGGCGTCGTCGTCTTCGGGCTGTCATTCGTCACCCTCTTTTCGGCAACCCTTATCTCGCGTGATAGGAAAAGCGCACTTGCCGCAAGGCTCTATACGACACCCCTTACCGCAAGAGATTTTATCCTTGCCTACACCCTACCGCTTATTCCGATAGCGCTCGGGCAGAGTGCCGTGACCTACGCTGCCTCGCTTGCCTTCGGGCTTGATTTCAGTGCGAAAATTCTCGTCGCGCTCCTTTTGTCGCTACCCGTGTCGGTATTTTTCATATCCCTCGGGCTTCTTTTCGGCAGTATTCTCTCCGATAAGCAGGTCGGCGGAATTTGCGGTGCGCTCTTAACGAACCTCTCCGCTTGGCTCTCGGGCACTTGGTTT
>JAZOMD010000151.1:0-14232 GCA_045653745.1 Eubacteriales bacterium | reverse complement strand
GCGCCTGCCTTCTCTCCGAAGTACATCGGCGGAAAAATGACTACCGGCTCGCGCTCTGCCGCGAGCTTACAGTGGTGCACAGCGTGCATTACGTCGCAGCCGAGAGGCAGATGTATTCCGTGCGCCTCAACGCAGCCTATCGGCAAAACGCACACACCGCGCGACTTTTCCACCGCCGCCCCAAATTCATCTTGTCTGAGTTCTTCCCAAAGCATATTTTCTCTCCTTTTGTTATGTTATGTTTACAAAAGAGGGTTTTTCTTTTCCCATTCCTCGTAATATTTCTGCGAAACCTTTTCCGTCTTCAAGAAGCCAAAGACCTTCGTCAACGCCTCTATGTGTGCCTCTGTCATAGCTCGCGCTATGCGCTCGTTAAGTCCCTCGTGATAATCTCCGTGAAGCGAATCGGGAAAATTTCCCTGCCAGGTGAACGCTGAAAAAATTCCAAGCTCTGAAAATCCGTCGAAAAGATGGCGGCTCGTTCCATCCCTCTCTTTCATAAGGTCAACCCTTGTGAGCTCGGGTCTTGCATTTAGCATCCATCCCGTCTCGGTAAAGCAGCCGTGGCCGCCCGTCTTATCTCCGTATGCCTCGAGCACCTCGATATCCTCTCCCGTGAGATACGGATACTTCTCTATGTTTGCAAGGAGCACCTTAGGATAAGAGGACTTCAGCGACGAGCTGTATACAAACACCGGACAGAGCCCGGTTTTCAGGGCGGCAGACCAGGCAAAATTAGTAAGCATAGCGTTGTTTCCGCCGTGACCGTTCACTACAAGAATTTTCCGAAAGCCGTTTCGGTGTATCTCCTTACAGCACTGCTCGAGTATCTCGAGAATGAGGCTCTCGGGGAATATAATAGTGCCGGGATACTCTCCGGCGCCTGCCTTTTCTCCAAAATAAAGAGGCGGAAAAATAACGACCGGCTCGCGCTCTGCCGCGAGCTTACAGTGGTGCGTAACGTGCATTACGTCGCAGCCGAGGGGCAGATGTATTCCGTGCGCCTCGACGCAGCCTATCGGCAACACGCACACGCCGCGCGACTTTTCTACCGCCGCCCTAAATTCGTCCTGTCTGAGTTCTTCCCAAAGCATATTAAAGTTCCTTTCCTGCGCCCGAAACCAAAGCGATTTCGCGAAATTTCACATACGCTTCAAGTATATCACATACTCTTTTATTTTTCAAGTAGATATACTATTTTAGATACAAAAAAGCCGCCCCGACGGGCGGCGCATAATATGTTGAAATCTGCGGAGGATTACGAGAGACCGCGCGCTTTTGCAACACGCGCCTCTATTTCCCTGATAAGTCTATCGTTATCCCTTACGCTGACGCTAACCATATCGAAGGAATTATACTTTATATTGACGTGGTCGATCGAATTTTTAAGCGAGAGCATAGAATCGGCATACCACTTGCGCTCTCGTCCGAAGCCGCGTATTTTCTTATAAGAAATCTCCCTTTTCAGTATAAATCCGAACTTTACAAAGACCGTCTCCTCGCGGAGCTCAACGTATCCGAAAAGCGGAGAAACCAAGAAATAAGCAACAAACAAATCCGTCCCCAGCATAATAAGAATCGCATAAGGCGCAAAAAGTGAAAGCGCCGTTACCGCCAGCATCAGCGCAGACGTCGATATTACTATTATCCAAAACAGCTTGTCTACTAAAGGCTTGAATTTTAGGATTTCCATAGACGTTCTCCTTTCTTTGCGGTCTTGCGTGGCGCTACCCGGGTATTGGCGCTCGAAAATATTTGTTCTAAATTAGAGGTCGGTGCACTCACGCCAAGATACCGCCCGAGGCGGTATGCGGACCGGATTCTGCTGACGCAGAACCGGGTCGGCTCTATGGTAGCAGCTCCAGACAACCCCACACAGAGCACCCATAAAAGCTTGCAAAAACCCATAAAAAAACCAAAGCCCCGAAGGGTTACCTTCGGGGTTGTCTGGAGCTGCTACCCGGATTCGGACCGGGGACCTCATCCTTACCAAGGATGTGCTCTACCAGCTGAGCCATAGCAGCATCTCACAAGAATATTTCCTCGTGACGCAGACTATTATATCAAAAAAAATTCCGTTTGTCAATTTGTTTTCGGGATTATTTTTGCGAAATTTCTTTTTTTATTTCAAGCTTTTCAAAAAAATCAGAATTCTCCAAAACTTTTTATCAAATGTTAATCATTCGTTAATGATTTATACATATTTATTTGATACAATATATTGGTCCATTATATGGAGCATTAGCTCAGTTGGTTAGAGCTACCGGCTCATAACCGGTCGGTCCAAGGTTCGAGTCCTTGATGCTCCACCAACAAAAGAGAGATAGCCCTTGCGGTTATCTCTCTTTTGCTTTTGGATCTTTAAGGTTTTGAGCGCTTAGGGCGACCGGTTTGAGCCGGAGGCTACATAATCAAGCAAAGCCGAGTCGATGAACTCGTTCATCAGGGAGGCGCGCGAAGATTGCTCCGTGAGCGTATCGCATCGCGATGTCGGACACGAAGTGTACTTTTGGCTCACAAGGAGCATAACCGGTCGGTCCAAGGTTCGCATTCCAAGCAAAGCCGTCGGGGAGCTTGCTCACCAGCGGCGTGCGTCGGAATATTGCCCTGTGGGCAAAATCCTTGATGAGAGAGTAGCCCCTGTGGCTTCCTCTCTTTTTCTTTATACGCTATGCCGATCGAGAGCGGTCTCGCCTCGCGGAGGCACTTTTTGAAAGCCGATCAATCGTTCTTGATATGAACATCCATTTGATTGAAGGGAATCTCTATTCCCTCTGCATCGAAGCGTTCCTTAACAGCCTCGAGCATATCGAACTTAACGGTCCAATAATCCGCGCTCTTAACCCAAACGCGCACGGTGATGTTTATCGAGGATGCGGCGTGCTCACTTACACGGATAAAGATTGCAGGATCCTTCAGAACAAGCTCGTTTGCCTCGTAGAGCTCGGAAAGAATTGCTTTCGCCTTGCGGAAATCGGCGGCATAAGAAATCGAGAAAACTTCGTCCACTCTGCGCGTGTCTCGTAAAGAATAGTTTACAACCGCGCCCGAAGAAAGCGCTCCGTTGGGGATATAGATGGTTTTGTTGTCGGGCGTGCGAAGCTTTGTATTCGTGATATGAATATCCTCTACCGTGCCCGAAAAGCCCTGCGCCTCTATATAATCGTCCACGCGGAAGGGGCGAGTAAGAATAATGAGAACACCGCCCGCAAGATTCGAGAGCGCACCGTTTACAGCAAGACCGATGCACACACCGAAAGATGCAACCAGTGCCGTAATTCCGCTCGTGTCGATACCGACGTATCCAACAAGACAGATAGCAACGACTACCTTCAATGCTATCTTGAATATGTATGCGACGGTACGCATAATGGTTTTGTCTGCCTTTTGCTTGTCGCCGGACTTTTCGATTTTTCTCGCTACGAAATTGATAATCTTAAAGGTGATAAACATCACCACGAGCGCAATCACAAGTCTGACGCCGGCGGTGGTTGCCCAATTGATTATCGAATCCAAAAGATTTTTCCAATGCATTTGATTTTCTCCTTTTCTTTTTCTTCAATTACATAATAACATATCGTAGCGGCAAATTCAATACTCCTGTAAAATTTTTTTCTATAGAATTTTTACCAAACTTGGGACAGAGTGACAGCAATAGCGAAAAGAAGCAAATCCGCCGAGAAGTCGCGAAATATGCACCGTCAGCCCCCCTGCGCGGTATAAAGAAAAGAATTATTATTGACTTTTCGCCTTATTTGCATTAAAATATAAAATGAAGACAAAATAATTACACACCGGAGAAAGGCAACGGCTTATGAAAATATACAATTCGGCAGAGGAGCTTATCGGAAGAACGCCGCTACTTAGGCTCTCGCGCTTCGGCGCAGGGTGCGAGGGCGAGATTATCGCGAAGCTCGAATCCTTCAACCCTGCGGGCTCGGTCAAGGACCGCGTGGCGCTTAAAATGATTTCGGACGCAGAGGCGGCAGGGCTCCTCGGTGAGGGCTCGGTTATCATAGAGCCCACGTCGGGCAATACGGGAATAGGGCTTGCGGCGGTCTCGGCGGTGCGCGGATACCGCGCGATTATAGTTATGCCGTCCACGATGTCACCCGAGAGGGTGAAGCTTATGCGAGCTTACGGCGCAGAGGTCGTCCTGACCGACGGCGCGCTCGGTATGGCAGGTGCTATAAAGCACGCAGAGGAGCTCGCGGCGAGGACTCCCGGAGCATTTATCACAGGTCAGTTCACAAACCCCTCTAACCCTGCCGCGCACGAGGCGAGCACCGCGCCCGAGATATGGGAAGACACCGACGGAAAAATCGACGTCTTCGTGGCTGGAGCAGGCACGGGCGGAACGCTCACGGGCGTTGGCAGATACCTCAAGGGAAAGCGCGCGGATATAAAGGTCGTGGCGGTGGAGCCGAAATCATCTGCGGTGCTCTCGGGCGAGGCGGCAGGAAAGCACGGTCTTCAGGGAATCGGCGCAGGCTTCATTCCGAAGATTCTCGACACCTCGATTATCGACGAGATTATCACCGTTACAGAGGACGAGGCGTATGCCTCGGCGCGCGAGCTCGGACTTGTCGAGGGCGTGCTCGTCGGAATTTCCTCGGGTGCGGCACTCCACGCGGCAAGGGCACTTGCAAAGAGAGAGGAAATGCGCGGAAAAAGAATCGTCGTACTTCTCCCCGACGGCGGAGAAAAGTATCTTTCTACCGACCTGTTTTAATATTACGAAAAAGGGCGGAGCGTCTCTTGCTCCGTCCTTTTTTTATTTCTCGGGGATATATCCCTCGAATATCACGGGATATATCCCTCGAATATCACGGGATATATCCCTCGAATATCACGGTAGTAAACCCGTGCTTTTTTGCAAGCCTTTCTTCTTCCTTGCTCCTTACAGTCCAAGCGAAGGTTTTTGCGCCAAAGAGGCGGCGCGCAAAGAAAAGCGACATCGCGCGATGGTGCTCGTGGTTAAACGCGATAAAGGAGACGCCTGCTATGCGGTTAATCAGCATAAGCCCGAGAATATAGTAAAGCGGCTTTCTGTATTTCTTATCCTTTGTATACTGCTGAGAAAGAATGCCGACGGGTATGCCGGGAAGCCTCTTTCTGAAGTTTCTGAGAGAAAGGGGGTTAAAGGATTCGACGATATAAGGGCCGCTATACTCGGCGAGAACACGCGCGCACTCGGTAGAGACGGCGTAATTCCCTGCGTCCTCTTTAATCTCAACGAGAAGCGGCACTCTGCCGCCGACGAGCTCGAGCACGTCGGAAAAAAGCGGAATACCGTCACCCGTGCCGAGAAGACTCATTTTAGAAAGCTCCTCGTAAGTAAATTCGTCAACTCTGCCCTCTCTGCCTACCACGCGGTCGAGCGTATCGTCGTGGAAGACGACCAAAAATCCGTCCGAGGAGAGTCTGACGTCAAGCTCGATTCCGTATCCTGCCTCTACCGCTGCGCGGAAGGCAGACATAGAATTCTCCGCCCTCGTTTCGTTATGGAGTCCTCTGTGAGCGTACCTTGCCGCTGTAAAGGGGGCGAGCATCTTCGAGCGCTTTGGCGAGATAAGAACGAGATAAACAACAAAAAGGAATAGGAGAACCAACAAAAAAAATATAATTCCTATCGGCATAACATCACCATTTTGTAAATCTTAGTTTGCAAAATCAATCAATCGTCGCTCTCGCCGAGGCTCTCGAGGGCGCCCTTCTTTTCGGGACGGGAATCGCCGTGCTTTACGAAAAGCATCGTCACGAAGGAGAGAGAGGCGAAAATTGCAGCGTAAGGGAAGAGGACTTCCCACGCAATGTTGTCCACCAGCACGCCCGAAAGTATCGGGGTAACTATCTGCGCAGACATCGAGGCTGTGTAATAGAAGCCGGTGTATTTGCCCACGTCACCGCCCTTGGCAAGCTCGACTACCATCGGGAAGGAGTTTACGTTAATGGTTGCCCAACCTATACCTGCAAGGGCGAATATCGGGAACATCGCAAGCTCGCTTACGCCTGCCCTCATAAACGAGGCTATCACGAACGCCGCGGTAAGCATTACTATACCCGAAAGGATACTCTTTTTTCTGCCGTTTTTAGAGGCTATGATACCTAGGGGGATATATGCAACGACCGCAGCCGCCTGCGCGACGATAAGGGTGGTATTAAAGTCTACCTTCAGAACTTCCTCTGCATATACCGAATATCTTGAAGTAACCGCGTTATATCCTATATACCAGAGCGCAACAGATGCAAGAATAAGGCAAAGAGAACGGAACTCGGGACGGGTGAGCACGCGCTTTTCACCGGGCTGTGTAGGTGCGCTCTCCTCTATTTTGAGAGACGCCTCCTCCATTTCGCCTGCCCAGCGGTTTTCCTTAACCGTGAGAAGGAAGCCGATAAGACCGACGAGCATCACGCCCGATACGGCGATAATGTACCACGAGAAGTCTGTTTTTCCATCGGCGCCCGTATTGAAAAGTATACCGAGCGCAAGAGCGATGATACCGCCGGCAGTTCCCATAAGGTTGATTATCGCGTTTGCCTTCGAGCGCAGGGGCTTCACCGTTACGTCGGGCATAAGCGCGACGGCAGGCGAACGGAAGGTTGCCATTGCGATAAGCGCAAGCAGAAGAACCACGATAAAGCCGAAAAGGCTGTTAACGAAGCCGAGTATCACGAAGAACAGCACCGCAAGCAGCGTTCCGCAGAAGACGAACGGCGTTCTCCTTCCGAAGCGAGTCCTGACCTTGTCCGAGATTCCACCGAAAAGGGGGAGCATAAACACGGCAAGAATGTTGTCAAAGGACATTATAAAGCCCGACACGGTCTGGTTCTGACCAAAGCGGTTGTCGAGAATTTTCGGAACTATCGCGTCGTACGCACCCCAGAATGTGCTGATCAGAAAGAACGCAAGTCCGACGAGTATAGTTCTCTTGTAGTTTAGTTTCATACAGCCTCCAAAAGAATTTTGTTTTATTTACTATGTTTATTTATAATCGAGGAAAGCCTGCCGACCAAGGCGGCGGCTGCCGCACCGACCGCAACTCCGGCAATCGTGCCGGTGATTATAAGCGGCGGAAGATACGAGGCTATCGCCGCGTTTTCCATAACGATACAAGCGGCAACTATCTGCCCCGTATTGTGCATAACACCCCCGGCAACGCTGACTCCTATCTCGGAGAAGGGGGTGAGCTTTTTCATAACCGACATCGTGATAAGCGCAAACGCCGCGCCCATAAGGCTGAAAAAGAGAATCTGCACGTTCCCAAAGAGGAGCGAAGAAAGGCAGACTCGCACAAAGGAGACCGCGATAGCCGCAGGGATACCGAGAGTATAAAGGGTAAGGACTATTGCAATGTTAGAAAGTCCGAGCTTCACACCGGGTATCGCAACGAAGGGCGGCAGGAGCGACTCCACGTAGGAAAGAAGCATACAGGCGGCGGTGAGCATAGATAAAAGGGTGAGCTTTTTTGTCGAAAACGAAGACTTCTTCATAACCACTCTACCTCTCTATATATCCGCCCGTGTCGCCGAGCACCTCAACCGTGAGGTCGTACGGAAGGCAGGTTATATTCTCGCCTGCAAGCGATATTTTTCCCGATTTTACGCAAAGGCGGTCAGGGCATCTCGCGTGACTTATATAGGCGTATCCGTCCTTTATAACGAGGGTGTGGCTACCGCCGTTAAGAACGTATTCACCGTCAACGAAAAGCGAGTATTCTCCGATAGTCTCTCCCCCTACCTCAACGCGCACGGCTCCACCCTCGCCGCGTGTAAGCTTTATCACAAGAAAAGCGGAAAGTCCTACTGCAATAAGTGCCAAGGCGAGAACAATATCATAAAGAAATTTTCTCTTGCTTCCTTGCATTTTGCAGTTCCTTTCCGCTTTTGCGCATTATTGTTTACATAAATGAGTGTTTTGAGCTATTACTCGAAGTGAGAGCCGCAGATAAAGTTGCCTGCGTGAATACACTTTACAGGGCAAGCCTTATGGCACTCGCCGCAGCCCGAGCATTTATCGTAGTCGATAACGGCAATGTTGTTTATAACCTTTATCGCGCCCTCGGGACAAACCCTCTCGCACTTGCCGCAGGCGATACAGCCGTTTTTACAAACCGAGCGCACGTCCTTGCCCTTATCCTTGCTCGTACACTTAACGATAACGCTGACGGTATCCTTAATGATATGAATAATACCGTTAGGACAAGTTTTTGCACAAAGGCCGCAGCCTATACACTTTCTCGGGTCAATCTCGGCTATACCCTTCTGGGGATTGATACATATAGCGTCACGGGGACACACGTTCATACAGTCACCGTAGCCGAGGCAGGCGTACTTACACGCCATATCGCCAAGATAGGACATATTTGCTATCTTACAGCTCTTGGGGCCGTCGTATTCAAACTTCTTGAATTCGGGAATACACGTACCGTTGCACGCAACGTAGGCAACCTGCTCCTCGACGTCGCTCGCCGCAAGACCCATAATCTCGGCGACCTCTCTGGAAGTACCGTCACCGCCGGGGACGCAAAGAGAGGGGTTGTCGGTCAGACCCTCGGAGAGAGCCTTGGCATAGGCCTCACAGCCCGAAAATCCGCAGGCACCGCAGTTGGCGCCGGGAAGGCGGTCGAGCACCTCGGAAACACGCGCGTCCTCTTTAACTCCGAAAAACGCAGAGGAGACGGTGAGTATTACGGCGCACACAAGTGCAATAATCGCGAGCACCGCAACCGAAATAAGTATTGGCATAAAAATATTACCTTTCCTTTCATAGAGAGCGTCCGATGTGGGGCGCTCTCATTTTGAAAAAAGACTTAGACTATTCCAAGAAGACCCTCGATAACTCCCGCAAATCCGTAGAAGGCAAGAGATACGATGGACGCCGAAACGAGAGTGATGGGCAGACCCTTCATAGCCGAGGGGGGATTGGAGCTCTCGATTCTCGAGCGCACGCCGGCGAAGATTACCATTGCAAAAAGGAAGCCGACGCCTACACCGAGAGAGGAGAACATAGACTCGACGAAGTTGTATCCGTCGTTTATATTGTTGATAGCAACGCCGAGCACGGCACAGTTGGTGGTGATAAGAGGAAGATACACGCCGAGCGACTTATAAAGCGCAGGCACGAACCTCTTGAGCATTATCTCAACGAACTGAACGAGAGCGGCAATTACAAGTATGAAGACTATCGTCTGAAGATAGCCGATCCCTGCGGGATCAAGAACGTAGGTCTGAATGGGATAGGTTACTGCGGTTGCGCAAAGCATAACGAAGATAACCGCACCTCCCATTCCTGCCGCCTGGCCGAATTTCTTCGAAACTCCGAGGAAGGGGCAGATTCCGAGGAAGCGCTGAAGAACGTAGTTATTTACGAATATACCCATAAGAAGGATATAAATGAGCATCTTGAAATCCATTAGCCGATATCCTCCTTTGCTTCATCTGTTCCCTGCTCTGCAGGAGCAGTGTCTATAACGAGCTCGGTATTCTCGGGGCAGGAAACCCTGCCGCAGATAGCCGCAGAGGGACAGCCCTCGCAGGAAAAGCTCTTGCGCTTGGACGCGCCCTTCTTCGGGCCTATCTTGTTTACTATCGCTATCATAATACCGAAGACGAGGAATCCGCCGGGAGCCTCTGCAAGTATGGAAAGCTTGTAATCCGAAAGGAAAGGAATCGTGATTCCAAAGAAGCTTCCTGCGCCGAGAACCTCACGCACAAGAGCCATCGCAACGAGCGCAAGAAGGAAACCGAGTCCCATTCCGAGACCGTCGAGCATAGAGTCAACAACCGAGTTCTTCCTTGCAAACATCTCGGCTCTGCCGAGTATGATGCAGTTAACGACGATAAGCGCAAGATAAACGCCAAGCATCTCGTAAACCGGAAGAAGGTACGCCTGAAGAAGCATCTGCACAGCGGTAACGAAGCTTGCAATAATTACTATATAGCAGGGTATTCTGACAGTATCGGGAATAATCTTACGGAGCGCGGAAATTACCACGTTCGAGCCGACGAGAACAACCGTAGCCGCAAGTCCCATCGAAAGAGCCGATATAAGGCTCGTCGAAACGGCAAGCGTCGGGCAGGTGCCGAGAACAAGAACGAGAACGGGGTTCTCTGCGATAAGGCCCTTCAAAAATATCCAAAGCTTTTTATTACTGTTCACTTAACGGGCCTCCTTTTCCTTGTTATTACGAGCACAGCCACGAAGGATACTACCGAAAGCGCAGCTATGAGTATTCCTATAAGTCTATATACGGGGAAGTGAGTGGGAACAACCTCTGCTGCAGAAATTACGGCAGAAAGAATGTTAGACGAGGTACCGGTAGAGCCGGTAACAAGCTCCACTTCGCCATCTGCGGTTTCTGCGCTCACGCCCTTAAGCCTTTCGGCAAAGTCGCCGGGAGTGGTGCCGTGGCCTACCGTCCATACGAGAATCTCGGCATCGGTGACAACGCCCTGGTTGTTGAAGTAAACTATTACCTCGCTCTCGGGAGCCTTGCTGTGCGAGCCTATCGTAACGATATAAGCAACGTAGCCCTGACCGAGCTTTTCACGATAGAGCGCTCTGAGAGTGTCGGAAGCGCCCTCGGGAATGGCAATCTTCTCAAAGCCCGTAGTAGCCGAGAAGCTGCGCGCCATAAGCTCAAGGAGCTTTTCCTCGCTCTTAAGCGAGAGTCCTGCAACCACCGTCATAGCGTCTATTATCGCATTCTTGAGGTCGCCCGAGGTACCCGTCGCACCCGTCACGAGTCCGATGTCCCCGACGTTCCAGTAATCCGAGCCGACAAAGCCCTCTGCAAATCCGTCAAGCGACACGTCGTGGCCCATATTGCACTGAAGGTGATTTATCGCGCCTATCTCGCCGTCGGCGGTTATATGAACGAGAGCCTCGTTTGCGATGCTGCCGCCCCAGCCGAGCGTTATAAGATAAGCAACGTAGCCCTTACCGCTCGACTCCAGAAGGAGCTTCACGAGATTATAGGGCTTCTGCCAGAGATACACCTCGGAGAAGTCCTCCGAGCCTGCAACAAGAGCCTTCGAAAGAGCGATAAGCTCCTCGTCCGTCTTGAGCGGAGCTATGGGCTCGGGCGCTGAGGGCGCCTCTACCTCACCGTCGCCGGCAGACTCTCCGCCGGTAGCCACCGCGTATGCGTTGAGCGAAGCTCTTACGGCGGTATATACCGCGGTGCTCGAAAGAGTTGCACCCGATACGAGCTCGGGCTCGAGCGTCGACGAGCTCATACCGCTATACTTTCCGTCGGTTCCCGTAACAAGGGGGAAAACCTTTTCCTTGTATCCGGGGGTCTCGCTCTCCGAGATAATCTCAACTCCTGCAATCTTTCCGTCGCTCGACACACCGCACATAACTACCATATCGTTCTTGCCTCTTACGGCAATCTTGAAGACGTAGCCCTTATCTGCGCTGTACGCGGCGGTAATCTCGCCTGGATACTCATCGGTGAGCGTATTTGTTATATCCTTAAAGCCCTTGGCACCGGGAAGAACTATTGCCATTGCCGCGTTTGCCGCTTCTTCTTCCTGCTGCTTTATTTTTTCCTTGGTCATCATATGAATTCCTGCCAGCAGAGCCGCAACGACGATACAAATGATGGCGAGAATAGCAACGGGCTTTATGTTTTCCGAATTAAACGCTTTGCTTTTCTGATTCATATCTTCTTACCTCCAAGCGGACGTCTTGCAGTCCATTTTTCGATATAGGGCGAAAGGATATTCATAAAGAGTATCGCAAAGGAAACGCCCTCGGGATACGAACCATAGGCTCTGATAAGGAAGGTGATAAGTCCTGCACCGAATGCAAAAATCATTCTTCCCTCTCTCGTAATGGGAGTGGTAACGTAGTCGGTTGCCATAAACACAGCACCGAAAAGAAGACCGCCCGAGAGAATCGAATAGGTTGCAGTAACCACGTTATTATCAACTATAAGGCAAAGAACGAAAACGGTCAGAACGTAGATAAGCGGAGTCTCAAAATGGATTACCCTTCTTATAACAAGATAGATAAATCCTATTATGATAGCCGCAGAGCAAACCTCTCCGATAGCACCGCCGTAAAGGCCGAAGAACATATCAAAGAGCGAGGGAAGCTCCTCTCCGGCCGCCATAAGCTCAAGAGGGGTTGCCGAGGTGGCAAGCTTAGCAATAGTGGGGTTCATACCTCCGCCGACCGTGCCTGCAAAGCACATAAGCATAAATACACGGCCTGTGATGGCAGGGTTTGCAAAGTTGCAGCCAAGACCGCCGAAAAGGCACTTGACAACAGCGATGGCAAACGCCGCACCGACAACGCACTGCCATATGGGAGTATCTGCACGCAGGTTAAGCGCAAGGATAAGTCCCGTAACGGCGGCACTGAGGTCGCCGAGAGTCTGTGCTCTCTTGGTTATGAGGTTAAAGAGATACTCGGTAAGCACCGCAGCAGCGACGGTAGCCGCTACAACGACGAGCGCGCGGAGTCCGAATATCACCGTTCCTGCAACGAGTGCAGGAAGGAGCGCAATTATCACGTCGAGCATTATCCTCGAGGTGCTCGCCGAGCTGTGAATATGAGGCGAGGAGGATACGTTCAGCTTATTCAATTTAAAAGTCCTCCTTATTTCTTTTCTGCCGCGGCGGCACGCACTGCCGCCTTGGAGAGCTTGTTGTTTTCAACGAGGGGTCTGTTCGCAGGGCAAACGAAGGAGCAGGAGCCGCACTCTATGCAGAGGTTTATCTTAGCTGCCTCGAGTCTCGCTACCTTATCGACGGGGTCGTCGAGCTTCATAGCCTTTGCGTAGAGGGTCGGATTAAGACCCATAGGACAGGTAGCCGCACATCTGCCGCAGTGTATGCAGGCGGTGGGCTTCGGCTTTCTCGACTCCTCGGGAGAAAGCGCAAGTATTGCGTTGGTATTCTTGAACACGGGGTCGTCGGTGGAATATATCGCAATTCCCATCATAGGTCCGCCGTAGAGAACCTTACCGACCGAGCCCTTATATCCGCCTGCAAAGGCGATTATGTCGCCTATCGAGGTACCGATAGGAGCGATAACGTTCATCGGATTGGCTACCGCAGAGCCGTCCACGGTAATGCACTTCTCAACGAGGGGCATACCCGTTTCCATATACTTTGCAAGGAAGGCAACCGAGGTAACGTTCATTACAAGACAGCCAACGTCCGCAGGAAGCTTTCCCTCGGGAACGGTAAGACCCGTGGCGTTGTATATGAGAATTTTCTCAGCACCCTGAGGGTACTTTGTGGGAAGAACGTTTATCTTCGCTCTCGGCTCGTCGAGAAGGAGTGCGCGAAGACGGGATATGCACTCGGGCTTGTTTTTCTCTATTCCGATAATTACCTCGTCTGCGGAAATGAACTTTAAAAGGTAAGAAATACCCTTAACCACCCACTCTGCATCGACGAGCATAGTACGGGTGTCCGAGGTTATATAGGGCTCACACTCGGCACCGTTGATGATTATTTTCTTGATAAGTCCACGCTTCTCTGCGTCAAGCTTTACAGAGGTAGGGAAGCCTGCGCCGCCAAGACCGACAAGACCCGATGCACGCACCGCAGCCGAAAAGCTCTCAAAATCCGTAAGCACGGGGGGTGCTATCGCAGGGTCGGGAGTCATCTCTCCGTCGGAATCTATGCGTATTGCCGAGAGCACTCTGCCGTTCGAGGTGAGGAACTCCTCAAGCCCTCTGACGGTGCCCGAGACCGACGAGTGTATGGGTGCACCAACGTACCCGCCCGCCTCTGCAATGAGAGTGCCGACGAAAACCTTGTCCCCCGCCTTTACGACGGGCACGGAAGGTGCGCCTATATGCTGCGAGGTGGAAATGAGCACCGAGGACGGTGTGGAAATCCTTACCGCAGGCATTTCTGCCGTGTGCTTCCTGTGCGGAGTACGGGTTTTTCCGCGTTTGAATAAAATCATTAAAAACCTCCTCCCCGAGAGTCACTAACTCCCGAAGATTAATTATTTTCTGTTTTAGACGAGGGGTATTCGCCTCTCGCAGGGCCGACCGAGGCTCTGTACGCCCTCGGGGAGCAACCCCTGTATCTTTTGAAGATTCTGTTGAAATAGGAAACCGATGAAAATCCGACCGTCTCGGATATTTCAAGTATGCCGCCGGGAGTTTTCAGAAGAAGGCTCTCCGCCTTGCATATTCTCACGAAATTCAGGTACTCCGTGAAGGTAGAGCCTGTCGCCGCCTTGGAGGTGCGGCAGAAATA
>JAZOMD010000150.1:0-5484 GCA_045653745.1 Eubacteriales bacterium | reverse complement strand
CCTTTCCCTCTATGGGAAGAGCCTTGTTTATCTTTAACATTTTGCCGTCAAGATATGCAAAAGCTCCGGGTATAGGAGTTACGCCTCTGATTAAAAAATCAAGAGTTTTTGCCGATAATGTAAAGTCTATTTTACAATCCGCCTTCTCAACCTTCGGTGCATAGGTCGCAAGAGCCGAGTCCTGCTTCACTCGAGTTACCCCACCGCGCTCGATTTCCGAAAGAGTCTTCACAAGAAGAGGGGCGCCTATTTCGGCAGAACGGTCGTGTATGGCTTCAAAGTCGTCAAGCGGTCCTATAGGAAAGCGACTGACGGCGAGAATATCGCCCGTGTCAAGCCCCTCGTCCATCTGCATTACGGTAACGCCCGTTTCGCTCTCGCCATCCATAATCGCCCTCTGCATAGGAGCTGCGCCGCGATACTTCGGAAGGAGAGAAACGTGAAGATTTATGCAACCGTACTTCGGATAGTTTATAACCGAAGACGGAAGAATTTTTCCGTATGCAACCACGGCGATAACGTCGGGATTCAGCTCTTTAAGGATAGAAAGAAAGGCATCGTCACGCAGCGTTTTCGGAGTATAAATGGGTATGCCCGAATCGAGCGCGGTCGCCTTTACGGCGGTGGGGGTCATCTGCTTTCCCCTGCCGCGAGGCTTATCCTCTCCCGTAACGACGGCAACTACCTCGTGCTCGGATGCTACGAGCGCCGCAAGGCAGGTTGCGGAAATTTCGGGAGTACCCATAAACATTACCTTCATCCGCGGAGCTCCTTTTCGGTCAGAGGGCGTATCTGTACGTCGGTATAGAGCTTTCCGTCGAGATGGTCGCACTCGTGGCATATAGCACGGGCAAGAAGGTCGGAGCCGTTAAGCTCGAATTCATTTCCGTTTCTGTCAAGCGCGCGCACGGTGGCAAACTTAGGTCTTTTGGTTATTCCGTACTCACCGGGGTTGGAAAGACAGCCCTCGGTTTCCTGCTGCTCGCCTGCGTAGGATATAATCTTCGGGTTTATGAGCTCGTATATCTTTCCGTCCTCAACCTCGATTACAACCACACGTCGGAGAACGCCGACCTGCACTGGGGCAAGACCGCATCCGCCTGCATCGCGCATGGTGTCCTTCATATCGTCAAGAAGGGTGAGTATTCTCGGAGTTATTTCCTCGACGGGTCGGGAAACCTTTCTGAGAATAGGGTCTCCGAATTTAACAATTTTAAGCTTTGCCATTTTATTTTCTCCTTTGCTTTTTTATACGGTAAGCGGGTTCAGGTCTATCGCAAGCGTTACACCTCGCACAAGAGAGAACTCGCATAATATTTCGTGAAAAAGTCGCCTAGTTGTAGCGTTAAGTTTACATTTTACAACCATTCGCATACGGAATTTATCGTTAAGCTTATACACCTGCGCCTCGAACGGACCAAAGACGGTAAAGGGGAGCTTGCCGTATTCTCCCTCGAGATGATGAAGAATGGTGTCGGAAAGGTGCTTTGACTCCTTCATAACGGTAGCCTCGTCCTCTCCCGTGAGAGTGAGCTGAACCATATCGCAGAAGGGCGGATAGGAAAGCTCGCGACGAATAGCTATTTCGCCCTCGTAGAACCTATCGTAATCCTGAAGGCAGGCGAGTCTTACAACCTCGTTTTTCGGAGCGAAGGTCTGTATCACGGCAACGCCGTCGTCCCCTGCTCTGCCTGCTCTGCCTATTACCTGAGTAAGCAGCGAGAAAGTGCGCTCGGACGCGCGGAAATCGCTTACAAAGAGTGAGGTATCGGCAAGCGCCACTCCGACGAGGGTTACTCTCGGGAAATCGTGCCCCTTGGCAACCATCTGCGTGCCGAGGAGTATATCAGCCTCACCTGCCCTGAAGCTCTCGAGCATACGGTCGTATGCAAGCTTGCCCGAGGTGGTGTCTGCGTCCATACGCATAACCGCCATATCGGGGAGATATTTCCCGAGCTCGGACTCCAGCTTCTGCGTGCCGTAACCGAGGAAGGAGAGCTTTTCTGCCGAGCAGGACGGACAATTTCTCGGCACGGGTGCCGTATATCCGCACAAATGGCAGAGAAGCTTGCCGTCTCTATCCGAATGGTAGGTAAGCGAGACCGAGCAGCGAGGACAGGTTATAACCTCACCGCACTCCTTACAGCTTATCTGCGAGGAGTAGCCGCGCCTGTTTAAGAATATTATTGCCTGCTTTTCGTTATCAAACGTTTCGGAAAGCGAATTATGAAGCCTGTCGCTTATCGGCGAGGTATTTCCAAGCCTCAGCTCCTCGCGCATATCGACTATCACAGCGCGCGGTAACTTCGCACCGCCGTAGCGCTCGCGCAGGGGAACGAGGGTATATACACCGCTCTGTGCCTTATAAAAGCTCTCGAGCGACGGCGTAGCCGAGGCAAGAAGCATAAGCGCTCGGTTTTTTCCGCAACGGTAGGCGGCAACGTCTCTGGCGTGGTATTTCGGGTCGGACTCCGACTTGTAGGTATGCTCGTGCTCCTCGTCGATGACTATAAGTCCCATGTTGGACAGGGGAGCAAAAACAGCCGAGCGAGTACCGATAACGAGGTCGACCTCACCGCGCTTGATGCGCCTGTAAGCGTCAAGCCGCTCACCCTGCGAAAGAGAGGAGTGTATAACCGCGACTCTCTCTCCGTAGCGGCGGCAGAAAATATTAACCGTCTGCGGAGTCAGGGATATTTCGGGAACGAGCACAATGCCGGCTTTTCCGGCGGAAAGCGGTCTGTCTATCGCCTTCATAATAACCTTGGTTTTTCCGCTTCCCGTAACTCCGTAAAGAAGGGCGGCTTTTGCGGTATCCTCTAGGTACAGAGACTCGATAGAAGAATAGGCGCGCTCCTGTGCAGGAGAAAGCACTATCTCGGCGGTGTCGCGGATACGGGCGTAGGCAGCGTACGGGTTTCTTATGCTCTCCGAGGTAACGATTTTTATTATTCCCTTCTCGGCAAGCGCGGATATATTCGCGCTGCTGACACCGGGCTGCTCCCGAAGGAGCTCTACGTCTGCCGAGCCTATCTCTAAAAGATATTTCACGATAGCGCGTTGCCCTTCGCTCCTGATTTTAGTTTTATCGGTAGCAAGAAGGCGCGCCTCTGCTTCATCTCTATCAAGCATAAGAACGGCGGTTTTTCTGTACTTCACGTTAGCGTGAGCAGAAATCGCTCCGGGCGGAAGAATGCACCTTGCCGCCTCACCAAAGGTAGAGAGCGTATGCGACTTCAGAAAAAGGCATAGCCCGAGCATCTCCTCATTCAAGGAATATCGGCCGTCGTAAACCGAATGCACGGGCTTTATATTTTCGCCTTCACGCTCGGGGGAGTCCTTCGTCCGTACGACGATACCCGTGCGCAGATTATTTGCCTTTCCGAACGGAACTCTGACTATGCTTCCGCACTCTATCGGAGAGTCGCTGTAATAGTCAAAGGGGCGGTCTATATGATAGGGAGAATCAAGAAGATATATCTCGCAATACATAAAACCACTCCTTTAATTTTTTTGTTTATTTGCCCTCGGGGCGCACCATCTTGAATCTGCCCTCTTCGAGCTTGGCGATAGCAATCTTTACAGCCTTCTTATCCTTGTACTCGGGGTCTATAAGAGCCGCAAGGGGCTTTTCTGTTTCGTGGTTGTCTATCATTCTCTGCGCGCGGGTTCTCATCTCGATGTACTCATCGGTAACTATTCTTGCGCACTTCGCAACTCCCACTACGAGCTCGTAACGGTTAAATTCACCGCCCGTAAGCTGATCAACTGTTGGATAAATCATTGTTTTCTCCTTATATGAAAAGTTTTGTTTACAAATTTTAGTCTTCCGAGCTCTCTTCGTCGGAAATATCCGCATCGTCTGCGAGGCGGTTGGTTATGGTCTCTGCCTGAATTGCAGAGAGTATAACGTGCTCGGAATCGGTGATAACGACCGACCTTGTACGCCTTCCGCAGGAAGCATCTATTACTCTGCCTGCGTCCTTAGCGTCGCGCACGAGTCTCTTTATCGGCTCGGAATCGGGAGAGGCGATAGCAACTATTCTGCCTGCCGAAACCATATTACCGAAGCCTATATTTATGAATTTCATCTTCCACCTCTTACTCTATATTCTGGACCTGCTCGCGTATCTTCTCGAGCTCGCCCTTCATATTCACGACAATGCGCGCAATCTTAGCGTTATTCGCCTTAGAGCCTATGGTGTTCGTCTCTCTGTTGAGCTCCTGCATAAGGAAGTCAAGCTTTCTGCCGGAGGGCTCGGGGAGCGCTATTATATCGTAGAATGCGCCGAAGTGAGAGCGAAGTCTGACGAGCTCCTCGTCTATCGCTATCTTGTCAGCCCAGACGGCGCACTCGGTGAGAAGTCTGTTTTCGTCAACGCTGACCTCAAAGTCACCGAGAATATTGCGTATTCTCGACTCAAGCTTATCTCTGTATCCGACGGTGTCTTCCTTCGAGATAGCCTCAACCTCGTCTGCAAAGGCACGGACAAGCTCGATTTTACCCTTAATGTCCTCCTCTGCCTTTCTGCCTTCCTCGGCTCTCATAGCTCCGTAGCCGGAAATCGCCTCGTCAAGCACGTCGCGGAAAAGAAGCCATTCCTCTTCGAGGTCCTCCTCGCTCTTATCAAAGGTGAATATATCCTGATTTCTCGCAACGCTCATCACGCTTATATCGTCAGGAAGACCGAACTCCGTGGAAAGTCTCTTAAGCGCAGAAAGATAGCTCTCGAGATACGCCGCATCAATTCCGACAGTGCCTGCGCCCGATGTGTGGTTATCTACGGTAACGTAGACGTCAACCTTCGCACGCGAGACAGCGTTCTTCCTTACGTGCTCCTTTATACGCTCCTCAAGGAAAACGTATGCCCTGGGCAATTTCACCGTACAGTCAAAGAAGCGCGAGTTAACGCTCTTTATTTCAATAGTAACGTCCTTCTTCTCGCCCTCGCGCTTTGCTCTGCCGAAGGCGGTCATACTCTTAATCACTTCGATTCAGCCTTTCTTCTCGTCTTTTTGGAGAGACTCTTTATCTCCTCCATAAAGGAATCTATGTCCTGAAATTCTCTGTAAACCGACGCAAATCTTATGTAAGAAACGATGTCCGTTTCCTTAAGCCTTGTAAGCACCATCTCTCCGATATCCTTCGAGGATATTTCGGTGATAATCGAATTCTGAAGCTCGGCCTCAATAGAGCTTGCTATACCTGCGGAATCTACGGGGCGCTTCTGGCAGGCGCGCTCAATACCTATCGCGAGCTTATGCTTATCAAAGAACTCGCGCCTTCCGTCTCTCTTGACGACGGCGATAGGAACGGTATCCACTACCTCGTAGGTTGTAAAGCGTTTACCGCATGCGGGGCACTCACGGCGGCGACGTATGCTTGCGCCCTCCTCGACGGGACGGGAATCAAGCACTCTCGAGTCGGCTGAATTACAAACGGGACATTTCATTTCAGGATTTGCCTTTCATCTTGCAAAATTA
>JAZOMD010000149.1:0-6946 GCA_045653745.1 Eubacteriales bacterium | reverse complement strand
GCCGCCCTCTCCAGTGCTTCGCACAGCTTGTCCGAATCCAGAAGACGCAGCAGTGCCCTTGCGTGTCGCTCGGAGAGTCCTGCGCGCTTTATTTTCCGCTGAACGTCGGAGGGGAATTTTAAAAGCCTTATTTTGTTTGCGATATACGACTGGCTTACTCCAAGCCTCTTTGCCAGCTCGCTCTGCGAGCTATCACACATTTTGAGCATTCCCGAAATCGAGCGCGCTTGTTCAAACATATCCATAAAAATCCCTCCGCTAAATCTTCTTGTTATAATGATAGCATAAAAAATCCGCACTTTGACTCGCAATATGTCAAAATGCGGATTTTGCGTTAAATTAACGAATAATGCAAAATATAATTTACATTTTATCTGCTTTTTCGAGATTTCGTATGTAGTGGAAGATGTATTGCTGAGCCACTCCTGCGAATTCTCCGAGAGCCTTGTGGTCGAGGTGACCGTCAAAATAGGTGTCTATCGCCCGCTTCATCCATACGTCTATCGGAAAGGCGTCGAGGTTTCCGAGGCCGAAAAGTGCCGTGCAGGAGGCAACCTTCTCTCCGACGCCCTTTATTTTCGTCAGGTTCTCTACCGAATGGGCGTAGCTTTTCATCTCTCTGATTTTTTCAAGGTCTATCTCGCCCTCTGCAACCTTTTCTGCCGCATCAACGAGATATTTGTACCTGAAGCCGGGGTGAGAGGGGAGAAGCCCCTCGGGGCGCTCGAGTATCTGACTCGCGGTCGGGAAGGTGTAGCAGATGCCGCAGGCGCGGCAGGTGTCCTCACTCGGCACCTCTCCCCCGAGAGGGCAGGAGAGCGAGCCCTTACACCTTGCGAGATTCTTTCCGTATTCCGCACAGACGGTCTTGATAATCTTGCGTATTCTCGGTATGTTGTTGTTTTGCGAAATGATAAAGGAGAAAAGAGTCTCCCACGGATTTTGCTTCAGAATAACCACACCCCTCGCGGAGTCTGCCGCGCGCCTTAGCCATTCGGAGTCGGTGCGGCTCTTTACCTCCTCGCGGATAGCCTCGTAGTCGGTGTCGAGCGCGAAATACGGGCGCACGGTGCTCTCAAACTCCTCGTCCGTTACCTCGAAAACGATAAGCTCTCCGCGCTCTCTCTGACCTATGCGCAAAAGAAGCTCGCCTATAACCGTTATATATTCGATATAGCCCCCGTCGCGGTATGTGCATTCGTATCTGAACGCCTGACCGCACTCGAGCGTGTCGGAAAGGTCGAAAGAGCCAAGCCCTGTGACGATTATTGCGTTTCTTTGGCGAAAAGTGGCGGTTTTTTTCTTAAACATTCGGGATACCTCTTGAAAAATGCCAATTTGTGTTGTATAATATTGGTGACATATTTTATTTATATATATAATATCACAAATTAAAGGCGATTTCAAGAGATTTGCCGAAAACTCCGAAGCGAGGAAATATCAATGGAACAGATTTACACCATACCGGTTAACGAGGCGTTCGACCTCGTGAGGGAGAAGCCCGAGTGCGGCTGCCCCTTCTGCGTGCTCTATAAGAGACTCCAGAATGACGAAATAGATATAATTCTCGGTGCGTCCATGATGGAGCCCGATATAAGGATAAAAACGAATGAGATGGGCTTCTGCCTCGACCATTACAATATTATGCTCGGCAGGCGCCGTATGCTCGGCATGGGGCTTATGCTTGAGAGCCATCTTGCAGAGGTTAAGAAAAGACTCCGCGGTCCTGCCGTTTTCGGAAAGCGCGCCGCAGCGATGTCCTCTCTTTCCGAGCTTGAGGAAAGCTGCTACGTCTGCTCGCGGATAGGCAAAAATCTTTCGATGATGATTGCGACTGCCGCCTATCTCTGGGAGAGCGACGGCGGCTACAGTGAGGACGGCTTCAAGAAAAAGTTTGCCGCCGCTCCCTATTTCTGCCTTCCTCATTACAGGGCGCTTATGGATTACGCCTCTAAGAAAATGAATAAGAAGGTTTTTCCCGATTTTTACGATACCGCCTACGCGATAGAGGAGAAATACCTCGACTCGCTTGCCTCGGACGTCAGCTGGTTTTGCAAGAAATTCGACTACCGCTACGACGAGGAGCCGTGGTATAACTCAAAGGATTCGGTCCAGCGTGCCGTTAAGTTTCTTTCCTCCGACCCCTCGGAGGAGACCAAATAAGGAGATTGACCTATGGTAATTGAAAAAATAATCATTAAGAGCTTCGGTCTTATAAACGACATGACCCTCGAGTTTTCCGAGAAGGTGAACGTAATCGAGGGACAAAACGAATCGGGAAAGAGCACCATTGCCGCATTTATCAAGTATATGCTCTACGGCTTTGACGAGGGCGAGCTTGACGGCGGAACAGCCGAGAGAAGCAAGAGAATAAGCTGGGATACGGGCATCGCGCAGGGCTCGATGTACGTCAGAGTCAAGGATAAGCGCTATCTCATTACCCGTTCCACCACCCCCACCGACAGCGCGGTGCGTGAAAGCTATAAGGAGGACGCCGCTATTATCGACCTCGAGACGGGCGCGCCCGCATTCGGAAAGCTTTCTGCAGGCGAGGTCTTTTTCGGCGTTGACAGGTCTCTTTTCGAGAACACGGCTTTCATAGGACAGATAGGCGACTCTAGCATTAACGAGGGCTCGGTCAAGGAATCTATTGAGAATATTCTTTTCTCGGGCAGCGAGAGGATAAATAATCAGCGCGCCGCCGCGAGAATCGCGGATAAGATGCAGTCTCTTTTGCACGAGGGCGGCTCGGGCGGAGCTATCGTCGACCTTGTCGGACGCGAGGAGGCGCTTGAGGAAAAGCTCGCCGCCTGCGAGGAGGATAACAGAAAAATCCTCGAGAAGGAAGCCGAGCTTCACAGAATAAGAGCGAGGAGACTGGACGCCGAGGATAAGCAGGCGAAGCTCCAGGACCTCGGAAGCTGTTACAGCAACGTTATGCTCATACAGACCTTCGACCAGCTTCACGGGCTCGAGGAGGAGTGCGAGGAGAAAAACGAGGAGTACAACTCCTTTATCGAGGAGAACACCCGAGCAGGCTTCGTTCCCGACTCGCAGTATTATACCGACCTTTTGGTTGCCCGTAAGAGCGTTAACGAGGCGTATCACACTCTCGCCTCTGCGCAGGACGCATACACCGAGCAGAGAAGAGCGGTTGGCATCACTCACGAGATAGAGAGTGCAATAGAGCGCGCGGATTCCATCGGCGGAGAAAGAGAGATAATGGGAAGCGCCGCCTCGTATAAGAAAAAGGGACTTCTTTTTGCCGCGCTCGGTATCGTCTCGGGGCTTGCAGCTCTTGCTCTTGCGGTCTTCATTATAGCAACCGCAGGCCGTGAGGGTATGCTTTTGTGGCAGATACTTTCCGGCGTTGGCGCTCTGGCTGCGGCAGGATTTGCGGTATACTCCGCTATTCGCTTTGCAGGCAGCCGTAAGATGCTCCGCGCTCTTGCAGCTAAATTCTCTACCGATAATTACGCCGACCTTATAGGAAAGCTCGGTGTTATCGGCGAAGCGAGAAGTAAGCGCGACACTCTTGCGCTTGCCTCCGAGAATGCAAAGATGGCGGTTGAGCGCGCAAGAGAGAGATACGAGCAGTCGAAGAAGACCCTCACCGAGCTTATTCTTCGTTGGGGCGAGGAGCCTCCCGTATCCGACCTCGGAGGATTTCTTGATTCTCTTGAGGAGAAGGTGAAGGCATTCCTCGATAAAAAAGAGGAACTTTTCGATGCCAAGACGGGTATCGAGATAACCGTAAAGGAAATTCGCCGCAATCTCTCCGACAAGAGCGAGATAGACGTGCGTGCACAGGTTTCTCCGCTTAAGAGAAAGGCGCTCGCAGGCATCAATTACGACGAAATCATAAACGGAATTTCCGAGGCTAAGAGCCGTATTTCCGAGGAGGACAGACTCGCGTTCGAGGTTGAAAACGAGCTTTTGCTCCTCAAGGGTCGCGCAGGTGACCCGGGTGATTACTACGCGCGCATACAGGCGATAGCCGAGAGACGCAGAGAGCTTCAGGATAAGCACAAGGCTTATTTCGTTGCCCTCGATGCGATAAAGAATGCCGAGGCAAACCTCAGGGCAGAGATTTCTCCGAGGCTCGGCGAGTATGCAACCAAGATGATGGAGGTTATGACCGATAAGAAGTACACCTCCTTCGACGTATCCGACGGTCTTAAGGTGAGCTTTACCGACCCGTCGGGCGAGAAGAAGTCGATAGATTTCCTCTCGGGCGGAACGCGCGATATGGCGTACATCGCCGTAAGATGCGCGCTTATAGATATGCTTTACACCGAGAAGCCCCCCGTATGCTTTGACGAGAGCTTCGCGCATCAGGACAACCTGCGCGCGCGCTCGATGATGAAGGCTGTCGGCGAGCTTGCCGGCGAGGGCGTTCAGAGCTTCATATTCACCTGCCGCGGCAGAGAGGCGGCTCTTGCCAACGAGCTTGTGCGCGGTGCAGGAGTTTATAAGCTTTCTGTTATAGAGGAAGAAAGAGCGTTTTGATAAAATCTTGTAACGGAGGATTTTGCGTTATGCCAAGAAAGAAAAAAATACTTCTCGTAGGCAGTGCCAATATGGATTTGTCTATGAGTATGACGAGAGTTCCCGAAAGAGGAGAAACGTGCATAGACGAGGGCGGTGTTATATACACACCCGGCGGAAAGGGTGCAAACGCCGCCGTGGCGATTGCCAGGCTTGGCGGAGAGTGCGTTTTCGTCACGAAGCTTGGCGCTGACGTTCACGGTCAGAGGCTCTATGATTTTTATAAGGCGCAGGGCGTCAATACCTCGTTTGTCAAGGTAGACCACGACCACCCGACGGGACTTGCCGTCGTTATGAGTGAGGCAGACGGAGAGAACAGAATAGTCGTCTATCCGGGCGCTAATTCGCATATTATGACCGAGGCTGTGCTCGAGGCGTTCGAGTGCGAGCCCGATGCCGTTCATATAGGATTTGAGGTGCCCTTCCATATAGCTCTCGCTACGGCGAAAATTGCCGCAGGAAAGGGAATTCCAATTTTTCTTGACCCGGCTCCTGCGAGCCGTGAGTACGAGCTGGAGAATTTTCCCGAGGTGGAGATTTTCGCTCCGAACGAGACCGAGGTGCTCGAGTATACGGGTATAAATCCGACAAGCCTAGACAACTCGCTTAGAGCATCTATCGCCCTTGCAAAGCGCGTAAAATGTAAATATATAGTTATAAAACAGGGTAGCAGAGGCGCATTTCTCTACGACGGAAAGCGTTACTTCACATTCCCTGCGTACAGAGTTGATAAGGTGGTTGACGCCACCGCCGCAGGAGATGCCTTCGGCGCGGCACTCCTTCTTGAATACCTTCGCTCGGGCGACATAAGAGCGGCGGTAAAGCACGGCAACGCCGCAGGCGCGATAACCGTTACGCGCAGAGGTGCTTCCACCTCTATCCCCGGCGGCGAGGAAGTCGCCGAGCTTGTGTATAAATCCAACTGATAGGAGTACTATGAGCTACTTTACGGAAAGTGTCGGTTTCCCCTCCTGTGACGGAAAAAACACCGTCCACGGAGAAATATATATTCCCGAGAACGGGGAGCCGAGGGGAGTTATTCAGATAACGCACGGTATGATAGACCATATCGGCAGATATAAAAACCTCGTAGCCTACTTTACAAAAGAGGGCTTCGTCGTTGCCGGCGCCGACCATCTCGGACACGGCGGTACTGCCGCGTCAAGTGAGGATTTCGGATATTTTGCCGAGCGTGACGGTTATTCTCTTGTCGTGCGTGACGCGCATACGATGAACGCGCTTCTTCACGAGCGCTATCCGTCCTTGCCCGTAGTCCTTCTCGGACACAGTATGGGCTCTTTTATAGCAAGGCTTTACGCTACCGAATATCCCGAGAGCATTGACGGACTTATAATTCACGGCACGGCAGGCAAAAATCCTGCCGCACCCTTCGGCATACTCCTTTGTAAAATTATCGCGCTCTTTCGCGGTAAGAGATATCGCTCGCCCTTTATCGCCTCGCTTGCAAACGGGGGCTACAATAAGCACTTCGACCCGTCGGAGGGAGAGGGTGCCTGGCTTACCCGTGACGGCTCGCAGGTTTGTGACAGAGCTACCGACCCGTATACAAGCTTCGGCTTCACTCTTTCGGGCTATATCGACCTCTTTAAAATGCTTTCTCTTTGCAACAAAAAGAGCTGGTATAAGAGATATCCGAAAAAGCTGCCTACCCTCGTTATGAGCGGCGACACCGACCCCGTCGGCGGCTTCGGCAAGGGTGTACGCTCGGTGTATAAGGGGCTTCTTTCGGCAGGAGCTGACGATACAGAGCTTAAGCTTTACGAGGGCGCGCGCCACGAGCTTTTTAACGAAACTAACAGAGACGAGGTCTTCGCGGATATTTTCGCGTGGCTTTCAAAGATGGGTAAAAAATGATGAAGGCTATTGCCATTACAGGGCCGACAGCTTCGGGTAAAACCGAGCTTTCGCTCCTTGTTGCAGAGAGGCTCTCGGCGGAGATAATCTCCTCGGACTCGATGCAGATATATAAGAAAATGGACATAGGCACCGCAAAGGCTACTCCCGAGGAAAGAGCGCGCGTGCCACACCACCTGATAGATTTCCTCGACCCTCGCGAGACTTACAGCGTGGAGGCGTACAGACGCGACGCGCTCCTTGCTATGGAGGATATATCGGCGAGGGGGAAGCTTCCTCTGTTCGTCGGAGGCACGGGACTTTATATTGATTCTCTTTTGAGAGGAGAATCCTCCTCAAGCCCCGAGGGAGACCCCGAGTACAGAGAGAAAATCCTTGCCTCGGTAAAGAGCGAGGAGGATAAGACGGCGCTTTGGGAGAGGCTTCTTTCGGTAGACCCCGAATCCGCCGAGGCTATACACAAAAACAACGTCAAGCGCGTTATACGCGCACTTGAAATCTATGACAAAACGGGGAAGCCGAA
>JAZOMD010000148.1:0-2242 GCA_045653745.1 Eubacteriales bacterium | reverse complement strand
CCTGCATATTGAAATGTGGTATATATCCTTCATTCATAAAGAAATGAAAAGTCGTTATTAAGTCTCTAAGATAAGAATTAATACTTACATCATTATTCAAAGTCGCTTTCAAATACAAAACATAGTTTTTATACATAGCCTCGTCAATGTCTCCCACGGGCATATTTCGATCAAAAAACTTGTAGAATTGCGTGTAGCTTTGCCTATAATGCCCTATCGTACCTTCTCTCAAATTACGTTGTCGACAATGTTCAAGATACTTGTTACATCCTTCTTCAAAAGTCATAGATTGTGTAGCTGCCATTTTAAGCTTTTTCATCGTAAAAATCCTCCGTTTTTATATAAAAATAAATTGGACACATCACACCGCAAAACGCGAAAATGATGTGTCCAACTTTTTTGTATTAAATTTTCGTAAAAAGACTTTTACAATGCTCCTTCAAAGCTCCAAAAAAGCCTTGAAAATCAAGGAATTACTTAGAAGCTTCCTCAACAGCAACTGCAACAGCAACAGTCATACCAACCATGGGGTTGTTACCTGCGCCGATGAGACCCATCATTTCTACGTGAGCGGGAACGGAGGAAGAACCAGCGAACTGAGCGTCGCCGTGCATTCTACCCATAGTATCGGTCATACCGTAGGAAGCAGGGCCTGCTGCCATGTTATCGGGGTGGAGGGTTCTACCGGTACCACCGCCGGAAGCAACGGAGAAGTACTTAACGCCGTTCTCGTTACACCACTTCTTGTAGGTTCCTGCAACGGGGTGCTGGAATCTGGTGGGGTTAGTAGAGTTACCGGTGATGGAAACGCCAACGTGCTCGAGTCTCATTATAGCAACGCCCTCGGGAACGCTGTCAGCGCCGTAGCACTTAACCTTAGCTCTGTCACCATTCGAGTAAGCGGTCTCGGAAAGAACCTTTACTTCCTCGGTGAAGGGGTCGAACTCGGTCTGCACGTAGGTGAAGCCGTTGATACGGGAAATTATCATAGCGGCATCCTTACCAAGACCGTTAAGGATAACGCGAAGGGGGTTATTTCTAACCTTGTTTGCGTTAAGAGCAATCTTTATAGCGCCCTCTGCTGCTGCAAAGGACTCGTGACCTGCGAGGAAGCAGAAGCACTCGGTAGAATCGGAAAGAAGCATTGCGCCGAGGTTACCGTGACCGAGACCAACCTTACGGTTCTCTGCAACGGAGCCGGGGATGCAGAATGCCTGAAGACCGATACCGATAGCAGCTGCTGCGTCAGCAGCCTTAGTGCAGCCCTTCTTAATTGCGATAGCTGCGCCTACGGTGTACGCCCACTTTGCGTTCTCGAACGCGATAGGCTGAGTCTCCTCAACTATCTTGTAGGGGTCAATTCCCTTTGCATCACAGATAGCCTTGCACTCGTCGATAGAGGAAATACCATACTCTTTAAGAACTGCGAGAATCTTCGCCTCGCGTCTTTCATAACCTTCAAAATGTGCCATCTATACTTCCTCCTTATTACTCTTTACGGGGGTCTATGTACTTAACAGCCTCTGCAAATCTGCCGTAAGTACCCTTAGACTTCTCGTATGCTTCGTTAGGCTCCATGCCCTTCTTGATGAAGTCGGTCATCTTACCGAGAGAAACGAACTCGTAGCCGATAACCTGATTATCAGCGTCAAGAGCCATTCTCGTGCAGTAGCCCTCGGTCATCTCGAGGTAACGAACGCCCTTAGCCTTAGTACCGTACATAGTACCAACCATCGAACGCTCACCCTTACCAAGGTCCTCCATACCTGCTCCGATAACGAGACCGCCCTCGGAGAATGCAGACTGCGAACGACCGTAAACTATCTGAAGGAAAAGCTCACGCATAGCGGTGTTGATAGCGTCGCAAACAAGGTCGGTGTTAAGAGCCTCAAGAATGGTCTTGCCGGGAAGGATCTCTGCCGCCATAGCTGCGGAGTGAGTCATACCGGAGCAACCGATGGTCTCAACGAGAGCCTCCTCAATGATACCGTCCTTAACGTTAAGCGAAAGCTTGCAAGCGCCCTGCTGAGGTGCGCACCAGCCCACACCGTGAGTGTAAGCCGAGATGTCTGCGATGTCCTTTGCCTTTACCCATTTGCCTTCTTCAGGAATGGGAGCAGGACCGTGGTTAGGTCCCTTGGCAACAACGCACATATTTTCCACTTCTTTGGAAAAAACAAGTTCTGCCATAATTTATGTTCTCCTTTTAAAAAATTAATATCTAGTAAATTACTTTACGATC
>JAZOMD010000147.1:0-11218 GCA_045653745.1 Eubacteriales bacterium | reverse complement strand
CTCTTTTGAGGAGCGTTTTTTCTCGTTCCGGGGGCGACACTCGCGCGCCGGACCGGATTGCATCGCACAAGCTACTTGACTACGCGCGAGTTTTATGCTATACTAAACCAGGAAAAGGCGGTACTACCGCCGAAAGAACCGTATGACTTTTCAAAAAATGACTCTGTTTTATCGAAAGGAGATTATATGAAAATCGCTTTAATTGCACACGACAAGAAAAAGGAAGAAATTATCGAGCTCGCAAAGCACTATAAGGACGTACTTGCGCGTTACGAGCTCTACGCAACCGGAACGACCGGAACGCTGATTATGGGAGAAACCGCGCTTCCGATACATAGAATGAAAAGCGGTCCTCTCGGCGGCGACCAGCAGATAGGCGCAATGCTTGCGAACGGCGAGCTCGGACTGATTATTTTCCTGCGCGACCCGCTTACCGCGCAGCCTCACGAGCCCGACGTTTCCGCCCTGCTTCGTCTTTGCGACGTCCAGAAGATTCCGCTTGCAACCAATATAAGCAGTGCGAAGATTATGCTTGAGGCATTAAAGAACGGAAGCTTTTTGGAATCATAATCCCGGATTTTAAAATTACTCACCGTTATCCCTTGACAACGCATTATTTTTATGTTATAATAACCGCAACTGAATAATAAAAGCTATGATAAGAAATATTAAGTATCCCGTGCGGCAAAGAGAGAAGGCGGTTGGTGTAAGCCTTTACGAGGGGGATACCCAACCCATCTTGGAGCTGCGAGCCGAACATTGCAGTAAGCATCGTCGGGTTCTCCCGTCACAGAGATACGGTATCGGATTTCCCGTACCGACAAGCGCGGATATTATCCGAATTTAGGTGGTACCACGGACTGATTTTGTTAGTTCGCCCTAAGCTGATTTTTAGTCGGCTTAGGGCTTTTTGTTTGAAAAAATTGGAGGTATATATATGAAACTCGAAAAACTCGTTGGAGAAAGATTTAAGGAAAAACCCTCGGATTGCTCTGTCGAGAGCCACGCATTGATGGTTCGCGGCGGCTATATGAAGTACGTTGCAAACGGTATATTCTCGTCCTATATGCCGCTCAAGCGTATCACTCGCAAAATTGAGCAGATTCTGCGCGAGGAGATGGACGCAATAGACGGTCAGGAGGTCAGCTTCCCCGTAGTAATGCCTGCTTCTCTTTGGCAGGAGTCGGGCAGATACGAGAGCATCGGCAAGGAGATGGCGCGCTTCTCGGACCGTAACGGAAGCCCCGTCGTTCTCGGTATGACTCACGAGGAGGCGGCAGTACAGCTCGTGCGCGAATACGGACAGAGCTATATGAAGTACCCCTTTATGATTTATCAGATACAGACCAAGTTCCGCGACGAAGCAAGACCGAAGTCGGGACTTATCCGCGTGCGTGAGTTCACTATGAAGGACGCTTATTCCTTCCACACGAGCCAAGAGGACCTCGAAGAATATTACGACAAGTGCCACAAGGCGTACGAGCGCATTTTTGCAAGAGCAGGCATTCCCGAGGTCGTGTCGGTTGCATCTGACTCGGGTATGATGGGCGGTAAGATTTCGCACGAATTTATGCTTCTCACCGACATCGGTGAGGACTCCATCGTTATCTGCCCCGAGTGTAACTACCGCGCTAATATGGAAGCGGCTCCGAACATCACCGAGTACACCCGTACCGCAGAGTCCGAGGCGCTCACGAAGGTTCACACCCCGAACATTCACACCATCGAGGAGGTATGCTCTTTCCTCGGCTGTGACGAGAAAACCTCTTGCAAGGCCGTCGTATATCAGAGGAACTCCGACGACCATTATATCGTTCTTTTCCTCAGAGGCGACCTCGAGGTTAACGAGACCAAGCTCACGAACTTCCTCGGCTATGAAATCCACCCTGCGCTTATCACGCTCGAGTCGGGGCTCAACGCAGGCTATATCGGCCCCGTCGGTCTTCCGGACGGAATAACCGTACTTTACGACAGCTCCCTTCAGGGAATGAACAACCTCTCCTGCGGTGCAAACGAGGAAGAATATCACTACACGGGTCTCGATATGGAAAGAGACGTACCGAATGCAGAGTACCACGATTTCTCTAAGATAAAAGAAGGCGGCATCTGCCCCGTGTGCGGAAAGAAGGCTATCACCATCTCCCGCGGTATCGAGGTCGGAAACATCTTCCAGCTCGGCACCAAGTACACGAAGTCTATGGGTATGACCTACACCGATGCCGAAGGAAACACGCAGTATCCCATTATGGGCTGCTACGGTATAGGCGTCGGCAGACTTGCGGCGTCAATCTGCGAGGTATTCCACGACGATTACGGTCCTATCTGGCCTATCGCCATCGCTCCCTGGCAGGTTCACCTGTGCGCGGTTCGCTCGGACGACGCCGAGGTAAAGGCGTACGCCGACAAGCTCTACGCAGAGCTCACCGCAAAGGGCGTTGAGGTTATCTACGACGACAGAAACATCAGCGCAGGCGTAATGTTCTCGGACGCAGACCTTCTCGGCGTTCCTTACAGAGTTATCGTAAGCCCGAGAAATATGAAGCAGAACATCGTTGAGATTGCATCGAGAGACAAATCCTTCAAGTCAACCGCACCCGTAGAGTGCGCGGCAGAGGAAATCGAAAAAATCGTTTCCGAGGCGCTTGCAAGCACAAGACGCTAATAAAAATCGGCAAAGGGCTGACCGCTTGGTCGGCCCTTAACTTTTGCGTTGACAGCGCACGTGTTTTGTGATATACTGATTATACAATTCAAAGAGAGGCGGTGTTTTCGTGGTATATTTACAGAGCTTTTCCTTTCCTACAAAGGACAGCGAGGAAGATTTTTTCATAGGAAGCCCCAAGGCAAAGAAAACCTGCTACGACTCCCACTACCCATTCGGGGTATTCAGATACCGCGCCCTTCCCGAATTTTTCTTTGACGACGTTACGATTTTCTACGGCAACAACGGTAGCGGAAAAAGCACGCTCCTAAACGTTATCGCAGAAAAGTTCTCTCTTAAAAGAAGCACGCCCTACAACCGCACCGACTTCTTCGAGGACTACGTAGAGCTGTGCGACTACACCCTCGAGCGCGGCATACCGAGGGGAAGCGAGATAATCACGAGCGACGGCGTTTTTGAGCGCGTGCTCGATATCCGCAGACTGAACGACGGAATTGACGAAAAGCGCGAGGTGCTCGTGCGCGAATATATAAACGAGGTGACAAACCCCGAGCCTAATCTTCTCACGGGTCTTGACGACTACGAGAGATGGAAAAGGGCGTCGGATATGCGCAACCCGAATAAATCGCAGTCCTCTTTTCTCAGAAAGAATCTTCTAAGAAACATAAGGGAGCGCTCAAACGGAGAAAGCGCGCTCGCGTACTTTGTGGACGCTATCGGCGAGAATACTCTTTATCTTCTCGACGAGCCCGAAAACAGCCTTTCCGCCGAGAACCAGATTCAGCTGAAGTATTTTATCGAGGACTCGGTAAGAAATCACGGCTGCCAGTTTATTATATCCACCCACTCCCCCTTCCTTCTCTCCACCGAGCACGCGACGATATACGACATCGACACGACGCCGCCCGAAACGAAAAGATGGACGGAGCTCGAATCCGTTAGAACCTATTTCGAGTTCTTCAAGGAGAACGAACACAAGTTTAAGTAAACAAAGGATTACATTATGAGCTGTTTTAAGTTAAAAATCGACCTGACCGACGAGGACTATCTGAAATTCAATTTATTTCATCAGCTTCGCTCTCCCTACGGAAAGCAGCAAGTTCTAAGCCTGCGGATAATGATAGCGGCTATATTCATGCTTGCAGCATTTCTTGCTCTGCTTCTCTCCGACTTTTCGGATTTAGGCTTTGTATTCGCAGTGCCGCTTATTTTGGCACTTGTGATTATGGAGATTTTCTCTAAGCCCCTCTTCGCGAGAGCGCTCAAAAGACATGTCAAGAGCCTTGCGAAAAAAGGCAAGATGGCGTATGCACCGAACGTGGAGATGGAGTTTTTCGACGATTATTTTACAGAGACCACCCCCGAAAGCCGCGCCGAGCAGAAATATTCTCTAGTCGAGAGAGTGAGCATTGTGGGAACGAGCGAAATATATCTTCACGTAAATAATCTCGGCGGCTTTATTCTGCCGCGCACGGCATTTTCGTCGGGCGAGGAGCGCGCAGAGTTCATAAGGTTTATTAAAACCAAGTGCGAGACGGTCGACCTCTACACAGAGCAATAGCGCTTTCCCCGAGGGAGCTGAAAAGTCTCCCTCGTTTTTCTTTACGTGCTAAAATAAATATCTTCTTTTACTCTTGAAAAACGGCGCGGTTTGTGATATTATTATTGATAGTAGTTTTGTGAGCGCGTGCACGCGCGGAGGAATAATGTTTACTAAAAAGGATATTTGGGATAGCCTTGAGGCTATGGGTGCAAGACGCGATCGAATAGTGCTTATGCACACGGCTCTGCGCTCGGTCGGCGAGGTTGAAGGCGGTGCAAAAGGCCTTCTCGATGCGTTTATCGAATATTTTACGAAGGACGGCGGCCTTTTCTGCCTGCCGACACACACGGGGCGCAACGTGATAAAGCCCATTATGCTCGATATGTCCTCGAGCGAGAGCCATCTCGGTGCATTCCCCATTATCGCAACCGAGGACGGGCGCGGCATCAGAACCGTCAACCCCTCGCACTCTATGGTAATTTTCGGCGACAGAGAAAGAGCTCTCGAGTTTTCAAAGAACGAGGACAAGGTTGACAGCCCGACAGCGCCTGACAGCTGCTACGGAAGACTCCGTGAGCTCGACGGCCAGATTCTCCTCGTCGGCGTAGGTCAGGCAAAGAATACCTACATTCACTCGGTCGAGGAAATGCTCGGGGTCGAGAACAGAATGACAGGGGATATGCGCCCCTTTAAGGTAAAGCTTCTCTCGGGCGAGATTATCGAGCACAGTATGCACTGGTTTGACGAGTCGATGTACGGTGACGTGTCGCTCAGATTTTCGAAGTTCGAGCTCCCCTTCCGCTATCATAGAATAATAAAGGACGGCTTTATCGGTAACGCCCCTGCGCAGCTCTGCTCGGCGCGCGATATTTACAGAGTTCTCGAGAAAATATATAACAATCCCGAAGGGCGCGACCCACTTTCCGACGAGAAGCCCGTGCCGCCGAAATTTTACGTTTGAGGATAAGCTATGTTCGACGATATACTTTTCATATCAGGGCAGATTTTCGGCATAGCGCCCGTAATCTTCGGTTTTCTTTCCTTTCAGGCGAAGACCTCGAGAGGAATAATATTCTGGCAGCTTGCAACCGCCCTCGGCTTTTCTCTCCACTATCTGATGATAGGAGCGCTGACCGGAGCGGCACTCAATTTCGTTGCGGTTATAAAGGGAATTTGCTACTACTACCGCGACAAGGCTGGCAATAAGAGCCTGTTTTTCCCGATTTTCTTCAGCGTACTCGCCATAATCACCACCGCCCTCACCTGGCAGGCGTGGTTCTCGCTGTTTATGCTTACGGGACTACTGATAAACACTCTCTCCTTTGCACTCCTGCCGCCAAAGCCCGTGCGCTACCTCATGCTCGTGAAGGCTCCCGTTACGGCTATGTATAACGTCTTCTCCTTCTCTATCGCAGGTTTAATATACGAGAGCACGGTGTTTATCTCCTCGGTCGTCGGAATTATCAGATACTCCAAAAAACGGAATATAAGCAAATAAAACTTTACAAAAACACGCAAAACGCACAGGAGCAACAAAAATGTTTGACGAAATAATCCCTCTTATAGGCCAAATCTTCGGTATAGTACCGATAGTTCTCGGCTTCATCTCCTTTCAGGCGAAGACCTCGAGAGGAATAATATTCTGGCAGCTCACAACGACTCTCTGCTTCGCGCTCCACTACGTTATGATAGGCGCGTGGGCAGGCGTGGCGATAAATCTGCTTGCGGCAGTTATGGGCGTTGCCTACTACTTCCGCGACAAGGCAGGAAAAAGCGGAATCTTTTTACCCATACTTTTCAGCGTGCTCGGCGTAATTCTGACTCTTCTTACCGCCGAGGCGTGGTATGCAGTCTTCCTTCTTGCAGGCCTGCTTATCAACACGCTCTCCTTTGCACTCCTTCCCCCGAAGGGCGTGCGCTACGCTATGCTCGTCAAAGGACCGGTCACCGCGCTCTACAACGTCTTCGCATTCTCTATTGCAGGCATAATCTACGAGACGGTAATCTTTATCTCCTCGGTCGTCGGACTCATAAGATACTCAAGCTCAAGAAAAAACAAGAAAGGTAATTAAGATGCTGAATACTGTAAAGCTTATCCCTGCAGAGAAGGATAATCTCTGGGGCGGTACTAAATTAAAGGAAAAATACGGAAAGGTAACCGAGCTTACACCTCTTGCAGAGACCTGGGAGCTCTCCTACCACAAGGACGGAGAATGTAAAATTCCCGACGGGCGCACCCTCTGCGAGGCGGCAAGCGACGAGGACCTCGGTAAAAACGCACTCGACTTCCCCTTCTTCCCTACCCTTATAAAGTTTATCGACGCAGAGAGCGACCTCTCGGTTCAGGTTCACCCCTCGGACGAGTACGCACTTAAAAACGAAGACAGCTTCGGCAAAACCGAGATGTGGTACATTGTAGAAGCGAGCGAGGGTGCAGGAATATACCTCGGCTTTAAGCGCGATATAACGGGAGAGGAGCTTGAGGCGGGTATCACCGACGGCTCGCTCACCTCTCTTATGAACTTCTTCCCCGTAAAGGCAGGGGAGTCCTACTTTATCCCCTCGGGCACTATACACGCAATAGGCAAAGGTACTCTTATCTCCGAGATACAGCAGAACTCAAATCTCACCTACCGCGTATACGACTGGGGCAGAGTTGACAAGAACGGCAAGGGGCGCGAGCTCCATATAGAAAAGGCGAAGAAGGTCACGAATCTCTCGAAATTTGTAAACAATGATTTGCATATACCCGTAGACGGCGGTGAAATTATAGGTGTCAGCAAATATTTCACGGTAACGAAAATCAACCTCGCAGGCGAGGCGGATATTCCTACCGACGCGGCAAGCTTCCGCGCGGTATCTGCCGTTAGCGGAACGGGCATAATAGACGGAAATCCCTTCTCGGCAGCCGATACCTTCTTTATCCCTGCACAGGACGGAAAAATAAAAATCGAAGGAGAGGCGGTACTCATAATGACCGAAATCAGAAAGCTCTACGTTGGAATAGACCTCGGAGGAACCTTTATCAAGGGCGGTATAGTTGACGACCTCGGAAGAATACTCGTAAGCGACAAGGTGCCCACCGGCGCAGAGGGCGGCGCAGAGGCGGTTGCGGAAAACATAGCCTCTCTTGCAAAGAGCCTTATGCAATCGCTTAATCTCTCGGCGAGTGATATGGTAGGCATCGGCATCGGCGTCCCCGGTATGATAAACAGCCGCGCAGGCGTAGTTACCTACTCAAACAACCTTGCGTGGGAAAACTTCCCGATAAGCAAGCGCGTAGAGGCGCTCACCGGTCTTCCCGTGAAGATTGCAAACGACGCTAACGTTGCCGCACTCGGCGAGGTAAAATTCGGCGGCGGAAAGTCTCTTGAAAACGCTATAATGATAACGCTTGGCACGGGTGTCGGAAGCGGAATAGTTCTCGGCGGTGCTCTCTACGAGGGCAACCATGGCGCAGGCGCGGAAATAGGACACTCGGTAATTATAGACGGCGGCGAGCTCTGCACCTGCGGAAGACGCGGCTGCCTCGAGGCATACGCCTCGGCTACGGCACTTATCCGCGACACGAAGCGCGCTATGGAGGCACACCCCGAGAGCCTTATGTGGAAGACTGCGAAGACCCTCGACGAGGTTGACGGCGCAACCGCATTCAAGAATAAAGAAAACGACCCCACAGCACGCGACGTCGTGAATAATTACATCGGCTACCTTGCGGCAGGTCTTACCGATATTGCAAACGTATTCCGTCCCGAGGCAATTATTATCGGCGGCGGCGTAAGCGCAGAGGGCGATGCCCTTATCATTCCGCTTACCGAGGCTATCAACTCTCAAATCTTCGCAGGAGAGCGCGGCCCCAAGGTTGCAATAAAGGTTGCAGAGCTCGGAAACAAGGCGGGCCTTCTCGGCGCAGCAGCCTTGTTTATGTGATTTTTGCAAATAAGAGTTTGCAAAACCAAACGTTTCAAGCTACCACACCTTTCATTTTAACAAAAAATCCTTGCCCCATACAGAGCAAGGATTTTTATTTATTCTGTGTGCGCCACGCGCCGGGGGTCGCACCCATAGTCTCCTTGAAGGTGCGGCAGAAGCTTTTCGCATCGGGAATTCCGACCTCAAAGCCGACCTCGGAGACGGGCAGGTCGGTCTCCAAAAGAAGCTCGCACGCCTTTTTTATTCGCCGCTCGTTAAGTGCCTTATGGAAGCCCGTGCCCGTCACTCTCTTGAAAATACGGCAGAAATTACTCTTTCCGTAGCCCGTAAGGCGAGCCGCGTCGTCCACGGTTATCCTGCTTTTATAGTCGTAGTAGATAAGCTCGAGCGCCTTCTCTATATTCGCCTCGGTGCGCACCGCCGATTCTCCCCTGCCGCCGCGAGAGCCGCAAAGCTCCTCGAAAAGATATGCGCACGCCTCGTAGAGCCAGGCGGTTTTAAGCATCTCGGCGTTCTCGCTGCCGCTATAAAAATTCTCGGCTATGCGGTCGAGTGCGGCGCGCAGCTTTCTCTTTACCTCGCTCGAATCGTCAAGGGTGATTATCTGCGAATTAAGGCTCGCGTCGGCAAACGCATCGTAAAACTTACGCAAAAACGAGAGTCCAACCACCGCGGTCATAATGAGATTATCCTCGTCCGAGCCGAAAAACTCGTGCGCCTTACCTGCCGCTATGAAATTCAACTCCCCCGCGCGCACGGTGCGGTGTTCTCTGCCCACGGTAAGATTGACACTTCCGCGTATGACGTAGTTAAATTCAATATCAAAATGTCTGTGCTCGGCAAAGGTGTGCCTGTTCTCCTGAAGAATGAGGAGAAATGGGCTCTCGTCGGGCAGATTTTTTTGGTATAGCATTTTGGGCTCTCCTTTAAATTTTCGGGGATAAAAACCGCTTTGTTGCTCGTTTATTTCAATTTTAGCACCTTTTTCGCCTGTTGTCAAGGAGAAAAATCGGGGATTCTCAAATTTAGTCGTGTAAATTTTTGTGAATTACTTTAGAAGATTTCCCATTGCGAAGGTCGGTTCTCTATGCTATAATGAGGTCGTATGATACGCCATAGTGGCAGATTCGAGAGGTCTTTTTATGATAGGTCTTCAGTTATACACCGTTCGCCGCCTTATGAAGGGCGACGAGGACAGCGTGCAAACTCTAAAGAAAATCAAAGAAATGGGCTACGACTGCGTACAGCCCTACGGAAATATCGAAAGGCTCGAGGGCTTTGCCCGTGCGGCAGCCGTATGCGAGATGCCGGTTATAGGCGTGCTCACCGACGTCGAGGTCGCAGAGGAGTTTGCCGATAGACTTTTCTCTATTATGGAAAGCACGGGGGCAAAGGACATCGGCTTCAGCTCGAACGTCAAGACGGCAGAGAGTGCGCGCGCCTTTGCAAAAAGGGCGAACGCCATCGCAGAAGAAGCCAAAAAGAGAGGCTACACCGTTTCCTATCACAACCACTCGGCAGAGTTTATCCGCGCAGAGGGCTCGGTGACGGTTATGGACATTTTACTCTCGGAGTTTTCCGAGACAGTCCGTCTTATGCCGGACACCTACTGGCTCCAGCACGGCGGCATCGACGTAAGAGACTTTATAGAGAAATATAAGGATAAAATTTCCATTCTCCACTTAAAGGATATGGCGCGCACGGCAGAGGGGCAGACCTTTGCGGCACTTGGCGAAGGTAATATGAATATGCGCGGCATAATCGACACGGCAAAAAAATGCGGCATAAGCACGCTGGTAGTCGAGGAAGACGAGTGCGCCGACCCACTTTCGGATATAGAAATAAGCTACAATTACTTAAAGGAGATATAAGATATGTACAGAATAGGACAAGAGGAAATCGAGGCGGTCAAGAGAGTTATCGAATCAAAGAAGCTCTTCAAGGTAAACGCAGCGCTCAAAGAATCTATGCACGCAGAGGAAGACCTGCGCGAATATTTCAAATCCCCCTACGCAATTCTTATGACGAGCGGACACGCGGCTCTCGTTTCTGCGCTCTCTGCACTCGGCATAGGCCCCGGCGACCAGGTTATCGTTCCTGCCTACACCTATATTGCAACTGCTATGGCGGTTGTTGCGGTAGGCGCTATCCCCGTAATTGCCGAGGTTGACGAAACCCTCACCATCTCTCCCGAGGACGTCGAAAGAAGGATTACCCCTGCCACAAAGGCTATTTTCCCCGTGCATATCTGCGGCTACCCCTGCAATATGGACGCCCTCGCAGACATCGCAAAAAGGCACAATCTTTTCATCGTCGAGGACGCCTGCCAGGCAGACGGCGGTAGCTATCACGGAGAGCACCTTGGCACCATCGGTGACGCAGGCGCGCTCAGCTTCAACTACTTCAAGATAATCACCGCAGGCGAGGGCGGCGCATTCCTCACCAAGGACCGTGACGTTTTCGAAAAAGCTCTCATATACCACGACAGCAACGCGATAGCCTTCTTCGGCAACCAGCTCGACTCCATCAAGACCACTCCCTTCTGCGGAAGCGAGTTCCGCACAAACGAGATAACGAGCGCTATCCTGCGCGTACAGCTTCGCCGTCTTCCCGAAATTATAGCCGACCTCAGAAAGAACAGACAGTACATAAAGAACGCAATTTCCGACCTTGCGACCTTCATTCCCTCAAACGATGAGGACGGAGATATTTCCACAAACCTCACCCTCACCTTTAAGACTAAGGAAGAAGCGGTAGCCTTTGCAGAGAAAACGGCCGCAGGTCTGCCCGCACGCTCCGACAGGCACATCTACAACAGCTGGACTCCCATTCTCGAAAAGCGCGGCTCTGTAAATCCGCTTATGGACCCCTTCAAGATGGAAGCAAACCGCGATATAATCCCCGATTACACCGTCGATATGTGCCCGAAGACCATCGACCTTCTCGAGCGCGTTGCCACCTTCATCGTAAACCCCGACTGGACGAAGGAAGAAATGGACGAAAAAATCGCTACCATAAGAGCCGCACTCACTAAATAAAAAAGCAATGCGCGTCTCTTGTTGGCAAGAGACGCGCATTTT
>JAZOMD010000146.1:0-5377 GCA_045653745.1 Eubacteriales bacterium | reverse complement strand
CTTCAAGAACGACAGCTTTCTCTCTGCCGCACCCATACAGCAGGTAATAGTCACCGTCTTCCTTTTGATTTTCTCGGTAAACTTCAACTCCTACTATCTCGTTCTGAAGCTGAAGTTCAAGGACGCCTTCAACTCCGAGGTCAAGATTTTCCTTCTGATAGTGCTCGCGGCAATAGCTATCATCACGGTCAATATTTTTAACGACCCCACCCTCGACTTTTCCTCGCCCCTCGTGGCTCTGCGCCACGCGGCGTTTACCGTGTCCTCGATAATTTCGACGTGCGGATTTTCGACCCTCAACTTCGACCTCTGGCCCGAGCTTTCAAAAACCGTGCTGGTAATAATAATGTTCGTCGGTGCGTGCGCAGGAAGCACGGCAGGCGGTATAAAGGTGTCGCGTATTATAATCCTTTTCAAGGGCTTCGTGCGCGAGATACAAATGCTTGTGCACCCCCGTCAGGTAAAGAAGATTACCGTGGACAGCCGACCCCTGAGCCACGAGGTTGTACGCTCGGTCAACGCGTATATAGCCTGCTACTTCCTCGTCTTCGCCGCCTCCGCGATAGCAATTTCCTTCGACACGGGCGACCTCGTTACCAACTTCACGGCAGTTGCCGCAAGCATAAACAACATAGGACCCGGTCTTGCAAAGGTTGGTCCTTGGGCAAATTACCTTTGGTTTTCTCCCTTCTCGAAAATAGTTCTTATCTTCGATATGCTGATAGGAAGGCTCGAACTTTTCCCTATGCTTATACTCTTCTCACCCTCAACCTGGAAAAAAAGTTAAGATATGAAAAGACATTTATCCTCTCTTATGTTCCTCGTTGCCGCTATGCTGTGGGGCTTTGCCTTCGTTGCGCAAAAGGCGTCCGATACGCTTACCCCCTTCGTTATAGGTGCCACGAGGAATATAATAGCAACGGTATTTCTCCTTCTGGTTATTCCCACGCTTGACAGATTGACGAAAAACGGAAGGCAATTTTTTAAAAAGTTTGATTTCAGCAAGTCAGAGCTTCTCGGCGGCGTTATCTGCGGTGCGGTGCTTACTGCCGCATCTGCCTTTCAGCAGCTCGGAATGAACGTCGGCACCGACGCCGGAAAAAGCGGATTTATCACCGCGCTCTACGTTCTTTTCGTACCCATAATAGCACTCGCACTCAGAAAAAAATCTTCTCTTTCGGTATGGCTTAGCGTGATTATTGCGGTCGTGGGCTTCTATTTCCTTTGTATAGAAGAGGATTTCACCATCGCTCTCTCCGACGCCTACGTTCTTATCTGCGCGGTTATATTCGCCTTACATATAATAGTTATAGACCGCTTCTCGCCCGGCTGCGACGGAGTGCGTATGTCGGCGGTGCAGTTTTTCTCGGCGTTTATCTTTAACCTTGTGCTCGCTCTCGTCTTCGACGGCCCTGACGCCTTTCTCGGAGTCGGCGACTCGATACTTCCGCTTCTCTATCTCGGCATATGCTCAAGCGGTGTTGCATACACCTTGCAGATAGTCGGACAGAGGAACGCAAACCCTGCGGTCGCCTCGGTCATACTCTCGCTCGAATCGGCGTTCGCCGTGCTCGGCGGAGCTATATTCCTTGGGGAGAAAATGAGCCCGAGAGAGTATATCGGCTGTGCAATAGTTTTCGCGGCGGTTATACTCTCACAGATAGACTTCTCGGCACTGAAGGCGGCAAAGAGCGCCGGATATGACAACAAGAATTTACATAACTACGACCATATTGAAAAAGAGGAAGAAATATGAGCAGCCTTACGGAAAAGCAAATCAAGCGCGAAGAAATCTTTGACGGCGAGGTTCTGCACCTCGTAAAGGACACAATTCTTCTCCCGAACGGAAAGACCTCCACGCGAGAGATGTGCCTGCATATAGGCGCGGTTGCGGTTATACCGATACTCTCCGACGGCAGGGTCGTTATGGAGAGGCAGTACAGGTACGCGCAGGGGCGCGAATATCTCGAGATACCTGCAGGCAAGCTTAATACTCCCGATGAAGACCCACTTCTCGCGGCAAAGAGAGAGCTCTCCGAGGAGACGTGCGCTGTAGCAAAGGAGTGGGTATATCTTGGCGAGATAGATACCACCCCTGCACTTATGAATGAAAAAATACACCTTTATCTTGCAAGGGATATAAGCTTCTCGGAGCGTCACCTCGATGACGACGAGTTTCTCTCGGTTGAATTTATCCCTCTCGACACCCTTCTTTCTATGGTTGAGCGCGGCGAGATAATGGACGCTAAAACGCAGATAGCAATTCTGAAGGCAGCCCTTTTTCACAGATAATAAGACTTTAAAAATATAAGTTACGAAAAGAGGTAATCGTTATGACATCAAATGCATCAGGCTCCGCCATTTCCATTATAGGTACGGTAATTCTCGTGTTCTTTCTCCTCTCGATAGCGTGGGAGCTTTTGCACGGTCTTCGCCGCGGCCTCTACCGTCAGGCAATACATACGGGCTTTATGCTCCTTTCCCTGCTCGCGGCATATCTCTTAACAAAGAGCGTGTGGAACGAGCTTTTCTCGCGCTACCCCGATATGACGGCGCTACTCGAGGATATTGCCAAGGTTTACCCCTCTATTCCCGACCATATTTACAGCTTGGTATCAGGATTTGATATCAGCATAGCGACGGCTATTCTGGCGCTTCCGCTCGGAATAATCATTCTTCCGATTTTGTTCGTAGTTTTCTTCATCATTATAAATATCATAGGTAAGTTCCTTTCCCTTATATTAAGATGTATCCTCGGCATCAAGCGCGGCACGGGCATTGTCAAGAGGCTCTCGGGCCTCGCTATCGGTGCGATAGAGGGCGCGCTCGTTGCTTCGGTAATCCTTCTTCCCGTAGTCAGCATTGCGGGAATAATCAAGGATACTGCACCTTCGCTTAGCGCAGACGGCGACGTCGAGGAAGCGGTAGCGGAGATTGTCGAGGTCTCGGACGGACCCGTGCTTAACTTCGTTGGCGGTATCGGCGGTAATGCGATACTCGATTCCTTCTCTACGGTGAAGCTCGACGGCGTCGAGGTTAATCTGCACGACGAGGCCGTTCTCCTCGCGAAAGTGATTCTCGAGAACTACGATACTCTTTCCTCTGTTGATTTCAAGAACCCCACCGAAGAAGAAAAGGCGGTTATCAACTCGGTTACAAGCGAGCTTACCGACTCATACTACATATCTAATACACTCTCCGCGATTATATCCGGCTTTGCAAACGCCGTTCATAGCGGTGACATTCCCCTCGAGCTCGAAGCTCCGTTTGACACCCTTCTCGGCGAGGCGGTTGAAATATTCCGCACAGTAGACAGCGAAAATCTCGGCACCGACCTGCAAACGCTCTTGAAGGTATATTTCCTTATTGACGATGCCGAGCTCTTTAAGGCTATCGACGAGGGCGGCGACCCGGTAGAGGCTCTTGTAACCGAGGACGAAAACGGAAAGACCGCGATATCCCGTATCATAGGCGCGATAGAAGAAAATGCGCGCATGAAGGGACTGGTTACGGCTATGACCAAGCTCTCTCTTGCAATACTCGGCGACCACATAGGCGCAGGGGCTGATATAACCGAAATATACGACACGGTAAAGGACGAGATTAACGGCGGAATCCTCGAGACCAAGCGTGAGGACTTCGCAACCGAAGAAGAATACAAGGCAGCTCTCACCGAAAAGGTTGACGGCGCGCTCACGAACTCCGGTGTCGAGCTCGAGCCTGAGCTGGTCGAGAAGATTGCCGACTACTTGGACGACGAGTTTATAAAGAACGGCGTTACCACCCTCGACGACGAGCACTTCAACGACGTTATTCTCTCCTACTATGACTACTATCTCGAGCATAAGGACGAGAGTGGCGTGACGTCCTGAAAGGACAAATCACGCTACAACTATGATTGCCCTTACGGGCAAGTTATAAGTTATGAAATGCTTCGCATTGTTATGATTGGGCAACGCCCAAGCTATAGGTTAGACGGGCAATCATATCATAACATTTGCGTAGCAAATTCATAACGGCGAGTGAAGCGAGCCTTATAACTCTAAACTAAAAACAGCAAAAAGCTGTCCCCCGATTTCTCGAGGGAGAGTTTCTTGTTTATATGAGCTTTACAGTATATTAGTTATAGAACGGGGGCGAGCTTCTTAAGTCTCTCGTACCGGGTGAGGTCGAACAGTGAGGAAGGTCCGCGGACAAATGATACTTTCTTGATTCTCCTTAAATTTAGCCAAGTCTTCTCGTTATTTGGTGCTTTTCCATAATTTACATTGACAAGGGCATTATATTTCGGTATAATAGTGATAAAGATGTTTGTTTTACCGCCTCTGAATAGCGAAAGTCGCAGTATATGAATAACGATAATCCAACGGCGCACTTAAGCCTATCCCAAAACTGCCGATTTTGGCATTATGAAAGGAGCAAAATATGAAATTTAAAAAAATAATTTTGTGCTTTTTAATTTTAAGTATACTTGTCTGCACTTGTGGATGTGGATTAGGACACAAAGAGATTGTGCGCGACGGTGTTGAATATGATAAACGCCGTGATAACGCCGGTGATTATTATTTATCCGTCACCTCGGTAGGGTGGGATTTTACCGCAACAGATCCCTTTTATATTCCACCCGAAATCGACGGCATTCCTGTTAAAAGGGTGGGGAACTCTGGTGGAATAATGGCAGATCCAACTGCTACAATCGGTGGGGTTGAAAAATTGTATTTCCCTTGGACGATTGCGGTGGCGCCAGAACATATAAGGTACATTAATGTTGGAAAAAGTGACGAAAATGACGTTGTCCATTACAAAGAGGTGAAATACATTATATCCTCAAGCGTAAAAACTTTGATTGATTATGAACCTCGCTCGGATGTGATATATGCAGTACCTGATACTTTGTACAACGATTATAAAGAGAACGGCTTGCAGCAAAGATATAACATTCTACCTGCAAATATCGCGTTAATGTTTAATTACGATGACAACCCCAACGAAGGCTATTTCTTCGTGGATTTACTTGAAGAAAGCGGAAAAATCGTAAAACCACCGTATAACCCTAAGCGCGAGGGTTACAAATTTGCGGGGTGGTACAAGGAGTCCGAGTGTCTCAATGCTTGGGATTTTGAAAACGATATTGTAGAAATAAATTTTGACGAAGAAGGCGAGCGTATATACGAGGAAGTTTGCCTCTACGCAAAGTGGGAAAAGAAATAAAGGTTGATTGTTTCAAAACAATTGCATGAAAGGACAGAATAGAAAAAAATCATTGAATGACGCAAGAGCGCGTTTTGATCGGTTTGCCGACGTCCGTCCTTCGCGGTAGCTTCAGCCTTCGAGGAGAGCTCTTTAGCTCTCTCGGTAAAAAACTCACCCTCTGTTT
>JAZOMD010000145.1:0-4952 GCA_045653745.1 Eubacteriales bacterium | reverse complement strand
CGAACTGCTTCTGCCAGCGCTTGAAGTAGCCGAGGTTTGCTCCCACCGTCTCGGGCATCTCGAGTCTGTTGCGCACGAAGGGCTTCAGGTCGTCGAGCTCCTTCGGGTCAAAGTCTGCAAACGCACTGCGATAGCTTCTTCTTATAGGAGCGAACATTATCGTAAATCTCTCGGGATTCTCGAGGCGGAAGTGCTCGGGCTCCCAGAGAAGGTCCTCGTAAACGAGGAAGACTATCTTCGTGTCTATTCCCTCAAGAGAGAGTGCCTTGTCTATCTCGTTAAGGAGTATAACGTAGTAGTCGGAGGGGCGGTACTTTCTGCACTCGTCGCACTCGCAGTGGTTGTTGTCACCGTCGGCGAGCCAGCAGTGGAGATAGTCCACGGTCGGGTGCTTCTTGCAGTAATCAACTATCGTTTTTACTATTTTCTCGCGCACCCACTCTGCCGAGAAGCAGAGGTTGGTGTTTACTACGGTGCCTCTCCAGAGCTCTCTCTTTCCGTCGCGCAGAGCTATCGCGCGCTCGAACTCCTCGGTAAGCGGCTCGTCGTTCTGCTTCCACTCCGTGCCGCGCACGCCGAACGCCTCGCAGGTCCAGCCGTGACCGACCGCGTGGTAGCTTATACCTCTTTTTGCCATTTCTTCCTCGAGCATAAGGGCGATATGGTCTACGTCGTCGTCGTCAACGGGATCTGTGGGAATATCGTCACAGCTAACCTGGTCGTTAGACCAGCGCTTGAAGAATGCGGTAGGGGAGAGAAGCTGGATAAAGTAGGAGTTCATACCTATCTTCGGGAGCCACTCGATCATATCGCGTGCGTGCACGTAGGCTATCTGACCTTCCATACAAACGCCGCGGTGACGTTTGGAGGCGGTCTCGAGAACGCATACGTTCGTTTCCTCGCGGTAAAGGCGCTTGCTCGGAATAACCTCTCCGTCAGCACCCGGGCGCACCCATCTGCAACCGAGCTCGTAGAGGAATCTGTAAACCGCCAGCAGCACCGAGCGCTCGTTAGAGCCGGTAATGATTCCCGCGCCGCCCTTAACGTCAATCTTGACGGTATCGTCAAGGGAAGGCTCAACCGAGCCGTCAAGACCTACCCAGATAATATTTTCCTTTTTCTCGTCGCGCTCTTTGTAAACGCGCCTCTCGACGAAGCTTTTCGGATCTATGCGCATAAGATATTTCTCGAGCTCGTTTGCCGCAAACTCGACGACCTCGCCGCGCCCGATTCTTGCAATAATAATATTCATAGCATGTCTCCTCACAAAATGTAACGCAGTTGTTACTTGTCTGTATTTTATCATACGCCATTTTGTTTGTCAACATGTTTTTTTCGTCTTGCGGATAGTTTTTTCTATGCCTTCGATTTCGGGAATTAACGCAGAGCGTTGGATAGCATGAGTTCCGTAGGAACTGGATATCATCAAGGCGCAAGCCTTGTATATGAGAGGCGCGAGTCCTCTCGACGGGAGTTTCGCTATGCGAATATCTCCGCACTCGCCTTAGGTAAGCGAGCTTCCCACGGCTTCGTGGGAGATGCGCATACCGCTTTGCGGTATCTTGCCAAGCGAGGATAGCTAACGTGTATTCAGCTCAAAAAGTGTAATCAGAACAAATATTTCCCCGAGCGGCAACACCCGATTCGAGCGCGAGCGCTCGAGCGGGTTAGACTCCGAGTCGTCATCAAAAAGCAAAAGAGAGAGGCGGGGGTCTTCTCGACGGGAGTTTCGCTACGCGAATATCTCCGCACTCGCCTTAGGTAAGCGAGCTTCCCACGGCTTCGTGGGAGATACGCACCCGATTCGCACGTAGAGTGAGTGCGAACATAGCAGAACGCTGTGCAGAGGGGTGCGTACATAGCAGAGGTTGTGCGAACGGGTGAGACTCCGAGTCGTTCTCCACCAAAAAGAAAAAAACGAGGGCGCACCTTGCGTGCGCTCTCGCTTTTTTGGTGGAGACGACGGGAGTCGAACCCGTGTCCAAAAGCCCGTTTGTACAACCTTCTCCGTGGGCAGTCCGTCTACTTAGGATTCCCTTTCGTGAGCGCCGATGGACAGGCTCTCACTCGGGTAGCCCTTTTTTGTGTGACCGGGTCAAGGGCGAAAGCCCGATGCACAGTTACTACTGATTTGACGCACGGTGGGAGCCGTAGTCCTCTCCCACGGTACGGGCGGTCTTATGACCGCGACTGCAGCTTACGCTGCAAGAGCAACTTTAGAGTTGTCGTTTAATTTTAAGTTTGGACAGTTTTACGGGATTATCCTGCCCGCCACGCTTATCATACATCAAGACCCCTGTCGAAACCTTTACGTCCCCGTATGGTCTATAAAACATTATAAACCATTTTAACCGATTTGTCAATAGGATATATAAAAAGGCTTTCGACTTTTCGGCTTTTCGGGCGACGTCTTTCGTCAAAACCCGATATTTGTAAATCTCGCTTTACAAAATCCGCTATTTTACAGCAAAATACAGATAAGACCGTTCGCGCCGTCGTTGACTATCTTGCCGAGCGTTTCTCCGAGCTTCTCCCTGGAGTCGGGTGGGAGATTCGTGAGCTTTGCCTGCATAGCGTCGCTCACCATATCGTAAACCGAGCGCCCGAGCATATTGTAGCCGAGGACTCTGTCGGGAGATTCGGTGTACTCGTCGCCGAGGAATTTTGCCACCTCGCCTGCCTGCTCCTCGCTGCCTATGACGGGGTTGAGCTCGGCGCGCACCTCGGTCTTTATCAGGTGGAGAGATTCTGCCCGTGCCGCAATGCGCACGCCGTAGCCGCCCGCGCTTTTCACAACGCGCGGCTCGTCGATGATAAGCTCCTCTCTTTTCGGCATAACTATTCCGTAGCCGAGGCTTTCGGCATCTGTGAGTGCCGCGGCGATTTTTTCGTACTCGCGCTTTGTCCTTGCAAGAGCGCTCACCGTCGTAAAGAGCTCCTTGTCGTTTTGGATTTCGAGCCCTATCGCCTCGCTCATCGTTTCGTAGAGCAGCTCTCTTTCAAGAGGCACGGTGAGGCTTGCCGTACCGTCGGCGGCGTTCGCCGAGGCGAGCTTGAAGCGCGGGTGTGAGGGAAGGGCGCGCTCTATGTCTCCGAGCCTTTCCACCTCGTCTGCGAATGCACGCACCTCGGAGAGTATCCCCGTGCAGAGAGCGTGCTCGCGCGGCAGCGCCTCGGTCCATTCGGGCAGCTCGAAGGTAAGAGAGGTGACGGGGAATTCCGAGAGCACGAGCGAGAGTATTCCGAAAACGTCCTCGCTATCGAGCTCGGGGCAGGATACGAGCGCAACGGGCGCTGCGTACTTTTTTTCGAGCTCGTCTGCAAGCGCACGCGCAGAGAGCGAGCTCGGGTCCGCCGAATTGAGGACTATTGCAAAGGGCTTTCCGTGCTCGCGCAGCTCACGTACCACTCGCTCCTCTGCGCCGACGTAGCTCTCCCTCGGAATATCCGAAATAGTGCCGTCGGTGGTAACGAGCATAGCAATAGTCGAGTGCTCGCCGATAACCTTGCTCGTGCCGAGCTCCGCCGCCTCGGAGAAGGGCATAGCCTTCTTCGACCAAGGGGTCTTTACCATTCTCTCGGTGCCGTCTTCCTCTGCACCCAAAGCGCCGTCTACCATATAGCCGACACAGTCCACCATCTTCACGCGCATTGTAGCTCCGTCGCCTAGGGTGATGGACACCGCCTCGTCGGGCACGAACTTCGGCTCGGTCGTCATAACCGTCCTGCCGCTTGCGCTCTGCGGAAGCTGGTCTACGGTGCGCGCTCTGTCGTTTTCGTCCTTGATGTTCGGGAGCACCGCGCTCTCGAGAAAGCGGTGGATAAAGGTGGACTTGCCGGTTCTTACAGGCCCTACCACGCCTATGTAAATGTCACCGCCCGTGCGCGCTGCAACGTCCTTGTATATCGAGTTATCGGTCATAAAAATTCCTCCAAGAAAAGCGTTCTTACAGAAGACTATGCGAAAGCGGTGGGGAATATTCCACGAAAGCTTTCCCGACTTTTCCGGTAAAACCGATTGACAATCGGTGGAAGATGTGCTAAAATCTCCTAGTAAGATTTTGTCGGAGGGAATTATGGGCGCGCTTGAAGTAATATCGCTGATTTTCGGAGTATTCAGCACGGTTCTTACAATTTTCAGTATGCAGTGTAAGAGAATGAATTACGTTCTCGCGCTTCAGCTTTTTTCAAATAGCTTTCTCGTCGCGCAGTACGTAATAGAGGGCGCCGTTTCCGCAATAGGTGTCGCCCTGCTCGCGATAGCGCAGGTTGTTGTCAGCTTTATTCTGATGAGAAAGGAAATCTCTTTCCCACTTTGGCTGACGGCACTCTTTATGGCAGGCTACGCAGGTGTGACGGCGGTGCTATACACCTCGGCAGTTGACCTTATTTCCTGTGCTGCGGTCTGGTTCTTTGCCGTCTCGATAGTGCAGAAGAGCTCTGCCGCCTGCCGTGCGTTCAGCGCGGTGAACTGTCTTCTCTGGCTTACCTATGATATTTTCGCAGCACCCACCGCAATAATAACCCACGCCGTTATCTCCACCTTCGTTATAGTCGGCATAATCCGCCTCGACAGAGCCGAGTGGCGCGCCTTCTTCTGCCGCGTGCTCGGAAAAAAACGCAGTGGGAATTAAAATTTTAAAAAACACTTGAAATCTCCCTACAAATAGTTTATAATATATAGTGCATTGACGGAAGAAAATGCGATAGAGCCTTCCTTTAAGAGAGTCTGCGGTAGGTGCGAGCAGGCAGAGGGCGTCGTTTTCCGCTTCCCGAGCGTTCGGCGAGAGTCGAGGGGCGCTCCCCTTACAGAGTGCTAGAGAGACCGCTTTTTGCGGTAATTTGGGTGGCAACACGGAGCATTTCGTCCCATTTTTGTCGGACGGGGTGCTTTTTTTGTTTTTTTGATTAATAAAAAAGGAGAATATAAAATGATTGACATTAAATTTTTA
>JAZOMD010000144.1:0-1796 GCA_045653745.1 Eubacteriales bacterium | reverse complement strand
AAGGATTCTTGCAGCCTCCTCAACGCGTCTCTTAATCTCCTCCTTGGGAACCTTACGGAGCTTAAGACCGAAAGCCATGTTATCAAACACGGTCATGTGGGGGTAAAGAGCGTAGTTCTGGAACACCATCGCGATGTCTCTGTCTTTAGGAGCTACGTCGTCTACGTATCTGTCGCCGATGTAGAGCTCGCCCTCGGAAATCTCCTCAAGGCCTGCTATCATACGAAGGGTGGTGGACTTACCGCATCCCGAAGGACCAACGAAGATAAGGAACTCCTTATCCTTGATCTCGAGGTTGAAGTCGGAAACGGCAACAACGCCGCCGGGGTACTTCTTGTAAATGTGTCTGAGTGAAAGACCTGCCATTTTTGTTTCTCCTTAAAAAAGTTTTTTTGAACATACACATTATAACAGATTGCCACAGGATTTCCAATCGGCAACTCGCACGATTTTCGCTCCTCTTATTTGTGCAACTCTTACAAAATCGCGCCCCCTGAATTGTCAACATTAACCGACGCCAACCGCAAATTCTAATTTATTAGAAAACGAAGACGGATACCGTGCGGCATCAAAGGATTTTTTCGCTTATTTAGGCGAGAAGTCTATTGATTTTTGCATTTCGGTGGTGTATAATGTTAGGTGCAAGTAAAAAAACCAAGGAGAACGCTATGGCTATCGTCTACGACAAGCAAACGAAAACCTTTTATCTTGAAGGAAAAAGCACGACCTACGCTTTTTTCATTAACAAATTCGGATATGCAGAGCACCTCTATTACGGCGCGCGCATAGGCAGAGACCCGCTTTTCTACACCAGAGGCAAGGGCGGCAGAAGCTGTGCGGCAACCGTACCGGGCGAGAAAATCGACGGATTTGAGGAAGGCTCGTCCTACCACTACTTCCCCTCGGAGCTCGCATTCTACGGCAACGGCGACTACCGTGAGCCCTGCGTGCAGGTAAGAAACGAGGCGGGCGACAGAATATGCGAGCTCCTTTACGACTCGCACGAGATTCTTCCCGAGAAGCCTAAGATGAAGGGAATGCCCTCTATGCGCGGCGGCGAGACGCTTGTTTTACATCTTTACGACACGGTGAGCGACTTCGGCGCAGACCTTTACTACACCGTATATCCCGACTGTGACGTTATTGCGCGAAGAGTTGTTTACAAAAACTGCTCGGATGCGGTAGTGAATTTACAGAGAGCCTACTCCTTCTCGATGTCACTTCCTACACAGAACTTCGACCTTATGAGCCTTCACGGCGCGTGGGGAATGGAGCGCAGAATACAGAAGACGGCACTCCACAACGGCGTGGTTTCCATCGACTCGAAGCGTACCACCTCCTCCGCTACCCTCAACCCCTTTATCGCACTTCTCTCGAAGGGTGCTACCGAGGAGCTCGGCGAGGTGTACGGCGTCAGCCTTATTTATTCCTCCTCTTACGTTCTCAAGGCAGAGGGCGTCAACGACGGACAGACCCTTCTCACGGGCGGTATCAACGACTTTGATTTCAACTGGAAGCTCGAGGCAGGCGAGGAGTTCGAGACTCCCGAGGTTGCTATCGCATACTCGCGCGAGGGTATCGGCGGTATGAGCCGTGAGTATCACGACGCTTTCAGAAACTATCTTGTAAACCCACGATTTGCAAAAAAGAGCCGTCCCATCGTTATAAACAGCTGGGAAGGCACCTATATGGACTTCGACAACGAGAAGCTTATGGCTATCGCGAGCGCGGTTAAGGGAACGGGAATCGACACCTTCGTTCTCGACGACGGCTGGTTCGGAGCGAGAAACACCGAC
>JAZOMD010000143.1:0-2223 GCA_045653745.1 Eubacteriales bacterium | reverse complement strand
TTCATAAGAGTCTTTTTAAAGCCCTCTCTGAAAACCTTTTTGACAATTCTGTGCGTATGCGGCACGGAAAGGCAGAGATTCTTTGCAAGGTCGTCGATGCTTATTTCCTCGTTGTATCTTTGCGCAAAGAAATCCTCTACGGTTTTCCTTTGCCTTGAAAGGTTTTCGTTCTCGGATACGCCGCGTAAATTATCTTCTATGTAGGGGAGATTAGACTCCTTTATCCGCTTTGCAAGCGTTACGAAAAAGACCGAAAGGAGCGCCGCATAAACGTGCTCGCTCTCGGCACGGAAGGGCTCTGCCGTCAGTCTTCTTACTATTGAAAGGAGCTGGGCGTCGTTTATTATAAAGTATTCGCTCGCAAACTTGAAAACGCTTCTGTAATAAGCGTATTCCGAAAAGCCCTTCTTACTTTTTTGAATATTGTGGTTCTCTGTCAGGCTGAAGGAAAAGCTCGCCTTTTCAAGAGTTCCGTTGCAGTTCTTTGGGTAATGGCTCGAGCGCGGGGTGAGGAGAAAAACGTCACCTGCGTTTATCTTGACGTCCTTGCCGCCAACCTCGACGAGTGCCTCGCCCTCTAACATTACGTGTATCTCGCTATTTGCGTGGAAATGCGTAGTGTCCTGCCAGTGCTTCGCCGTCCACGCCTTTTCAAAATCAATATCGACAGAGAGCAGGGCATCGCCGAGTGTTATTTCAATTTTTGCCATCCGTATCGCCTCCCTTCGGTACCATTATATACGGATTTTGGCAAAAAATCAATAGAAATCCAAAAAATCAATCATTTTTTCTTAAAAAAACGAAGAAATTGCTCGTTGTAATAAGCGCGTTTTTTTTATACAATAAATATGTAAAATAAAATCCAAGTAAGGAGAATATTTATGAGAACTTTTGACAAAAGCAATGCACTCATCGAAAGAGAAAAGAAGGTAACTCCCCTCGCGGCGCAGACCTTCAGTAAGAGCTACCGCTACTTTATGCCCGGTGCCGCACCTATGTTTATCGAGCGCGGAGAGGGTACCAGACTCTACGACGTTGACGGCAACGAGTACATCGATTTTATCGGAGCACTTGGTCCTATCACTCTCGGATACAACTACAAGAGAGTAAACGATGCGGTTATCGAGCAGCTTAATAAGGGTATCATATTCTCGACTCAGGCTCCCGTAGAGTGCGGGCTTGCAGAGAAGCTCGTTGAGGTAATTCCTTGCGCAGAGATGGTTAAATTCGTTAAGAACGGTGGAGATGCTACCACCGCAGCTATCAGAATTGCAAGAGCATATACCGGACGTGACCGCGTTGCAAAGTGCGGCTATCACGGTATGCACGACTGGTCTATCGGTGCTTCCGAGAACTACAAGGGCGTACCCCAGGCAGTCCGTGACCTCACTCATAACTTCAAGTATAACGATATCGACTCCCTTGAGAGCGTGCTCAGCTCCCATCCCGGCGAGTTCGCAGCTGTTATTATGGAGCCCATTCAGTCAAACGGTCCTACCAAGGAGTACCTTCAGGCCGTTGTTGATACCGCGCACAAGCACGGTGCTATCGCTATCTTCGACGAGGTAGTAAGCGGCTTCAGATATGCTATCGGCGGTGCGAGCGAGCTTTACGGTGTAACTCCTGATATGGCTTCCTACGGTAAGGGCTGTGCAAACGGTATGCCTATCTCCTTCGTTGCAGGTAAGAGAGAGCTTATCAGCATGATAGAGAAGGGCGTATTCATCTCTATGACCTTCGGCGGTGACGCTATCTCGCTTGCAGGCGCTCTTGCGACCGTATGCGAGATGCAGGAAAAGGACGTTATGGGTCACGTATGGAAGATCGGTAATATCCTTCTTGAGGGCTTCAATGCTCTCGTCGAGAAGCATAACGTAGGCAACGTAGTTTCGGTTGTAGGTCTTGCACCCCATGCAGGTGTTGCATTCGAGGGAACCGGCTCTCTTAACTACCTTGACATCCACTCTGTATTCAACAAGGTAATGCTTGAAAACGGCATCCTCTTCTACGCATTCTACAACCTCTCTCTTTCTCACACCGAGGAAGACGCGAAGAAGCTTCTTGATGCGGTAGATCTCGCCTTCGCAGAGATCAGAAAGGCTATTGACAATGACAGTCTCGACGGTATTCTTCCCGATGGCGCAAGAGTAGACCCTGTCTTCAAGAGAAACATCAAGTAATTTGTAAACAAAAGTTTGCTTTTATGCAAAAAAAGAAGCCAAC
>JAZOMD010000142.1:0-1920 GCA_045653745.1 Eubacteriales bacterium | reverse complement strand
CATAAGTCCGACGGTGTCCCTATCAAGCCTGCCGACAGGAAAGAGCTCGAGGCGGCGAAGCTCGTCCGAGAGAAGCTCGGTAACGACGGGAAGCCTCGAATCCTCGGTCGCGCTGACGTAGCCCTCGGGCTTATTTAACATAACGTATGTGTACCTGCGGTAAACGACCTCGCGCCCCGAAAAATAAACGGTGGCTCTCTCGGGGTCGATATGCAAGGAGAGGTCCTTGACGGCTCTGCCGTCCACGATAACCAAGCCCTGCTTTGCCGCCTTCTGCGCCTCGCGCCTTGTGGCAACTCCGGCATCGGAAAGAAATCTGTCTATTCTCATAAATATTCTCCTTTCCGTAAGCCGTTTTCAAAAAACACACTTATTAGTATATCACAAATTCAAGACTTTGTAAAGAGTAAATTTGCGTGTTGCTATATTTTTTTAAATATATTCAACATTTAGTGAATATTCGAACAATAAGAGGCAATTTACTTGACAGAGAGTGGCTAAAGTTGTATAATTAATGTATTGAAAGCGGAGGGCAAAGAATGGAAAACGGCACTCTTTACTGTAAATACGACCCCACTCCTGCTCCCGAGGGCGCTGTCGGAAGACTGCGGATTTATTTCCCTGCGGAAAAGGGATACATAATCTTCTCGCTCGCCCACACGGTACGCGAGGACAGAAACGCCGATATATGGCGGCTTTCAGAGGTCTTCTACACCGAGGCTCTTCTCGGAGAGGAAACGCCCCTCACCTCGACGGCGGCCGAATGGGATATGGCAATCCTGCTCGCAGGAAGACCCGATTTTATCGGCGGCTACGCGCACGGAGACGAGCTTGGCGGCGAGCTCACCCTTTTTCTCGACGGAAGACGGACGGATATTCTCTCGCTCTGCGAGCCTACCGCATTCGGAGAGCTCTGTATTTCGGTAAGCTCCGTCGGCTACGACCCCGAGGACGGAATGCGCGAGGTCCTTCTCCACGAAAAGGAATACACGGTAAATTTCGATGGAATAACGCTCTCGCAGAGGGTCGAGTGGCTCGGAGATTATACCGTAGAGAAGGCATTTCTCGCTATGCTGCCGCCGCTGAAGGCACTGACGGACGCCTATTTCACCGACAAGGACGATAAAATCCTCGATATAAGCGCTCCTATCACAAGAGCGGGTGTATCCTCGGTTACGCTTCTCGGAAGAGAGTCGGGCTTTTACTTCACGATGTCAATCCCCGAATACAGGGGTGAGGGCGAGCTCACCGTCACGGATAACCGCACGAGTGTCTACAACAAGGCGTATTTCAGAGCCGCAAGGGACGAGAGAGTCCAAAAGGGCGATATATGGCACTCGGTGACAAACTACAAAATAACGCGCACCATCAAGGTACAAAATCTTTGATTTATTATAGAAAAGGAAGAAAACTATGGCAAACTCAGACGCAAGATACGACGCCCTGTTTACCCCTTGGAAGATAGGCGAGGTCGAAATCAAGAACAGAATAGTTCTCTGCCCTATGGGCGGTACTTCCCTCTTTGGCTGGATGGAAAAGACGGGAAACCACTTCGATAAGGAGGCGGCAAAGTTCTTTATCGAGAGAGCAAAGAACAACGTTGGTCTTATTATCCCCGGCATTGCACCCATCAAGAGCACCTTTATGGGTCAGTGGCTCTACCAGAACAAGAAGATGTTCCGCGAGCTTAAAGAATTTATGAAGGAAATTCACTCCTACGGCGCGAAGCTCTTCGTACAGATAACCGCCGGAATGGGTCGTTCCTGGGCAATTCCGACGCCCCTCGTTATGCTCCACAATATGCCCGTCGTCCGCAGCCTCTTGAAGCCTATTATCAATATTCCCTATCAGTCGGCAAGCCCCTCGGTGCTTCCCTCGCGCTGGTCGGAGAAGGTTAAGTGCCGCGCTATCACCAAAAAG
>JAZOMD010000141.1:0-8570 GCA_045653745.1 Eubacteriales bacterium | reverse complement strand
GAAAGACATATTCTCGAGGGTTACAGAACCGCAACCGAGAATATCGACGAGATTATAAAGCTTATAAAAACGAGTGCTTCCATTCCCGAGGCTAAGGAAGCTCTTATGGAGAGATTCTCTCTTTCGGAAATTCAGGCGCAGGCTATCGTGGATATGACCCTCGGTAAGCTTTCGGGACTTGAAAGACAGAAGGTTGAGGACAGAATTGCAAAGCTCAACGAGGTAATAGAGGAGCTTTCCGCTATCCTCAAAGACGAAAGCAAGGTTTACGGTCTTCTTAAGACCGAGCTTGAGGAGCTCAAGAGAAAGTACGGCGATGCACGTCGCTCCGAGCTCACCGAGGCAACCGAGGAGATAGACCTCGAGGACCTTATAGAAAGACATACCTGCGTTATAACCGTCAGCCACACGGGCTATATCAAGCGCCAGAGAGCAGACGTTTATTCGGCACAGAACAGAGGCGGCAAGGGCATTATCGGTATGACTACCAAGGAAGACGACTTCGTCGAGAACGTTATCGTCGCAAACAGCCACGCGCACCTTATGTTCTTTACCAACAAGGGCAGAGTTTACGCAAAGAAGGCGTACAGAGTACCCGAGGCAGGAAGAACCGCAAAGGGAACTAACCTCGTTAATATCATAGAGCTTTCAGAGGGCGAGTTTGTAACGGCTATAATTCCCATCACCGAGTTTACCGAGGGCGAGTACCTCACGATGGTAACCAAGATGGGCGTTATCAAGAGAACTCTCCTTTCGGAGTTCGAGTATCAGCGTAAGGGCGGTAAGATTGCTATTAACCTCGACGAGGAGGACGAGCTTATCTTCGTTCGCCACACCACGGGTGAGGAGAGCCTGATACTTGCGACGAGAAACGGACTTGCAGTAAGATTTGACGAGAACAACGTCCGTTCGATGGGCAGAGCCGCACGCGGCGTGCGCGGAATTACTCTTACCGACGGCGATACCGTGGTCGGTGTGTGCGTCGTTGACGAGGAAAAGACGCTTCTTACCGTAACCGAAAACGGTATGGGTAAGCGTACTCCCTTCTCCGACTTCAGAGAGATGAAGCACAGAGGCGGCAGAGGCGTTACCTGCCACAACGTAAGCGATAAGACGGGCAAGCTTGCTTCTATTATCACCGTTTCCGAGGACGACGATATAATGCTTATAACCAACGAGGGAACTATTATAAGAACCTCTGTTTCGGGCATTAACGTATATTCGAGAACGGCAAGCGGCGTTATCATAATGAGACTTGCAGAGGGCTCGGTTATCAACAACGTTGCAAGGCTTGAGCGTGAAGAGGAAATAGAGCGCGAGAGCGAGGCGGCGGAGCGCGAGCTCGAAAATGCACCTGCTCCCGAAAAAAAGGAAGACGAGAGAGTATCTCTTGATTCCGAGGAAAATTCCTTTTAAATCTAGTTTTTGTAAACTAAAATTATAAAAATAAATAAAAAATATAAAACCGCGAAAGCGGTAAGGAGGATTTGCTATGTTATTCAAGGAAAAACTCGTAATACTCAGAAAGTCGAGAGGTCTCACTCAGGACGAATTCGCAAGCGCAGTAGGCGTGTCCAGACAGGCCGTTTACAAGTGGGAATGCGGTCAGTCTTATCCCGAAGTACCCAAGCTTCTTGAGATGAAGCTCCTTCTCGGTATATCCATCGACGAGCTTCTTGACGACAGCTTCGACATTCCGATTCCTGAAAAGAAGAAGAAGAGAAGAAGAAAGATTACCGATGCTCAGAAGGCAGAGATTGAGGCAAAGGTTGCATCCGAGGCAGCTCCCGCAGCAGCAGCGGCAGCAGTTGCTCCGAAGGCAGAGCCCGCACCCGTTGCAGAGGTAAAGAAGGAAGAGGTTAAGGCAGCTCCTGCTCCCAAGAAGGAAAAGAAGGCAGCAGCACCCAAGGTTGAGAAGGCTCCTAAGGTAGAGAAAGAGCCCGAGCCCGTAAAGGTTGATCCCGACCAGAACGTTATCAATGCTAACGGCAAGGCACAGGATTCGCTTGACAACGCACTCTCCGCACTCGAGAGACTCCAGCAGAGAAAGGGTCTTTTCTCCAAGCTTTTCAATAACAAGAAAAAGTAATTAAGTAAAAATCTTCTACATATTTTATTAAAGAGGAATAAATATTTCTCCCTCGGTCTATCATACTAAAAAAGCCGTGAGGTAAAATATGAGAGGATTTAAAAAGCACGTGCAAAAGGCTAAAGGCACGGACAGTGAATTTTTCGGGGAGGCGTTATTTTTCCTTAGGGAAGACGCCTCCCAACCCCGGGAAAATGGGGATATGATAAGTGAGGCTAACCGTATTATAGAGGATAGCCTTGGATATAAATCTGGTGGAATGGATAGGCGAAAAAACGCTTTTTTGCGAAAAAGTCTCCCGTTCCTTATTGGCGCGCTTTCTTTACTGACGGTGTTGGTTTTGATAGCGCTTATTCGCTAATTTGACAACAATCTTTTACAAAATATATGAAAACTGAAAAGCAGAAGGACAGAGGTAAGCAGAAGCTTAAAATTATGTGCCTTGGCGGTCTTGCCGAAATAGGCAAGAATATGACGGTTTTTGAGTACGGAAACGATATCGTCGTAATAGACGCAGGTATGGGATTTCCCGACGAGGAGATGCCCGGTGTTGACCTCGTTATTCCCGATATATCCTATCTTGTTAAGAACGCGGATAAAATCCGCGGCGTGCTCATAACGCACGGTCACGAGGACCACATAGGTGCCGTTCCTTACCTTCTTTCCGAAATCAGCGTTCCCATTTACGGAACGCGCCTTTCCCTTGGAATTATAGAGGGAAAGCTCGACGAGAATCCGCCGCCCGAGGTTCCCGAACTTTATACGGTAGAGGCAGGCGACGTTATAAATCTCGGTGTATTTAAAGCCGAGTTCATTCACGTAAATCACTCAATAGCCGATGCCTCGGCTATCGCTCTGCGCACGCCGGTAGGTACGGTCTTCCACACGGGAGATTTCAAGCTCGACGTCTCTCCGATAGACGGAAGAATGATGGACCTCACGAGAATAGGCGAGATAGGCAGGGAGGGTGTAAAGCTCCTTCTTTGCGAGTCTACCAACGCCGAGCGTGCAGGTTATACTCCCTCGGAGAGAACCGTCGGCTCCTCTCTTGAGCGTATCTTTGCGCAGTATGAGGACAGACGTCTTATAATTGCCACCTTCTCCTCTAACGTACACAGAGTGCAGCAGATAATAAACGCCTCGGCAAACCATAACAGAAAGGTTGCCGTCCTCGGAAGAAGTATGGTAAACGTTATCGGCGCGGCGGCAGAGCTCGGATATATGGATTTGCCCGACGGAGTTCTGATAGATGCTGCCGATATTAAGAGATATAAGCCCGAGGAGATAACCCTTATCACCACGGGTAGCCAGGGAGAGCCGATGTCGGCTCTTTACAGAATAGCCTTCGGCGAGCACGACAGAGTGCGTATAAACGCGCGTGACGTCGTCGTTCTTTCCTCGAGCGCAATCCCCGGCAACGAGAAGCTTATAGGCAAAATAATAAACTCGCTCGTGCGCGGTGGAGTTAAGGTCGTGCACGACTCGGCAGAGGAGGTCCACGTTTCGGGCCACGCCTGCCGCGAGGAAATAAAGCTTATGCTTGCACTTCTTAGGCCGAAATATTTTATGCCTATTCACGGCGAGTATCGCCACCTCTACGCCAACAAGGAGATTGCCGAGTTTATGGGTATCCCCTCGGAGAATATCTTCGTCTCTGAGATAGGCAGGGTGCTCGAGATAGACAAGAGCACAGCAGGATTTAACGGAACCGTTCCGGCAGGAAAGGTGCTCGTTGACGGTGCCGGCGTCGGAGATATCGGAAGCGTTGTGCTCCGTGACAGAAAGCATCTTGCAGAGGACGGCCTTGTCGTCGTCGTTGCAACCGTTGATATAGGCGACGGTCTTGTGGTATCCGGACCCGATATAGTTTCGCGCGGATTCGTCTACGTAAAGGAGTCCGAGCAGCTGATGAAGGACGCAAGGCGCGTTGCCGAAGTCGCACTCGAGCGTGCTATCACCGGCCGCAAGGCGGATTACACTCAGATAAAGACTGCCATACGCGACGAGCTCGCCAAGTTTATCTTCAAGGAGACTAAGCGAAAGCCTATGATTCTCCCCGTTATAATGGATATATGACGAGGGTGTACGTTTGCAGGACGGACGCACACCCGACCGTCGGGCTCGCGCCGTATCTTCACGATTATATAAATAAAGCAAAAAGCGGGACTCTTTATAGGTCCCGCCTTTCGGCATACAGCCTGCTTTTCTTCGCGCTCGCGGATTTTCTTGATAGGTCGGCAGAGTCGGGCGTAGCCCCCGACCCCTCACAGAGCGAGAAAACAACCCCGAGCGAAAAAAGAATTTCTCTCTCCGATATCGGGGATTGCCCCGAGCTAAAGTGGGGGGCGTGCGCGGATTTTTCAGAGCTTCGGCTTTCCTTTGACGAAAGAGGCAAGCCTTATCTTCTAAGAGACGGCGAAAGATTTCCGCTGGAAATAAGCCTCTCGCATACCGATGCCCTTTGTGCCGCTATACTCTCCGATGAAGGGGCGGTTGGCGTCGACCTTGAGGGAGAGATAGAAAACGAGAGAGCCGAGAGGCTCGCGGAGCGCTTTTTCTCCTCGGGGATAGCCGTAGAAAAAAGAGGCTCGCTCCGAAGTCTATATACTCTCTTTGAAGGGGCGGTTTCTGTTTTCGAGCCGAGCGAAGCAGGCTACTCACAAAATCCTAGGGACGCCCAAGAAAAGGACTCCATTTCCTTTACCGAGAGGTGGGTTATTTGCGAGGCTATGCTCAAATGCGAGGGGGGCGGCTTCGGATCTCTTACGAGGCTTTCGGAGCTTGCAGGCTCTATGAGCGTTTATTCCGCCGAGCTTAATTTGGGCGAAAAGAGGCATTTTATAGCCGCCGCCGAGTGGAAAAGAGACAAATAAAAAATGCGCCCTAAGGCGCAGACAAAACTATAAAAAGACCGAAAATGTCAACAAAGACGTGCATTTTCGGTCTTTTTTCTTAAGAAAATATAGAATTTACAAGATTGAGTATGCCCGGCATACAGAAGAACATGCAGGAGTAAAGCGCTACGAGAAGCACGCAGGCGAGAACGGTATGAAGAACGGGAGAATCAAAGCGGTCGTAGATTGCCTTCGCCGCGTCCCTTTTGCCTTCCTTTATATAGAAGCGCGCGGTGGAAAGGTCTGTCTTCTCTTCCTTGAAGCCCTTCTTTTTCGAAAGCTCCATATATTCCTCGTAGGTGTATTTCTTGTCACCCACCCGTGCAATAACCGAGGCTGTTTTTCCGCCGAGGTTCCTAAGCGCCAGACGAACCGAAAGCGTGTTTATACGCAGCTCGTCAAGAGTGCGCGCGCTATCCTCGTCAATTGCCTCGCGGCGCAAAAGCGCCTTCAGCGCCGTAGCAACGCCTGCGCGTATGTAGCCAACGAAAATAAAGGCAAGCATAGCGCCAATCGCAACGAACAGGAGTATTTTGTTTATTTCGAGGTCTATTCCGAGCGCAGGATAGTCCTTCAGGTTTATGAGAAAATATTTTTCGTATAAATTCATAAATCTCCGTTTTGCCGAAAATCTCGCGTTACCGCACGGCAAGCACAATAACATTTTAATAATAGTATAACGCGAAAGATTAAACAATTCAATAAAATAATATAAAGAAATTATGAAGAAGAATGGTAAGGCAGGGAAAAAGACAGCCCCAAAACCCCTTTTCCCGAAATTCGCGCTCCTTTTTCCAAGAAGCAATATTTTTATAAAGCTTTATTGACAACTTGGCAGATATATGGTAAAATATACTCGTCACATAAATTGCATATTTAATCTCGGTGAAGGGAAAATACTTTTGGTAAAAAGTGTTTTCTCCTTTCCTCATACCTTCATCGGGAGAGCAATTTGTGTGACAACAATTAAAGGGGGAGCATTTTTTCGGTGCGTTCCTATGGGGCGCACTTTTTATATGCTGATAGAAAGAGAGTATGAAAAAAGATATTCCAAAAAAAGTGATAGATGTTACCGGTGTGGAGCTTACGCCGGGAGAGCCGACCGTTTGTCTTGGCAACGGAGAGTTAGGCTTTGAGTGCTGCTGCGACGAATGCGACTACCTTTTGCTTTGCTCGCCTGAATTTGATATAAAAAACGAAGAAATCGAACATAACGAAAAGTGGAAACGCCGATTTTAAAGCGTCTCCACTGGTTTTCGTTCGGTTCTGTCTAAATACGACAGCCCCTTGAATTATTTATTAAAGAGCTTTGAGAAGAAGCTCTTTTTCTTTTTTGCGTTGTTTTCGCCGAGCGAGTCGCCGAACTTGCGCAGCAGCTCCTTCTGCTCCTGCGAAAGCCCTGTCGGGGTTTCGACTGCTACGGTGAAGACGATGTCGCCGCGGCGCATGGTGTTGACGTTGGGGATACCCTTGCCGCGCAACGTGAACTCGGTGCCCGACTGAGTGCCCTCGGGAATTTTGAACTTCTCGGTAGTCTTATCGAGAAGGGGAATTTCAAGCTCGGTGCCGAGTGCCGCCTCGGTAAAGGAAAGCGGTACCTCAAAGTAAACGTTCACTCCGCGCCTCTCGAAGAAGTCGTGGGGCTTGACGCGCACCTCGATGATAAGGTCGCCGCTCGGTCCGCCGTTCACACCTGCAGAGCCCTGACCGCGAAGGACGATGTTCTGTCCGTTGTCAATTCCTGCAGGGATATTTACCTCAAGACGCTTGTTTATCTTGACACGGCCCTTGCCGTTGCAGTTTTTGCAGGGCGTTTTTATAATCTTTCCCGTACCGCGGCAGTTAGAGCAGGCTCTCTGCGTCTGCATATATCCGAGCATAGTCTGCTGCTGGACGGTGACGCGTCCCGTGCCACGACAGGTCGAACAGGTCTCGGGTGTCGTGCCCTTTTCCGCGCCGCTGCCGGAGCAATCCGCGCAGCTCTCTATTCTTGCAAAGTTTATCTCCTTCTTGCAGCCGAAGACGGCTTCCTCAAAGGTGATGGTGATTCTCGTACCGACGTCGTCGCCTTCCATAGGAACGTTTCTCGAGGAGCGAGACGAGCCGCCACCGCCGAAGAACGAGGAGAATATGTCTCCGAAATCAAAGTCGGCACCGCCGAAGCCGCCAAAGCCGCCAAAGCCCGAGCCGCCGCCCGACGCAGGGTCGAACGCCGCGTGTCCGAAGCGGTCGTACTTCGAGCGCTTTTCCTCATCGGAGAGCACCGCGTATGCCTCGTTGACCTCTTTGAATTTAACCTCGGCTTCCTTGTTGTCGGGGTTCATATCGGGGTGGTATTTCTTCGCAAGAGTACGGTACGCCTTTTTTATATCGGCCTCGGTTGCCGTTTTTTCGACACCGAGCACCTCGTAGTAATCTCTTTTATTCTCTGCCATAATTATAGCCTTTTGAGTTTATTTTGCCAAAAATGTAAATCCGTGTTGTCAAAAATGCACTTTGCGTATAGGTTTTTGTAGGGCAAGGTGCGCTGTGCGCACTCTCGCCCTATCTTATAAATCGGCAATAGCCGTGGATTAGCCCTGAGTCTTATCCTCAAATCCTGCGTCGTAGTAGTTGCCGTCGCCTGCATCGCCGCCTGCGTTCTGTGCGTCGCCTGCCGCTGCCTGCTCCTTATAAATCTTCTCTGCGATGGGGTAGAACGCCTTCTGGAGAGCCTCGGTATTAGCCTTAATCTGTTCGGTGTTGCCACCGTTTATGCTCTCGCGAAGCTTTGCGATAGCATCGTTTACGGGAGCCTTGTCGTCGTCGGTAACCTTATCGCCGAGGTCTGCGATAGCCTTCTCGGTCTGGAAGATAGCGTTTTCAGCCTGGTTCTTAACCTCAACGGCTTCCTTCTGCTTCTTGTCTTCCTCGGCAAACTTCTCTGCCTCGCGTACTGCCTTCTCGATGTCTTCCTTGGACATATTGGTCGAGGAGGTGATGGTGATGTGCTGCTCCTTGCCGGTGCCCTTGTCCTTTGCGGTTACGTTAACGATGCCGTTTGCATCAATATCAAAGGTAACCTCAATCTGGGGAACTCCACGGGGTGCTGCAGGGATTCCGTCAAGAATGAATCTTCCGAGGGTGGAGTTGCCTGCCGCCATCTCGCGCTCGCCCTGAAGAACGTGAATTTCAACAGAGGTCTGACCGTCAGCCGCGGTGGAGTAAACCTGGCTCTTCTTTACGGGAATGGTGGTGTTTCTTTCGATAATCTTGTTGAATACTCCGCCGAGAGTCTCGATACCGAGGGAGAGGGGGGTTACGTCGAGGAGAAGAACGTCCTTAACGTCGCCACCGAGAACGCCGCCCTGAATTGCCGCGCCTATTGCAACGCATTCGTCGGGGTTGATGCCCTTGAAGGGATCCTTGCCCATAAACTTCTTAACTGCGTCCTGAACTGCGGGGATTCTGGTAGAACCGCCGACGAGAAGAACCTTGGATACCTCGGAAGCCGAGAGACCCGAGTCGGTAAGAACCTTCTTGGTAGGAATCATAGTAGCCTCAACGAGGTCGTGGGTGAGCTCGTCGAACTTTGCACGGGTGAGGGT
>JAZOMD010000140.1:0-5909 GCA_045653745.1 Eubacteriales bacterium | reverse complement strand
CTCGTCAGAGCGAGGTTCCAACGAGAACCAAAACGGTTTTATACGTCGAATTATCCCGAACGGCACCTCGATAAGCAATTATAGCAATGCCTATATACAGTATGTCCAAAATTTCATCAATGACTATCCAAGAGCCATCTTTGGCGGTGAAAATAGCACAAAACGCTTCACAAAAGAGCTTGAAAAACTAAATATTAAAAATTTTTTAACCAATTTGCAAATAACTACTTGACATTAGCGTGAACATCCGAAACATCCCCCCCGTGCGCGAGCCGAAAGTGCCGTCTTTCTACCAAAAGAAAAGGAGAGAACTCCTCGGATTTATACCGTTTCGTTCTCTCGTTTTGCTATATTTGTAAAGTACTGTTTGCTTTTTGGGGTTACTGCGGATTAGGGTTCGGCTTCTTTACGGCAGGCTTTGCCGCGCGGATACCCTCGATATACATAAGTCTATGCTTCTCGGTGAAGTACGGGGGCTCTGCGCTCTCAAGCTCGAGGGCTGCAAGGATATGGTGCGACATAGCGTTGGTTGCAAAGAGAAGTCCGCCGAAGTCACCCTCCTTGGTGTTCGGCACGCCGTAGGGCAAGCCGCCCCAGCCCGACGCCGCCCTGCCTCTGAAGGTCGAGAATGAGCCGTTATCGATACGGAAGTCGAGAAGCTGGTCGTAGGTCGCGCGGATAGCGCTCGAAACGCTTGCAAACACGCGCATCTTGAGCTCGCGGCATCTTTCCTCCTTCTCCTCGGTAGTGCCGGGAGAGCATCTTCTTATGTTCGTGTAGATATAGGGGAAATCCGACCACACGTTGTAAATTTCGCAGGTGTTGTGCGGAAGGTTCTCGGGCATATCCTTAAGTATCTGTATCGTCGAGTCAACTATTTTATCCGCATACTTCAGCTCTCTGCCGAAGGTGTTGTAGATAGAGCATATCTTGTGTATCGCGTTGGTAGAGGCGTAGGAGAGGTTCTCCGACCACATACCGTTCTCGGGGTTCTGGTATTTATCGAAGAAGTCGCACGCCATTTTTCTCATTTCCTCGTTCATAAGCTGGGTGGTGGACTGGAAGTAGCTTGCGTAGAGATAGAACTTGCTCGCGCGCTCGGTGCCCGTAAGCGGCTCTGCCTCCTTTGCAAGTCCGTCGAGGTACTCGCGGAAGTTCTCCACCGACTCGTACTGGGAAAGCAGGGGCGACTTCGATTCCTCATCGGACTTCTTTGCCGAAACTATCTCGGTATATTTCGGGGTAATTCCGATGCCCTTGAGAATGCTCTTTGCCGAGCCGACGTCGCGCGTTATGCGTATCTGGCACTTGAGCTTCTCGATAAACTCCTTCGGCCACTGGGGAAGATAGAAATATCCGTCGGGGTCCTGAAGACTGTATACCCAGTTTCCTATCTTCTCGAGAATGTCGCGCGGCATAGCCTTGTTCCACTGACCCTCGAACATCTCCGCCATTCCCATATGTCCCATAAGGGTAAGGCCGTAGTAGGTCTCCTCGATGCACGGGCCGAAGCCCTCGTGGTCTCTTGCACTCTCGGAAAGGTACCAGCCGCCGGTTACGGGGTCGTGAAGACCTGCAATCCACTTTACTATCTTGTCGGAGTCGTAGAGCGAATAAAGGCGGCAAAGTTCACGCATAACCTCCTCGCGGTACTCCTCGGGAATCATAGCCTCAAGGCGCGCCCACACCTCGGCGCGGATTTTCTCGTCGCGCTCGGTGAGGTAGTCCGTAAGAGGGAAGAATTCCCCACGCTCGTACTCGCTAGATGTGAGCTTTTCATAGTCCTCGCAGAGTGCCGAAAGCGCAGCCTCGACCACCTGGAAGTCGGTCCACACGACAGCCGCCGACTCGCCGTCGGAATATATAAGATAGCCTGCCTTGTCGCCTTCCTTTTTCTCGAATAGACGCGCCTTCGCTACGGCACTTATCTCTCGCGAGGTGTCGCCGATGGCTATCTCGCCTGCCGCCTTTGCCTCTGTGTCGGCAAAAATGGGTGCGCCTATCTTCTCTGAAAATTCTTTTATCTTTCCGAGGACGAACGCGAGTTCGCCCTCTTTATGTACAATATTGTTTACATTCACAGCCGTTTTCTCCTTATTTCTGAGGTACGGGCTTCTTTACAACGGGCTTTGCTGCGCGGAGACCTCTCATATAAATAATTCTGTCTTTTTCGGTGAACATCGGGGGAGCATACTTGTCAAGCTCGAGCGCACGCAGTGCAAACTCCTCGACGTCCCACGCACCAAGAAGGAATCCGCCGATGTCGCCTTCCTTAATTCCGAGAGCGCAGGGACAGCCGTAAACCGAGCTGTACGAGCGACCTCTGAAGGCGCTGAAGGAGCCGTCGGGAAGAGAGAGGTCCTTTATCTGATTATAAGAGGTATTGAGAGCCTTTGCAGCACCCTTGAATACGAGCGCCTTCTTTTCCTTACATCTTGCCTCGCGCTCCTCGGGAGTGCCCTCGCCGCAGCTTCTTATGTTCTGGTAGAGGTAGGGGAAGACCGACCATACGTTGTAGATTTCACAGCTCGTGCCGCAGGGCTTATCCTCTACCTTCCAGTTAAGGATTTCGAGGGTGGAGTCTATCATCTGGTCGATGTAATTCATCGGTGCGCCTATCGAGTTGTAAACCGAGCATATCTTGTGTATAGCGTTTGTCGAGTTGTAGGAAAGCTCCTCGGTCCACACGCCGTTGTCTGCTCTCTGATGCTTGTTGAAGAACTCGACCATCATACGCTTCATTTCGTCGTTCATCATACCTATGGTAGACTGGAAGTAGCTGCCCCAGAGGTAGAATTTCCAGCCGCGCTCCGCCTCGGTACAGGTTTCAAGCTCCTTTTCAAAGCCGTCGAGGTATTCTCTGAAATTCTCGACCGACTCGTACTGGGAAAGGAGTGCGGATTTATTTTCTTTCTTTTCGCCGCCCTCGCTCTTTTTCGCCTCCGAATACTTCGGCTCTATTCCGAGAGCTCTGAGAACTCTCTTTGCCGTGCCGACGTCGCGCGTTATGCGTATCTGCTTGCCGTTTTCCTCTATCCACTTCTTCGACCACTGCGGAACGTAGAAGAAGCCGTCCTCGTCCTGAAGCTCGTACATCCATTTTCCGACCTTGTCGAGTATATCCTTAGGATATGCCTTGGTGAACTTCTCCATATAGTCCTCGCCCTCGAACATCTCCGCCATACCCGTGTAGCCTACGAGCGAGAGCGCGTAGAAGGTGGACTCGATGTCGGGGCCGAAGCCCTCGTGGTCTCTTCCGCTCTCGGAGATATACCACGCGCCCGTCTCGGGGTCGTAGAGGGTTGCGAGCCATTTTGCCGCCTCGGGCTTGCGGAGCGAGTCGAGAAGCTTAAGTTCTCTTACAACGTCTTCTCTATACTCCTCGGGGACGTGCGAAGCAAGCTCTCTCCACTTTTCTTCTCTGATTCTTTCGGCTCTCTCGGTGAGGTAGTCCATAATAGAGAAGCACTGAAGGCTCTCGCCCGCCTCGCGGCGTACACCGTCCGCGGTAACGTAGTTTTCAAGGAAGTATTTTATAGCGCCCTCGGCTATCTGGAAGTCATTCCATACAACCGCCACGCTCTCGCCGTCGGAGTAAACGAGATATCCCGTAATATCCTCCTTGGGAATACCGCCCTCGATAAGCGCAGGCGTCTTTTCCGCAAGTCCTGCCGCGAGAATTTCCTTAGCCTTTATCGAAATCTCGCGCTCGGTGTCGCCGAAGACTACCTCGCCGGGAAGCTTGTTGTCACAGTCACGGGAACACGAGACTGCGCCGTTTATACGCTCCTTCATATACTTTTCCGCCTCGATAACGGCATCGAGAACGAATTTTGTTTCATTTGTAGCTCTGATGATAACTTCCATTTTCTTTTTCTCGCTTTTCGTTTTTATTATTTCGCTAAAGAGTATAACGCTTTTTCTTTACGGGAGGGCTCACCTTTCTTAAGGCGTTAATATAAAGCAGTCTTCCGTATTCGGTATAAGAGGGAATTTCGTGCTCAAGAAGCCCGAGGGCGGCAAGCAGATGGTGGGGCATATCGTGGGCGGAAAGGAGAAAGCCGTCGAAGTCGCCCTCCGTGACGAAGGGAACTGCGGTGTCACAGCCGTGCGAGGTGCCCTTGAAAACCTTCCTCGTTGCAAACGAGCCGCACTCCCGCTTATAGTCCTCCATCTGCTCTCGGGTCGTGCGTACAGCTCTCGCCGCGCCCGAAAGAACGCGCGCTCTTATAGCGTCGCATCTTGCCTCTTTTTCTTCCTCGGAGCTATTCGCGCACTTCCTTATGTTCTCGTAAAGGTAGGGGAATACCGACCACACGTTGTAGAGGTCGCAGGTGTTGGGGATAGGCTTCGTTTTCTTATCCCAACAGAGAATCTCGAGGGTTGAGTCCACGATTTTCTCCGCAAATTTAAGCTCTGCGCCGATTTTATTATAGACCGAGCAGATTTTGTGTACGGCGTTGGTCGAATGGTAGTGAAGCTCCTGCGACCACATACCGTTTTTCTTGTTCTGATGGCGGTCGAAGAAGTCTACGACCATAGCGCGCATATTTTCCGAAAGAAGTCCCGTCGTCGTCTGAAAATAGCTGCCCCAGAGATAGAACTTCCAGGCGCGCTCGCCGTCATCTATTCCCGAAAGCTCTTCTTCGAGCCCTTCGAGATATTTCCTGAAGCCTTCTTCGGTTTCATATTGAGTAAGAAGGTTCGATTTTGCCTTGCCGTCGCCCGTCTTCACGGGAGAATATTTTGGAGTGATGCCTGCCCTTTTCAGGACGGTGGTAGCCGAGCCGTAGTCGCGCGTGACGCGCAGCTGAAAACCAACCCTCTCTATAAGCTCCTTCGGCCACTGCGTGTTGTAGAAGTAGCCGTCGCTCTCCTGCAAAGAGGCTATCCATTCGGCAGCCCTCACGAGCATATCCTTCGGGATAGCCTCTGCCCAATCGCCCCCGAGCATCTCCGCCATACCGAGATGCCCCGTGACGGTAAAGCCGAAGAGCGTATGCTCTATGTCGGGCAGATAGCCCTCGGTATTTCTTGCACTGTAGCTGCCGTAAAAGCCGCCCGTATCGGGGTCGTACAGTCCTGCGAGCCAGTCTATTGCCGGCTCGTAGTCAAATAGGGAGTAGAACTCCCTGAGAGCTTGTGTCAGCTCGGCGCGGTACTCCTCGGGAATAGCCGCCTCGAGGGATTGCCACCTTTGTGCCCTTATTCTTCCGTCTCTTTCCTTAAGATAGTCGATAAGGTCGATGCTCTCGTAGTGCTCGTAGCCCTTCGGGAGCTCCTCCGGCAGAGCCGAAAGCGCTATTTCTGCGAGCTGAAAGTCGGTCCATACGATAGCCGCCGACTCGCCGTCGGAATATATAAGGTAGCCGGATTTTCCGTCCTCTCTTTTTTCGTCGAGGAGCGCCTTTGCCGTCTTCGTTATATCTCGGGAGGTGTCGCCTATAACTATCTCGCCTGCCGTACACGGCTCGGTGTCGCCTATAACGGGTGCGCCCACCCTCTCGCCAAGGGCACGCGCCGCTTCGAGGGCAAAGAAGACTTCGCCCTCGCCACAGACTATCGCTACGGTGTCGTTCGTTTTCATAAGGTGATTTTATTTTGTGGGTATGTAGGTGTAGTAGGTTATATCGTCTATAAAGAGGTTTGCCTTAGTCGATGCGCTCGAGCTCATAGTAAGGGTGTTGAGCATCTGATGCTCTATATTTTTGTAGGTTGCAGTGCTCGTGCCGATAAGATTGTCGCCCACGTAGAGCGAGAGCTTTCCCGTCTGCCAGCTATAATCGAGAGCGAAGTCTATATACTCGCCCAGCTTGCCGATGTTGCCTATCTTCTTACCCGCGCTGTCGAGAAGGAAGACGTTGCCGCTCATATACGCAATAGACACGCTCTGCACGGTTTTGTTCATG
>JAZOMD010000139.1:0-3945 GCA_045653745.1 Eubacteriales bacterium | reverse complement strand
TTGTCAAGGTTAATAACCGTGTCAACAACCGCGTCAAGACCGCCAACGTGGGTAATCATCGCGGTGGGGTTGAGTCTTCCGTCGTTCATCATCTCGATGGACTCTATCATATCTGCGGTGTTTCCGCCGGAGTTTCCGCAGATGTGAGTGAAGCTGTAATGCACCTTGTAGAAGTTGAAGTTTGCAGAGAACTCGGGGTTGGTAGGACCTGCGAAGAAGTTGAGACAGCCGTCAAAGCCGAGCACGCTGTCAGCAAGCTCAACTACGGGCTTAACGGGAGCGTAAACGAAGGCGTCGTCATATCCCTTACCGCCCGTAAGCTCCATAAGATAGTCGCGTGCGTTGCCAACCTCATTGGTATTTACGTAAACGAGCTTAACGCCGTTCTTTGCTGCTTCTTCAACCGTCATAATGGACGCTGCACGGGCAATACGGGCGTTGTCTATGTCGGTACCGACGAGGAGCGAGGTCTTTCTGTTACAGTGAATAGCGTAGTCGATAGCGCCAAGACCCATAGGGCCTGCCGCCGCCATAAGTATGGTGTTACCCCCCTCAACTATACCCATAGTGTGAAGGTGAGTAGAGTTGTTGGTGTGGTAGTTGGTATGGTAGCCTGCAACCACGCAGGAAACCGGCTCTGCAAGCGAGCCGTAGAAGTAAGCGTCGTTGTCGTAGCGGAGAAGGCAGCCGCATTCCATAACCTCGTTGGGGATTATAACGTACTGCGAGTTACCGCCCACGTATTTGTAGGAATAACCGGGAGCGTCGAGCTTGCCCTGCCAGCCGATAGCAGGCTGAATAGCAAAGCCGTCTCCGGGCTTGAACTGGTCCTGCCACTTCTTGCCCACAGCAAGGATTTCTCCGCAGAACTCGTGTCCCATAATGGTAGGATTCTCTGCAACGTCGTTGGGAACGCGCGCGTGCGCCGCACCCTGAAGCACAGCCTTATGCGTGGACATACAAACGCTGTCCGACACTACCTTCGCAAGGATTTCGTCATCGCCCATCTCGGGGAGCTCGAACTCCCCGAGGCGTATATCGTTTGCACCGTATAAGCGTATCGCTTTGGTTTTCATAAATTTCTCCTTTGTAAGATGTACTTTTAAAAGAACTATTTCATTATCATAAGAGATTATACCACCATTTATAAGAAAAGTCAATCCAAAACTTGCATCAATTATTAAAAATAATTGCTACGTAATCCATAAATGTTGTACGAAACGATTGCATTTTGGCTTTTTATGTGTTATAATGCTTTTGACAAAAAATATTCTACCTTGAGGGGGCATTGTTATGAAAAAAGCACTTATGTACGGAGCAGGAAATATCGGCCGCGGATTTATCGGTCAGCTTTTCCATATGTCGGGCTACGAAATTTCCTTTATAGACGTAAATATGGCTGTTATAGATAAGCTTAATACCGACGGTCAGTATCCCGTGTATATCACCGAGGGTGAGAGCTACCGCGAGTATCTTGTAACCGGAGTGCACGGTGTAAACGGCAGAGACAACGAGGCTATTGCCGATGCTATGGCAGAGGCTGATATTATGGCAACCGCAGTCGGAGTTAATATCCTGAAGTTTATCGCGGCACCTTTCGCGTGCGGCGTGCGCCGCAGAATGGAGAAGGGGATAGAAGCACCCCTCAACGTTATCATCTGCGAAAATATGATAGAGGCCGATAAGTATTTTGCAGGCCTTGTAAAAGAGAATTTAAACGAGGCAGAGGCGGCTTACTTCGACTCTCATATAGCCCTCGTCGAGCCCTCTATCGGAAGAATGGTTCCTGCAACGCCCAAGGAGATTGCAGAGAAAAATCCTCTTGCAGTATGCGTTGAGCCCTATTGCGAGCTCCCCGTAGATAAGCACGGATTTAAGGGCGAAATTCCCGATATCAAGAATATGGTGCCCTTTGCACCCTTCGATTTCTTTATCCGCCGTAAGCTCTTTATGCACAATATGAGCCACGCGCTTACCGCATATTTCGGTGCGCTCCGTGGATATACGTACATCTGGGAGGCCGTTTTGGACCCCGATATCAGAAGCCTTGCAAGCGCGGCTCTTTCCGAGGCGTCGAAGGCGCTTAATATCGAGTACGGTGTGCCTATGGACGAGCTTGTGGTCTTCTCCGACAACCTCATAGAGCGCTTTGAGAATAAGCTTCTCGGCGATACCATCGAGCGCGTCGGCAGAGATACCAAGCGTAAGCTCTCCGAGAACGACCGCTTCGTAGGAACGGCTCTCCTTTGCGAGAAGCTCGGCGTTGATGCAACTCATATTCTTGCAGGTCTTGCGGCAGGTCTCCACTTTGCTCCCGTAGGTGACGATGCGTCCATCGAGGTAGCAGGCGACGCTCGCGAAAACGGCGTATTCCACGCGCTCGCGACATATTGCGGAATAGGTGAAGACAGCGCCATCGCCAAGAAGGTAAACGAGTTCTACGAGAAGATAAAGAACGGCACTCCCATCTCCGAGCTCGTTCTTTGATTTAAGACAGACACAAAACGCCGATGAGGTTTCTTCGCGAGCTTCTCATCGGCGTTTTTCTTTAAGGTGACGTGTCCGCACTTTGGCAGCGGTTTTCAGAAAATAAAAATCGCGTTGCTGCGATGGCAGAGAGAACAGAAAAAATCCTTTAAAACGCACAGAAAGGTAAACTTATGTTTGAATTTAGTGGCAAAATTTCGGTTATAACGGGTGGAGCAAGAGGAATAGGCAGGTGTATTGCAGAGGAATTTTCTAAGGCGGGAGCGACCGTTCTCGTAATAGATGTTCTCGATAACGACTACTTCGTCGGCGACCTTGCAGATAAAGAGGTGCTTGAGAGATTTGCGAAAAAAGTGATAGCCGATTACGGCAGAGTTGACTACCTTATAAACAATGCCGCTCCCAAATCCTCGGGAATTACAAACGGTAGCTACGAGGATTTTGAATATGCGCAGAAGGTCGGTGTGACGGCACCCTTTTACCTTGCTAAGCTTTTCGCGCCGTATTTCGGAGAGGGTGCAAGCATAGTGAATATCTCCTCGTCGCGTGACAGAATGAGCCAGCCCGAAACCGAGAGTTACACCGCCGCCAAGGGTGCTATCTCCGCTCTCACTCACGCTCTTGCGGTGAGCCTTGCAGGTAAGGTTCGCGTCAACTCCGTCTCGCCCGGCTGGATAGATAATAATTACACTATTTACGACGGACCGGATGCCACGCAGCAGCCTGTCGGTAGGGTGGGAAACCCGATGGATATTGCCAATATGGTGCTATATCTTTGCTCAAGCAAGGCAGGCTTTATCACGGGCGAGAATATCTGTATCGACGGCGGTATGACAAGACATATGATTTATCACGGCGACTACGGCTGGACACTTGAGGAAAAAGGGCTATGAAAGTATACCCCGTAAAGGAGAAGAAATGAAAAGGGTCATAGTCATCGGTTGCCCGGGCTCGGGCAAGACCACCTTCGCAAAGAAGCTTGGGGATAAAACGGGTCTGCCGCTATTCCACCTTGATTCCATTTGGCATAAGCCCGACAAAACGCATATTTCGAGAGAGGAATTCGACGCGCGCCTATCCGAGATACTTGCGCTCGATTCATGGATAATAGACGGTAATTACAGCAGAACGCTCAAGCGGCGGATTTCTGCGTGCGATACGGTGTTCCTTTTTGATTTGCCTTTTGAGAGCTGCCTTGAGGGCGCCGTGTCACGCCTCGGGCAAAAGCGCACGGATATGCCGTGGATAGATACCGAGCTCGACCCCTGCCTCAAAAATGAAATAGTAGAATTCGGGAGCAAAAATCTTCCCGAGATTTATGCGCTTCTCGATAAATATGAGAGTGAAAAGACCGTGTTTGTGTTTAAGAGCAGGGAAGAAGCCGATGCGTTCTTGTTTAGCGATAAGTGAAATAAAAGCTTGCGAAATAATTTGCAAGCTTTTTCTTTTTTTGTAGAT
>JAZOMD010000138.1:0-2674 GCA_045653745.1 Eubacteriales bacterium | reverse complement strand
AAAGGCTCGAGCGCGAGGCTGGAAAATAAAGTTTGATAACGATGTTTTTTGAAAGGAAATGACGAAAAATGAAAAGAATTATTTACATAGGTGCGGATAGCGCAGGCTTTTCGCTCAAAAAAGAGGTTATAAGCCATCTTGAAAATCTCGGATATGAGGTAAAGGATTTTGGCACGGATTCCGAGGCTTCCTGCCACTACCCCGAGATCGCCGGCGCGGTTTGCCGCGCGGTACAGGGAAACCTCGAGGGCTCGTTCGGAATACTCATATGCGGAACGGGCATTGGAATGTCTATGTGTGCAAACAAGCATATCGGAATAAGAGCTGCTCTCTGCTCTGATACCTATTCGGCAAGGATGACAAGATGCCATAACGATGCAAACGTTTTGTGTATGGGAGCGCGCGTTATCGGCTCCTGCCTTGCGCTCGACATCGTTGACTCCTTCCTCTCCTCTGAGTTCGAGGGCGGCCGCCACGCGGTGCGCGTCGGTATGATGATGGACATAGAGAGAAGCTAAAGAGAAGAAAAGATTTCTATTCCGTTTCCGTCTGCGAGACGGGTATAATGCTCCTTTACGAAAACCGAAAAGTCGGCGGCGAGTTCTTTTCCGAATTCCAGAATACACGGGAATTCGACGGGCTCGCCGCCCTTCGTATATTCATCAAGAGAAAGAAAATATTTCCCTTCCTCACCGACGTAAACGTCGGCGGACGGGATTGTGTCGGCGCGACTTTTGACGGCGACGGCGGCACTGATTAAATCCTCAAGCGAATCAAAGAAATATAAGCTCTGCTTTTTCGAGAGCATTGCGACCTTATCCGAGCGTGAAACGAGGCGCGCAGAACTGCCCGAGAGGATTCCGAGTTTGGTTACGAAGACCTCGCAACCGTCGGGACGGGTCGGATAAAACTGTATAAGTACCTTATCGCCTGCCGGGTCGAAGCCTACCTCTGCCTTTGCCATCTCGAGTACGCGCCAGAACGAGCGTCTTTGCGCGGCAGTGCCCGAGTCAGAGGTGTCGAGCTTGTAACGCACCATCTCCTCGCCGCTCATTATAATTTTCAGTTTTGATTCACCCACGAGCAAAAATTCCAAAATCAAAGACCCGCCTATCCGTTTTTACTTTTATTATACTGTCGTAGGCGCCCCTTTGCTACCCCAAATTTATGGAACGGAAGCAATAAAGTGGCAATAAACAAAGATTTTTGCCAGAACCTCGATTTTTTGCTTGACTTTTCCGTCGGTTTGCGATACAATATCTAACGGTGAGTTCGAGACCTTCCTCACCTATTCGAAAAAAACGAAGAAAAAACAAAACTAAAGGAGAAAAGAAATGAACAAAAAAGGTAGCACTCTGCGTCTTACGCGCGGAGCAATCATCGCGGCACTCTATTTTATTTTCACCCTCATCTCGGGAATTTTCGGTCTATCCTCGGGCGTTATTCAGTTCAGAATATCCGAGGCGCTCTGTATTCTTCCCCTCTTTTTCCCCGAGTCGGTGCTCGGACTTTTCGTCGGCTGTATTATCTCAAATCTCATTCTCAGCGGCAGTATATGGGATATAGTATTCGGAAGTCTTGCAACGCTCATCGGAGCGCTCGGCGCACTTCTTTGGAAGAAGCTTCCGAGGAAATTCCACCCTCTTGCAGGTATCCCGACGGTTATTGCAAACGCTCTGATAATCCCACCCGTTATATCCTACGCCTTCGGTGCTACGGAGTCGATATTCTTTATAGCCCTCACCGTTTCAATCGGCGAAATCGTATGTGCAGGCGTTGGCGGTGCGCTTCTCTACTATCTCTTAAAGAAAACTCCGAGACTGCTTTAAGTCATTATTCACAGCAAAATATAAAAAGCGAGCAAGTTGTGCACTTGCTCGCTTTTTTAGTGAAAAACACACCAAAATGTAAGTTTTAGTTGTCAAAACGCTATTAGAACTTGAAATATTCCTTAGCGTTGTAGTAAGAGATTCCCGAAACAATTTTTGAGAGAGCCTCGTAATCCTCGGGGTACTCGCCGTCATCAACCCATCTGCCGATGAGGCTGCAAAGGATTCTTCTGAAGTACTCGTGGCGAGGATAGGAAACAAAGCTGCGGCTATCGGTAAGCATACCAACGAAGGCAGAGAGCATACCGAGGTTTGCAAGCGCCTGCATCTGCGCCTCCATACCGTCGCGCTGGTCGTTGAACCACCAGCCGGAGCCGAACTGAATCTTGCCCTGTATGCCTGCGCCCTGGAAGCAACCGAGCATTGTGCCGAGCACGTAGTTGTCCTTGGGGTTAAGGGTATAAAGAATGGTTCTCGGAAGGCACTCGGAGTACTCGAGGTTATTCATAAACGCCGCGAGGTCCTCTGCTATCGCAAGGTCGTTTATCGAGTCGAAGCCGGTATCGGGGCCGAGCTTTTCGTACATTCTCTTGTTGTTGTTACGAAGCGCACCGATATGAAGCTGCATAGTCCAGCCAAGACGGGTGTACTCCTCTGCACAAACCTTGAGGACGGCGGTCTTGAACGCGTCTATATCCTCCTTTGAAAGCTCCTCGCCTGCGAGTCTTCTGTTGAATGCGTCCTCGGCGTTACCTACACCGAAGGGAACGTACTCGAGTGCGTGGTCGGAGAGGCGGCAGCCAAAGCCGTTGAAATACTCTATTCTTGCGCGAAGCCAAGAAACG
>JAZOMD010000137.1:0-10020 GCA_045653745.1 Eubacteriales bacterium | reverse complement strand
CTATATCAAAAATCACATCTGAAGGTAAACTTTTTTTATAGAATATTTGCTTCTTATCAAAGACGATGAGATAGATTATTTCGTTGTTTTCGTCAGGTTCACCTAACATAATGAAATGATTTCCATTGGGTGATTTTTTATAGTTGTCGAAGACTGAATCGCAACCCAAGTCAATATAAACGGTATTGTCATTTACAAAAGTGATTGTATGTTTCATCTTTCGCCTCTCATAGTGAACTGTTCATAATTAGTATAGCATAATGTAACAAACAAATCAAGGTGTATTTATATTCGCAACAGGAATTTGCTCCGTCCGACAAGGCTTCCGACACGGAAGCGACGGAGCAATCTTGCGAACCTGATTCTGCGACGGTATCGCAGAGCAGATTGATTCTGGACGAAACACCCACAACGAGGAATTTCGCCGTTTGCGAATATACCTGCGCTCGCCACCGGTGAGCGAGCTCTCCGTTGCTCTCGCTTGGTATGCGAACCCATTTCCTCGGCTTTGCCTCGGAAGGTGAGTTCGTTCTGCCGGGAGTACCAATAAAAAAAGCACGCCATTTGGCGTGCTTGGCACTCCCAGCGAGGAATTTCGCCGATGGCGAATATACCTGCGCTCGCCACCGGTGAGCGAGCTCCCCGTTGCTCTCACTTGGTATGCGAACCCGTTTCCTCGGCTTTGCCTCGGAAGGTGAGTTCGTTCTGCCGGGAGTACCAATAAAAAAAGCACGCCATTTGGCGTGCTTGGCACTCCCAGCGAGAATCGAACTCACAACTAACCCTTAGGAGGGGTTTATTATATCCATTTAACTATAGGAGCGTATTCGGTTTTAAAAACAATGTTGCTTTTGTTTTGGTGGGTATTGCTTGCTCGAGTTTAAACTATGCAAGCATCGAGCGATAAATATTGTACCATATTATTTCGGTTTTTGCAAGTATTTTTTTAAAAAATTATAAATCTCGGGGGCTTTCTGGCTTTGGTTTCGCGAGGGGCGACTCTTTTTTTCAAAATATGAGCTTTTTCTTGACAACGCGGAAAGCAAATGGTATAATTTTATCGGTATAAATTCTACGCGCGTTGTAGCAAAGGAAGAAAAAATGAAGCTTTTGATAATTCGACACGGGGACCCCGATTATTCCATAGACGGCCTTACCGAAAAGGGTAAGCGCGAGGCAGAGCTCCTCGCAGAGCGACTCTGCCGCGAGGATATAGCGGCGGTATATTGCTCGACGCTCGGCAGGGCGCGCCTTACGATAGCGCCGACGCTCTCGGAGCTCGGTATCACGGCGGAATATTGCCCGTGGCTGCGCGAGTTTAACTATGCCGAGGTTCTTCTCCCGTATCTTGACGGGGGTGACTGCTGCTGGGATATACTTCCCGAGTTCGTTGACGAAAATCCGAGCCTCTACCTTCCCGACGAGTGGATGAATGTCGATTTTGTGAAGAACTCGAAGGTTTACGAGTCCTATAACGAGGTATGCCGTTCGCTCGACGCTATGCTCGAAAAGCACGGTTACGCACGCTCGGGAAAAAACTATATTGCAAAATCGCCAAACCACGACACCGTGATTCTCGTCTGCCACTTCGGTCTTGCATCGGTGCTTCTGTCGCATCTTTTGAATTGCTCGCCTTATTCGCTTTGGCAGCACACCTGCCTTGCGCCAACCTCGGTTACCACGCTTCACACAGAGGAACGCAGAGCGGGAAGGGCACTTTTCCGCGCTCAGTCGATAGGCGACGTCTCGCACTTATATAAGGCTGACGAGGAGCCTGCATTTGCGGCGCGCTTTTGTGAATGCTTTACGGACGATACGCGCCACGATTGATGCTATGCAGCCGTGACGGAAAGTCTTGCTCTTAACGAAATACTCAAGCTGGTGTATAATAATAAGTAGAGACGGGTAATGCTATGTGAGTCTGCTCGCTTTCTGTCGAATATTTTTTTGATTAGACGATAGATTGAAAAATGCTTGGAAAGTCAAGTAAATGGTGTAATATGAAAAGTAAAGTTTGCAAAAATAAAACAATTCATTTGGGGATAACGGGACTTATCGTTCTTTTAGCGGCGATAATGTGCCTCTCGTCCTGCAAAGATACGAAAGGGGATAAGGGCGATATGGATAAAAACGGCGGAGTCGTTATGACGGCGAGAATAACCGAAATCGGTGAATATATTGTTGTCGAGGTTCTGGAGAGTGAGTACACCTTCGGACCTCATTGGGTTATTACCTCCGAGGAAACCGAGTTTGAAAGCGCGGCAGGGAAGGGGATAACCCGAGCAGATCTGCGCGTTGGAGATACTGTGGAAATCTTGTATAACGGCCAGGTTATGCTCAGCTATCCGCCAAAGATTGTGGCACAGAAAATCGTTGTGAAATAAAAAAACGCGCCTCGGATAGAGGCGCGTTTTTTGCGTCTTTAGTAACCTATCGCCACTCCGAACATCAAAAATCCGATACCGAGAGCGAATACTATGAGCTGTAGCTTCCAGGTCCAGCGTACCCACTTGACGTAGGATACGTTCGCCATAGACAGACCCACGAGAAGTATGGGGTTTGTCGGAAGAATAACGTCGGTGAAGCCGTCTGCCATACAGTAGGCGAGAATTACGATTGCAGGGGAGAGCCCGAGCGCAACCGCGATGGGCATAACTATCGGCATAACGAGGAATATCTTTGCCGAGGCAGAGCCGATAAAGAACTGTAAGAAAAGGATAAGGAAATAAATCAGAACGACCGAGAGATATCTGCTCGTACCGTCAAGCAGGTTGATTACCCAATTCATTATGGTTTCCATTATTCCGCTTTCTTCCATAATGAGCGTAACCGAGGAAGCAAGCGCTATCATCAGCACCGCAGGGAGCATTGACACCGCACCGCGCAGGAGATGGCCCCACACGGCAGAGCGCTTTTCCGAAACGATAAGGCCGCACACGATGCCGGGGATAAGGAAGCTTACCGCGAGAATCGGAATAGCAAGCGAAGCAATTGACTTAACAGAAGCAATAAGAATCAGAACTACCGCCTGAATAGAGAAGAAAACCGAGAAAACCTTAAATATCTTGTCGTTTTTCTTGCAGGGCGTGACCTCGCTCGTGTCGAGCGTCTCGCGCTTCTTTTCGTCGCTCTCAAAGCTCGGCGAGAGCATAGGGTTTTGCTCAATCTTTCTTAAATGAAGCATAAGGAACACGCACAGCGTCGCGTATATTACAGCGAAGAATATAAGCCTTAACCATACGCCCGTCGAGGGGTTCACTCCTGCGACCTCTGCCGCAAGACCAACCGAGAAGGGGTTAGTTATCGCCGCCGAGAATCCGAAGCAAGCCGCAAGTAAGCAGGCGCCAAGGCCCGTCATAGTATCCATACCCATCGAGAGCATAAAGACTATGATAATCGGCAGCAGCGTTACCAGCTCCTCGAACATTCCGAAAAAGCTTCCGAACAGCATAAAGATAAGCACCGTAAAGCAAACAACGGGGCCGCCCTTGTTGCGGAGCTTGCACATTATCCGTGCGATGAAAACCCTGATGCCGCCCGTCTTTTCAAGGAGATTGAAGACTCCGCTCATCACGAGCAGGAATATGCTTATCATAATGACCGTAAGCGCGTTACCCGAGGCGAAAACCCTCGCAGGTGCCGTGATTATCCGCCATATCGCAAGCCCCTTGACCTCGCCCTTCTCGAACGTGTCGGGGATTATCTCGCCCGTCTCGGCGTCGTATTCAAACGAGCCCTGCGGAATAACGTATGAGAGCGCGCCGCAAAGAATTATAACCGATAGGAGAACGCAAACAACAACCAGAAACGAGCGTGTGCTTATCGTCGAAAAGGATTTGTTTTTTGCGGAGTTGTTTTTGTTGTCATAAGTCATAGTGTAACCTCCGTAAGCGTCATGTGGAAGATACGGCGCGCGCCGTATTCCTTTGTCGGTGTCCTTTGGTTAGAGCCTCGCGAGAGCCTCCGAGGCGATATACCAATCGACCGCCGATTGTCCGTTCCTTGGAAGGAAGAAATGTATTTTCTGTCCGACGTAGACCTCGAAGCTCTCGCCCGCGCCGAAAAGAAGTCTGTATATGTCCTTCTTCGGGAAGGTGAGGGTGGTTTCTTCTCCGTCGACCGTACCCTCGTAGGTAAGCCCCTCGCGCGTGAGGGTTGCAACGCCGTGTCCTGCCGAGTAAAGGAAGGTCTTTCCGTCGGGAGAGGGAAGCCTCAGCTCAACCTCGGAGCTAAGAGCGTAGCTCTCGTCCTCGGAGAAGCACCTGAACATTTCCTCTCTCTGCCAGTCGTACCAGTCGGCAAAGTTGGCAAACGGCTCTGCGCCCACGAAGGAATATCTGTCGTCAAGCTTTGCCGTCATACCGCAGTTTTTACAGCTGATTTCGTGCCCAATGGTGGATAAAGTGTACTTTTGTTTACATTTAGGGCAGATTGTGAGAATATTCTCGAGACCTTCCGCAAGATTTTTTGATTTATAACGGAGCTTCGGGTGCTTCTTTATCCATTCGAAATCATCGTAGCGGAGTCTTTCCTCGGTGCGTGTCTTAATCTCCTCGATGGAAAGATTCTCAATCTCTTCCTTCGTAAAGAGAATGTCGAGCTCTGCTTCGACCAGCGAGCCGCGGCGCATCTTCTTTGCCCACTTGGGCTTTGCAAAATAGCTGCCGTCGACCTTGACCGTATAGACCGGCACTTGGCTCTTCTTCAAGAAGGCGTACGTTCCTTCCTGAATGTCCTCGAACCTGCCTGCGGTGGAGAGTCTTGCCTCGGGCATCATAGCGAGCACGCCGTCTTCCTTCAGGACCTTGACGCAGTTTTTAGCGCTCTCGATGTCCATAGCAAACATGCTTTTCGGGAAGTGGCCTATCCGCTTTAAGAAGCTGCCGACGAGCTTTTTGTAGAAGTAAAGTCTTGCGATTATATAGTGGGGTCTGCTCCTTCGTATGAGCGTGCCCGAGTAGGCGAAATCCATAAACGAGCCGTGGTTTACGAGAACGATAGCAGGGGCGTCGATTTTCTTTTTCTTTACCTTGTAGCGGTATTTTACCTTAATGCCCTTGAAGAAAAATACGATGTCCTTTATAATGTTTGCAATAGGAAGAACGAGAGGTCCGTACTTTCTTACCGTGGTTTTCGAGGAGTAGGGGGGCTTATCGAGATGCTCGTTTATCTTGGCGAAGATAGCCTTTCTTTTTATCGTGACTACCGTGAGCAGTGCGACTATAATCGCAAAGATTATGAGGGTTAGTATCCAGCTTGAGGAAATGGCGATATGTCCAAGACCTACGCCGATACAAATAGAGGGAATCGCACCGAGCAGAGTAACCGTGATGTACCTTGGGTACTTCATTCCTACGCTTGCTGCAAAGAAGCATATCATTCCGTAGGGAATAGCAGGAAGAAAATACATAATGAAGGTTATCAGGATAATCCTCTTCGAGCGTGCCGCCTTGTCCAGGTCGAGGTGCAGATTCTTTACGAAATACTGTCTTATTCCATCACCGAACATTCTGTAAAGAATATACACGAGCGTGTTTCCGAGGAAAACTCCCACAGCACAGCACGCAAGACCGATAGGGAAGCCGAACGTAAGACCGCCGAGCACCTGCACGGGCTCTGCCGGAAGGACTGCTATAATCACCTGGAGCATAGACAGAATGGCTATTGTGAAATATCCGCGCAGACCGAAGTCGGCAAGCTTGTCTCTTAGCTCCTCGTTGGTGTGCTCCTCTATAAATAGGCTTTTAAATAAGTCGAAGTTTCCGCCGGAAAAGAGCATAAGACCCAGCAGAAAAAGCATTATTAAAAGCGAGATAACGGATGCTATTTTTACTATTGTTTTCCTGTTTGCCATACCGTATTTCTCCTTTTCTTAACAAATTACAACCTATATTATAACATATTATTAAGATTTTAGCAAGCACTTTTTTTAGGGCGCTTATTTTTACGGATTTTGCAGGAATTTTTTAAAATATTCAAAACCCCTTGCTATTATTTAAATTCGGTGCTATAATGTGAGTGTAGCCGAGTTTGGAGTAAGCCTTTTCGCTTTGTTGGCTCGGTTTTTTATTTTGCTTTTGACGGCTTGCCGAAAGGATAATAGGTTATGTCTGTTTCTTTCCTTGGTATGGAGATATCTCTTTACGGATTGGCTTTTTTCTTGGGAATCGCGCTGGCGGCGGCTCTGGCACTTTTCCTTTTCAAGAAAAGGGGAATTCCTATCCGCGCTCTCGCGCTCTCTGCGCTTTACACAATCGTTTGCGCTATGATAGGCGCTAAGCTTCTTTACGTAATAGTTACCTGGTCGGCTATCGTAGAGTGGGCGCGCTTTCTGCTCTCGTCGGGAAACTCCTATTTTGAGGTTTTCCTTGATCTTATGCAGGGCGGCTTCGTCTTCTACGGCGGTCTTATCGGCGGCATACTTGGTCTTTTCCTTTATTGCCGACAGTTCAAAATGCCCGTCCTTAAGATATTCGATATCTACGCTGTAATTCTTCCTCTCGGGCACGCCCTTGGCAGAGTGGGTTGCTTCTTTGGCGGCTGCTGCTACGGTATGCCGTACGACGGTGTTTTCTCGTATAAGTATTTCGTAACCCCGGAGAACGGCGGCGCTGCGGGTCTTTACGGACAGAGCCTTTTCCCCGTACAGCTTTTCGAGGCAGCTTTCCTTATCGCCATCTTCCTGCTTCTTTATCTTCTGTATAGGAAACTCGCACACGCCGAGGGGCTCTTTACCCTTCTATATGCCATACTTTATTCCGTCGTGCGATTCACACTTGAGTTCTTCCGCTACGATGCTATAAGAGGCGCATACCTCGGTCTTTCCACCTCGCAGTGGATAAGCATACTTCTTATCATCGGCGCAGGCGTGCTCGCATATTTCACCCGTCGCCGTAGATATATCCGTCCTCGCTCATAATCCCATTATCACTATATGAAAAACCGCCCCGAGATTTCTCGGGGCGGCACTTTTTTGCGATTATGACTACCTACGGTTGTCAAAATCCTTAATTAAAAGCGGTTTGCGGAAGTATTAACTGGCCATAAATGCAGTAAACATTCCTATAAAACAGGGTTTTGAAAACTTGAAAAAATGGAAAAATTACAAAAATAGCGAGAAAAAATCAAAATTTAGGCGGTACGATAGAAATAAAGAGGCTTGAAAAAGTGCTCAAAGGTTGAAAAAACGAGCAGTCTGTGGTATAATCAAGTAAAACGAGTAATTAAGCTCGCGATAAATCAAAAAAAACTATTTGTCGAGTAGGGGGAAGGGAATGAAAGACGAATGCCTTATCTGCGGTGGGCCGCTGAAATATTTAAAAAACGACGAGCTGATGGAATGCGCCATCTGCCATAAAAGAGAAAACGGAAAAACCGCGTGTGAAAACGGCCACTACGTGTGCAACGAATGCCATACACAGGGTATGGACAGCATTATCGGCGTATGCCTTTCGGAAACCTCGAAAAATCCGATTGATATTATAAAGAAGATGTTCGCCTTGCCGTTCTGCCATATGCACGGCCCCGAGCATCACGTGATGGTTGGCTCTGCGCTTCTCACCGCGTATAAAAACGCAGGCGGCGAAATTGACCTGCCTCGAGCGTTGTTTGAAATGCAAGCAAGAGGAAAGAAGGTTCCCGGCGGTGCGTGCGGATTCTGGGGCGCCTGCGGTGCAGGCGTGAGTGCAGGAATGTTCGTCTCCATAGCCACAGGCTCAACGCCTCTTGCAAACGAAGCGTGGGGATTATCCAACAAGATGACTTCTGCCGCCCTTGGCGCTATCGGTGAGGTGGGCGGCCCCCGTTGCTGCAAGCGCGATTCATATCTCGCTATTACAAGAGCCGTGGAGTTTGCAAAGATACATCTCGGCGTTGAAATGTCGCTTGACGAGATCAAGTGTGTCCACTCTGCACAGAATAATCAATGTATCGGTATGAGGTGCCCCTTCAAATGAAAAAGAAGATAGCATTCATTTGCGTACATAATTCCTGCCGAAGTCAAATTGCCGAGGCTCTCGGAAAGCATCTTCGAGCAGATGAATACGACTTTTACTCGGCAGGCACGGAAACAAAGCCGCAGATCAATCGAGATGCGGTACGGCTGATGAAGGAGCTTTACGGTATCGATATGGAGCTATCGCAGTATAGCAAAACCATCGACGGGATACCGTCGCCCGACGTCGCAATCTCAATGGGCTGCGGCGTTGAATGCCCTTTCATCGGCAGAGCTTTTGATGACGATTGGGGTCTCTCTGATCCAACCGGAAAAAGCGACGCGGAGTTTATCAAGGTCATAAAACAAATAGAGGCGAATGTGAAAAGTATACGATAAGTAAACAAAGTCAGAATGGCACGAAAAAGCGATAAAGTGGTTTATTAAGGAGATGTATAAAGGGTAAAGAAAAGGAGCTCGCGAAGAGCTCCTTTTCACTTGTGCGTAAAATCATAAATGCGGTAACGATATTCCCCAAATGTTTCCCGTAAGCATCATATTTACATATGCCATTGCAAAAACAAACAACGCCATAAATATATCGAATATAACGGAATCTATACCGTTGTTATAACTTTTTGCAAAGACAACAAACGGTTTACCATGAAAATCGAGATTGTCTTGAATTCTGGAGAATATAACCATAAATGCTGTTAATAGATACAAAATAACATTCATTGGACAAAGAATCAAAGACATTACTTTTATAAATCCGGTTAACAAAGTAAGTGCAAAAATTAAAACATATAGAATTGTAAAAGCTTTATTGAGATAATACAACAATCCTAAATCTTCTTCCTTGTGCAGTGTTTCATACCACCAATAATTTTTCCTTCCCTTTGTTAATTTTCTGAATCTTGACGTGCTAATGCGTTTTGAACGATTCAACCAAGTTCCAACACTTGAGCGAAACCAGACATAAAAGATAGCTGGCAAGAACAACATAAAAAGAGAAACAAAATAAAAGATAGAAACATTTTGGTCGTATAGTTCGGGATGCTGAGTCATAAAAATTGACAAGGCAACAACAGTTCCACCACCAAGCAAGCAAATTGCGGTTAATTTGTGACCGAGATATTGATGGATAAATGCGGCAACGATGTTAAACAAGCCAACGCCCATTACCATACATCCAACAATCGCAAGCAACGGCCAACCGCCTACGCTTTGAGCTTCGTCAAAACCGGATATGTATATGGTGTAAAAAATCAATGGAAGAACAAATGCAACAATACCAGAAATCACTAGCACCCAATAACCAATTGGATGTTGAGCCTTAAAATCTTCATCAGATTTTGGTGAGAAAAATTCAAAAGCATTTTTAGGAGCTTTTTTTGAAAAATACGGATAAATTTTATTAATATCGCCAAAACAATCTTCCTGATATTTTTCGTTAAAATATTTAATTTCTTTTCTAAAAGAATAGAAATTCCTTTTACCCAAAAATATATCTGGCATGTTATGAATTAAATCAGCAAAGCTATATATTTTTTCTTGGTTACCTTCTTCCATTATTTTAAAGAGAGTATCTATGCAATAAAGCAACAATTTTCTGACTCTTTTCTTTCCGTGCTTCTCAATTTGCTTTCTCGAGAATTTCAAATCACCAACAACGGCATCAATTTTGTTATAATCTAAACAATTTGACGAAAAAAGGAATCTTATTTTCACGAAATTTTCTTTTAAATTGTGATAGAAAGTTTCTTTCATAACGGCCCCCCCTCTCATATAACCATTATATCATATTTCACCAAATTTTTCAAGTAAGTTTTAAAGTGAAGATAGGTATGGCTAGCGTGTGGTAAATTTGCTGTAGACGAGTTGCTACAGTAATAAGCCAATGGTATTACCACGCAATACGCCAGATACCGCGGATAGTTTGCACCTCGCGGTATGCTCTGCGCCTGCGGGATTCGATTCTCGCTGCGGCTCGGTCACGCTCGAGGGAAAACAACACTTAGTTGTTTTCTAACACTCTCACGCCGCTTCGCTACCCGTGCCTTTTGGGCAAACGGTTTTCAAGGCGT
>JAZOMD010000136.1:0-7698 GCA_045653745.1 Eubacteriales bacterium | reverse complement strand
AAAACTGCAATCAGGGATTTTACAAAAGGAAATATAACGAAGGGGCTTATCGTCTTTTCAGCCCCCCTCTTTCTTTCAAATCTTCTTCAGATAGTTTATAATATGGTCGATATGGTGGTCGTTGGTATATTCAACGGCACCGAGGGCATAAGTGCGGTTTCGGTTGGCGGTGACGTCGTTGCGCTTCTCACCTTCCTCGGAATGGGCTTCGGCAGCGCGGCGCAGGTAATTGTTGCGCGCTACATAGGCGGCGGCAGGCGCGAGAGTCTTGGCAAATTCATCGGCACGGCATCGGTCTTTATGCTTTCGGCAACCGTCGTTATAAGCCTGCTCGGCCTCGTTTTCCGTCACCCTATACTCATTCTTATGAATACGCCCACCGAGGCGTATGCAGGTGCGCTCGACTACTCGGTAGTCTCTATGCTCGGCCTCGTTTTCATATACGGATACAATATGGTCAGCGCGGTCTTGCGCGGTATGGGCGACTCAAAGCACCCCTTCGTTTTCATAGGCGTTGCCGCGGCGCTCAACGTGGGGCTTGACCTTCTTTTCGTCGGTGCGCTCTCGCTCGGTGCTATGGGTGCGGCTCTCGCTACCGTCATAAGCCAGGGTGTAAGCTTTATTTCGAGCCTCGTCTTCCTCGTTATCCGTCGCGAGTCGTTCGGTCTTGCGGTAAGCCTTTCCGACTTTATCCGCCCGAACAGAGCTATGCTCTCAGAGCTTGTGAAGCTCGGTACTCCTATGGCGATAAAGACCGCCTCGATACAGTTCTCAAAGCTGTTTGTAAACTCCTTCATAAACGGATACGGACTTGCGGTTTCCGCCTTCGCAGGAATTGCAAACAAGATATCTGCCGTTGCCAACCTCGTTTCTCAGGCGATGAACACCGCAGGCTCGACTATGGTCGGACAGAACCTTGCCGCAGGCGAATACACAAGGGTGAAGAAAATACTTTTAAGCCTCACGGCAATAACCCTCTCGGTCTCTGCCGCCTTGTCGGCTGTTATGATGATTTTCCCTCGCGCGATTTACTCGCTCTTTACGAGCGACCCCGAGGTAATGAAAATCGGAGACGGCTTCGTATATATAGCCGTGCTCCTCTTCTTCGCAGGTGCTCTGCGCGCTATAATGAATGCTCTGATGAACGGAAGCGGAAATACGAGAATCAATTTTGCCACAGCTATTTTCGACGGCTTCGTTATGCGAATCGGTCTTTCGCTCCTCTTTGGAATCTGGCTTGATATGCGCTACTACGGCTTCTGGCTCGGCGACGCCATAGCAGGCTTCACGCCATTTGTGATAGGCTTCGTTTTCTTCCTCTCGGGCAGGTGGAAGACCAAAGAAAGCAAATGATTGTTTACATATTTAAAATTCCCACGGAATTTTCCGTGGGAATTTTGTTTTTTATCTGTCGCCTTTTACGCTTCCGTCTCTCTTCACCGAGGTGCTGACCTCTCCTGTGAAAAGCTTCTCGCGCTCTCCGTTTTCTCTTTCGATAAGCAGGGAATAGTCGGGCATAAGCTCTATAACCCTTGCAGGGTAGCTCTCGCCCGTGTGCTTTCTTACCGTTATATCACCTCTCGTTAAGAGGCGCGCCGAGTATTTGGCGAAGCTATCTTCCTGCTCCGAAGAGAGTAGATAAGCCACCGCTCGTGAGGCGAGCTCTTCCTTACAAACGCGTACGCCGCACTCCCTTTCTATCGAGGTAGCGATTGCGGAAATTTCTTCGGGGTAGTCGGTTATGTAAACATTTATTCCCATTCCGAGCACTAAATAGGCGATTTTGCCCTCTGAGTTCATCTCGCACTCGGCGAGTATTCCTGCGAGCTTTTTGCCGTTTGAATAAAGGTCGTTTACCCATTTTATATCGGGAGAGAGACCCGAGGTCTCTTCAACCGCTCTCGCAAGGGCGACTGCCGCGCGAGCGGTGAGTCTTGTGGCATCGGCGCCTCTGTCGGTAGGGTAGAGAAGGAGAGAGAGGTATATTCCGACTCCCTTTTCTGAATGAAAGCTCCTTCCGAGTCTGCCGCGCCCTGCGGTTTGCGAGTCGGCGATAAAGAGCGTGGGGCGTCTGTTTTCGGGGTGTGCGCGAGCGTATTCTCTTGCCCTAGTATTTGTCGAGTCGGTCGTCTCGTAGAGAAACACCTGTCCTATATCCGCACCGAGCTCACAGAGCCTTTCTTTTATTGTCTTCAAGTCAAGCATAAAGCCACCTCCCGTCAAAATTATGATAGCACAAAGCCGTCTTTATTGTCAAGGGAAAAACGGTAAATTCCAAAGCCTTGCGCCTTTTTTTACGCCTTGCTTGCCGCCGCGCGTAATAAAAAATAAAAACTCTTGACAATTCGTAGCTTTTGTACTATAATTTATATGGTGTTTATAATATTTAAAAGCTATGACGGAGACAGTAGCGCGGAGAAATACCCGAAGAGAGTCGGCACAAGGTGCGAGCCGACGGTGAGTAACCGTATGTGAATATCACTCCCGAGCAGCAGCCCGAAAGCCTTTTGCAAGTAGGCGCTGACGCATGCCGCGGCGTAACGGTCGGCGCGTATTAGATGATACGAGAAATAGGTGGTATATCCATTTCCGTGCGGAATGGATTTTTTTATTGCAAAAATTTGAAATGGAGATAAATTATGGAAATTTACGAGAAGGTTTCGACAAATCTGAATTTTGTTGAACCCGAGAAGGCGACAAGACGCTTCTGGGAAGAAAACAAAATCTTCGAGAAGAGCATTGACTGTCGCTCAGAGGGCGAGAACTTTACGTTCTACGACGGCCCCCCCACAGCAAACGGAAAGCCTCACATAGGCCACGTTCTTACCCGTGTTATCAAGGATATGATTCCGAGATATCACACGATGAAGGGTAGACGCGTCGTAAGAAAGGCGGGCTGGGATACTCACGGTCTGCCCGTTGAGCTCGAGGTTGAAAAGAAGCTCGGCATTGACGGTAAGGAGCAGATAGAGGCGTACGGTCTCGAGCCCTTTATCGGACACTGCAAGGAGTCGGTCTGGAACTACAAGGAGATGTGGGAGGACTTTTCCGCAACCGTTGGCTTCTGGGCTGATATGGAAAACCCTTACGTTACCTATACCAACGACTTTATAGAGTCTGAGTGGTGGGCGCTCAAGCAGATTTGGGACAAGAACCTTCTTTACAAGGGCTTCAAGATAGTTCCTTACTGCCCCCGTTGCGGTACTCCGCTTTCCTCTCACGAGGTTGCACAGGGCTATAAGACGGTAAAGGAGCGCTCGGCGGTAGTACGCTTTGCCTGCAAGGGTGAGGACGCTTATTTCCTCGCGTGGACGACCACGCCCTGGACGCTTCCCTCGAACGTTGCGCTCTGCGTGAACCCCTCGGACACCTACTGCAAGGTAAAGGCTGCCGACGGTTACACCTACTATATGGCAAAGGCGCTTCTCGACTCGGTTCTCGGCTCTATCGAGCGCGAGGAGGGTACTCCTGCATACGAGATACTCGAGGAAATGAAGGGTATCGAGCTTGAGGGCAGAGAATACGAGGCACTTTGGACCTGCACCGCCGAGGCGGCAAAGAAGCAGGGCAAGAAGGCTCATTACATCACCGCCGACAACTACGTTACTATGTCCGACGGTACGGGTATCGTACACATTGCTCCCGCTTTCGGTGAGGACGATAACAAGGTCGGCAGAAGATACGACCTTCCCTTCGTTCAGTTCGTTGACGGCAAGGGCGAGATGACCAAGGAAACTCCCTACGCAGGCCTTTTCGTCAAGAAGGCTGACGCGCCCATACTCGTAGACCTCGAAAAAGAGGGCAAGCTTTTCTCCGCGCCCAAGTTCGAGCACGAGCATCCTCATTGCTGGAGATGTAATACTCCTCTTATCTACTATGCACGCGATACCTGGTTTATCGAGATGACCAAGGTGCGCGACAACCTTATAAAGAACAATAACACCGTAAACTGGATACCCGAGAATATCGGTAAGGGAAGATTCGGCGACTGGCTCGAGAACGTTCAGGACTGGGGACTTTCGCGTAACAGATATTGGGGAACTCCTCTTAATATCTGGGAGTGCGAGTGCGGCCATAAGCACTCGATAGGCTCTATCGCAGAGCTTAAGTCTATGTCGGACAACTGCCCCGAGAATATCGAGCTCCACAGACCCTTCATCGACGCGGTAACGCTTAAGTGCCCGAAGTGCGGCGGCAGGATGAACAGAGTTCCCGAGGTTATAGACTGCTGGTTTGACTCGGGCTCGATGCCCTTTGCACAGTGGCATTACCCCTTTGAGAATAAGGAAATCTTCGACGCTCAGTTCCCTGCGAACTTCATCAGCGAGGGCGTTGACCAGACGCGCGGTTGGTTCTATTCTCTTATGGCTATATCCACGCTTATCTTTGATTGCGCACCCTACAAGAACGTTCTCGTTCTCGGACACGTCCTTGATAAGGACGGACAGAAGATGTCCAAGTCCAAGGGCAACGCGGTTGACCCCTTCGAGGCGCTCGAGCAGTACGGTGCAGACGCTATCCGTTGGTATTTCTACTCCAACTCCGCACCCTGGCTTCCCAACCGCTTCTTCGGCGAGGCTGTCGTTGAGGGACAGAGAAAGTTTATGGGAACGCTCTGGAATACCTACGCGTTCTACGTTCTTTACGCTAACATCGACGGCTTCGACCCGACGAAATATTCTCTTGACAAGAGCTCGCTTTCCGTAATGGATAAGTGGATTCTCTCAAGACTCAATTCCACCGTCGCTTCTGTTGACGAGTACCTTGAAAATTATAAGATTACCGAGGCTACGAGAGTTCTCGAGAGCTTCGTAGACGACCTCTCTAACTGGTATGTCCGTCGCTCCAGAGAGCGCTTCTGGGTAAAGGATATGCCCACCGACAAGGTGAATGCGTATATGACTCTCTACACCGCACTCGTTACCATAGCGAAGGCGGCTGCTCCTATGATACCCTTTATGGCAGAGGATATTTACAGAAACCTCGTATGCTCGGTAGACAAGAGCGCGCCCGAATCGGTACACCTTTGCCTCTATCCCGAGGTAGATGCGTCTATGATAGACAAGGCACTCGAGGAGAATATGAAAGAGGTCGTTGACGTAGTCGTGCTCGGCAGAGCCTGCCGTAACGCTGCGGCTATCAAGAACCGTCAGCCCGTAAGCAAGATGTACGTCAAGGCAGACAAGACTCCCGACGAGAGCTTCATCGCGGTAATCAGAGAGGAGCTTAACGTCAAGGAGGTCGAGTTTACCGATAACGTAAGCGCGTTTACCACCTACACCTTCAAGCCCCAGCTTCGTACCGTAGGTCCTAAGTACGGCAAGTTCCTCGGCGCTATAAGAAATTATCTCGCCGGTGTTGACGGCAACGCGGCTATGAACGAGCTGCGCGAAGGCGGCGCTATAAAGTTCGAGGCGCAGGGCAGCGAGATAGTTCTCACAGAGGAGGACCTTCTTATAGAGATGACCAAGAAGGAAGGCTTCGAGTCGCTTGGCGACAGAGGCGTCACCGTAGTAATCGACAAGAACCTTACCCCCGAGCTTATCGAGGAGGGTAACGTGCGCGAGATCATCTCCAAGATTCAGACTATGCGTAAGGACTCCGGCTTTGAGGTTATGGATAATATCCGCATAGCCTTCAGCGGTAACGCAACGATAGCAGCTATCGCAGAGCGCAATAAGACCGAAATTCTTGAGGAAACTCTCGGCGTCGAGCTCCTTTCCGAAGGAACTCTCGAGTTCGCAAAGGAATGGAACATCAACGGCGAAAAGGTAACCGTTTCGGTCGAAAAAGTAAAGTAAACTTTGCAAAAAGCCGATAATACACACAAAAAATCCCCGGCCATTCAAGGTTGGGGTTTTTTATATAAGAGGGGGATTTTTTAACATTATTGATTAGATTGAGCCTTATCGCGTATTTTCCAAAACATTGTAGCAAAAAAATAACAAAGTTTTCTAAAGCCGGAAACAAAGAAAGCCATAAAAACCAATACAGGGAAAATATATCCCTTCCATGTTTTATTGATTGCTCCCCAAAAAGGAAAGAGCATAGTTGCAATAGCAAGGGTAATGATAGATTGAAATGCCATTCTTAACAAAAACGATCTTTTATCCGAGGGATCGGTGAAGAAAAAAACGCTTTTGTTTTTGGTGAATTCTTTAGAAACAGGCTTAATAACAACTAACTTTGTGGTTCTTGAAGTCCAAGTTGTAAATATAAAATATCTCGTGTTATCTTGCAAATAAAGCTCTTCGCATCCATGAACATTTGTTTTAGTAGTTATGGGAATTTCGGACTCGCTGTAGTGTCCAAATTCTTTAAGTTTTATATCGAATTCGCCCTTATGTCGCTCTTTTCTAAAAGAAAAATACGAAAACTCAAATTCAAAATCATTGTCAATTTCGTCCGCATCTACATAAACCAGCTCTCCTATTGCGATTTCTTTTGAAAAGTTGCGATTTTTTACAACCACTACGTGCTTTGTATCGTTATGTATTATCAAATTGTTTTCTCCTATGTTAAGATGCTCTGTTTAATGTAATAGAATCAGTGTTTAAAAGAAGAAAAATACTTTGTTCTGTGCTCATACCATCTAAAATCTTAGGGTTGTATTTGTCTTCGCTTTTTGAGGTCAATATCAACTTTTCACCATCGCATTCTATAAGCACGTAATCGATGTACTCATTGGTGTCGGCGTTATATATTTTAGCGGAACTATACTCGTATGCAGTACCAAAAAGCTCATATTTAACAATGATATTTGTGTTTTTGCCATCACCCTTAATCCAACCGGTAAGCGTTGTGTCATCGTGAACGTTTAGCTGAATTATTACGTCATCATATTCAAGCGCATATTTTGTCGTGTCGTAACTGCTTGGAAGACCATATCTGTCGGTATTCCCGGGGCCAAAGAAATAGTTTATAGAGCAAACACAAGAGCTTATGCATGTAATAGAGATTGCGCAAATTGTTAAGAGAAGTACTAATGTGCAGCTTTTTTAAATAACATGGTTTAATGACCTTTCCTCAATTACCGCCGATACATTTTAGTTTAACGCCAACAATAAAAGAAGGCGTTTTATTATTATCCTTTAATCGATTGAAAAATGAGTCGATGGATATTACATATTTGCTTAAATCATTATAACGTATTGCAATTGCTGACATAGCTTTTGATCCTTTTTTAAGAATGAATATTGCTATACTTAATTTAAATCCAATGATTTCTGTCCATAAAAAGATATATGGTGTCTATGAATGCATTTAGTGCAAATGTGATTAATATAAGGCTTTTGGTTTCCTCTAACATATCAAATGTTTTTCCAAAAAATGCCACGATCAAAAGCAAGGCTACTGATAAACATACGCCAATAATAGTAATTATTACTGTGCGCATATGGTTTTGGGTTTTGTGCGGTATTATAATGGTAAATACAGTACAAAAAACAATATCTAAGATACACAATAAAAGAATTACTAAAGTTTTCATTTAACACCTCATAAGTACATTGTATCACTTTTGAGCAAATATGACAATAAAAACTCCGCACCTCAAATTGAAGTGCGGAGAAAGCATCTTTGTTTTATCTTCTCTCTGCGGTCTGGTCGCAGTAGATGCAGCGGTCTTCCTCGTCGAAGAGGAGCTTTATGCCGCGCTCGGTTGCGCTGATACAATGCGGATTTCTGCACGCAAGACGG
>JAZOMD010000135.1:0-8910 GCA_045653745.1 Eubacteriales bacterium | reverse complement strand
CGCTGTGCGCTGTCTTTTGGGAACTTCTTTTAGTCGCGCACCCATAGCGTCGACGGAATATGAAATGGAGAAATAAATGGAAAAATGGAAGAAGCGCTCGGTAGAGCTTCTGACCTCTATCATATTCGGCAGAGGTGAGGGGAGCACGTCGGTTGTGCCGTACTATCCGCAGAAAACTGCGGTGTCGGTATCGGAGTACGGATATTTCGAGCGTTCAACGCCCGAGGAGCACGGTATCTCCTCAAAAAGAATATATAATCTCCTTGCGGCGTTAGAGTCGGAGGAGCGTTCAAACGTACATAGCATTATGATTTTAAAGGACGGGGAGGTTATCTCGGAGTGCGCGGCACCCGGTTACTCGGTTTCCTCGTGGCACCTCTCGCACTCTATGTCGAAGACGGTGACCGGTCTTGCCGTCGGTATGCTGGTTGACGACGGCGTGCTCGAGGTCGGTATGCGCCTCGTTGACCTTCTCCCGGGGTACGAATATAAGGACAAGAGATTTGCCGATATAACCCTTCACCATCTTCTTTCGATGACCGCGGGCGTCTCCTTCTCGGAGGCAGGCTCGGTTACCGACGACGCTTGGTGCGAGAGCTTTTTCTCCTCGTCGATGAAATTTGCGCCGGGTACTAAATTTTTATATAACAGTATGAATTCCTATATCCTTGCGAAAATAGTGACCAAGGTTACGGGTAAGAGCTTTTGCGACTTTCTTGACGAGAGGCTTTTCTCCCCCCTCGGAATTACGAGCTACCTTTGGGAAAAGGGGCCCGAGGGAATAGAGAAGGGCGGCTGGGGTCTGTATCTTTCCCCCGAGTCGTGGGCAAAGATTGGACTCACGGTGCTCTCGGGCGGCAGCTTTGAGGGAAAGAGAATTATCTCCGAGGAGTGGATAGAGAGGAGCACTGCGGCACACGCAGTTTCCCCGAGAGGCGAGGGCGACTTCAATTACGGCTATCACGTCTGGGTCGGCAGAAATAACGACGAGGTTCTCTTTAACGGTATGCTCGGACAGAACGTCTGGATATGCCCGAAGAACCGTATAGTTGCGGTGGTTTTCTCGGGCAATAACGAGATATTTCAGGATAGCCCGACACTCGGGATTATAAGGCGCTACCTCGGCTCGGGGCTCGGCGACACTCTCCATAAAAGAGACGTGCGTGCGCTCCGCGAGCGCGAGAGGAGATTCTTCGCGACCAGAAGCTACGTCCGTCCTCTCGAAAGGAAAAGAGGATTTCTCTACAGACTCGGCGCAAAGCCGGATATGCCCTTTGACGAGCGTCTTTCTGATATCACCTCGCGCTTCGTATTCGCGCGTAACGGCGAGACCATTCTCCCTCTTTTCGTGAGGGCTATGCAGAATAATCTCGACACGGGGATAGAGGAAATCAGCTTCGAGCGTTATTCCGACCTACTCTTTATGAATGTAAAAGAAGGAGGGGAGAGCTACCGTATAGAGCTCGGCCTTTACGGTTACGAGGAGACGGTAATCAATATGCGCGGAGAGCTTTACGCCGTAAAGGCTATGGCAGAGGCGCGCACGGGTCCTGACGGGCGGCTTGAGTATTTCATAGAGCTCGTCTTCCCCGAGCTCCCGAACAAAAGGCAGATTAAGGTCGTTCGTCTAGCGAAGGACCGCGCACTTTTCACACTCTCCGAGATTCCCGACAATAAGATAGTTGATGCGCTTATTGCGCGTGCTATGGAGCAGAACGGAGCACTGGGATTTGTCGTCGGGCTTCTCGAGCGCCGCTTCGGCAGAGGATTTATAAATGAGAAGGTCAGAAGAACCTTCTCTCCCACGCTCGTCGGAGCAGACAGTGCCGTTTTCTGGTATAATGGAATAGTTGAGGAAGAAAACCTGCTCGCCGCCGAGCAGTCGCGCGCGATTCGTCTTTTGCGCGCGGTGGTGGACAGATTCTTCACCGAGGGTGATGTCAGTGATGCCGATGAGCCCGAGGGCGAGGTGAGCGCAGAAAAAAAGCGCCCCTCGATTATAGGAGAGCTTATCAGGATATATAGAAGCACCGCCGCCTCTCGAAATAAAGAGGAAAAAGAGCCGACGCCCCCGAGGACTGGCAGAGCCGTACCTCTCGGACCGAAAAGTGGGGCGGAGCTGCCCCCTGCACCAGAAGCCGTGGCAGAAGCTAACCCCATATCCGAAGCCGCGCACGAAGCCGAAAATGAGGAATTTTCCGAGGAGAATAACGCGGTAAGCACCGAGGAGCTTCTCAACGGTATAGAGGAAGCATTGCGCCACAGCGAGGAGCGCGAGGATAAAATTTCACCTCGTTCATAGTAAAAACCGAAGAACAAAGAAAAAGGGCAAGAATGTAAAAGAAGACGTTCTTGCCCTTGATTAATAACTAAAGTTTGCTTTTTCTGCAAAAACCGCCCTCAAAAATCGGTTAAACCTTATTTTGCCGCTCTTTTTGAGAAGCTTTACGTTGCAGAGAGAATTTCTTTTATATACGCTAAGGTGTCCTTTATATCCTTCATCTGCTTTTCGCCCGAGATTTCTCTCTCTATAACGAAGTTGCCCGAGTAGCCTATCGCCCTTAGGCGGCGCACAACCTCGGGTATATTCGCAAGACCCTCGCCGACTCTGACCTCGCGCCCGAGCTCCTTGCCCGAGGTGGGGTAAAAGCCGTCCTTGATGTGCGTATCCATAACGTATTTGCCGAAGACGGTTATCGCGTCTGCAGAGTTTGCCTTGCCGTAGAGTATGAGGTTTGCCGTATCCATATTTATACCCACGTTATTGAGCCCTATCTCCTCTATGAAGCGGAGAAGGGTGACGGGGGTCTCCTGACCCGTCTCAAAGAGAAAATTAAGTCCCAAAGCGCGGCATTCTTCTGCTATGTATCGGAGAGCTGCGCGCACGTCGAAGAATTTCGGGTCACACATATTCTCGGGGAGAAAGCCCGCGTGAGTTGCCACGCGCGATACGCCTATCCTCTTTGCAAAGCGCGCACCCTCGAGGATTTCTTCTGTGCGCTTCATTCTGTACGCGTCGGGAACTATTCCGAGGGTGGAAGGGCCGCCGACGAAATTCCACTGCTTAGGGCCCGACCAGCCTGCCCAGAGCGTTGATACCTCAATACCCGTTTCCTCTGACGCCTTGAGTATCTTCTCGGCGTTCTCCTCTGTGTAGAGGCTCGTGTCCCAGACGGTAATCTGACAGCACTCGCAACCGATTTCGGAGAGCTCCTTCATTTTAGTATATACGTCCACGCCTTCCTTTAACTGTATAAGAGCACCTATCTTGTTCATATCGCACCTTCGGTAAAAAGTTTTTGTAACCCTATTATAATGCACCGACGGAAATAAGTCAACAATAAAATAAGAAAAGACAGAAATGAAAATAAAAAAAGGACAGAGGCGAGCACCGCAAGGGGCGACCGCCTCTGTTCTTTGACGAAATGCAATATCAGCCGAGGTTAAGGCTGTTGAGCATATCGCGCAGTACCTTTGCTTCCTCAACGGAAATGGTAACACCCTTACCCATCTTCTCGTGGTCGGGCGACCAGGTACGTATATCGTAAACGGGCTCTCTCTCGTTCCAGCTGATGAGGTTAAGCTCCTTGTTCCAGCCGTTGCTGCCCTCGCTTACGATGCCGATTTTGTCTACAACTTCATACTTGATTTCAGGCATTTTTGAGATCTCCTTTTTAAAATTTTTCAAGAATAATAATAAAAAATATTTTTAATTTTAATATATTTTAACATATAAATAATGAATTGTCAAGAAATATGTAAAAATATCCCGAAAAAACTTGAAATTTTTTCATTTTTCCGAAAATATTCGTTGACCAACAAAAAAACGGCAGCCGCCGCAGGAAGACGTGCGAGGAACTCTTTACTTTGCTTTTTTGTAAATTTTCTTTGATGAAAAATCCCCTCGGTTCTAAGACTGAGGGGATTTTCTTGCGTTTATGTAAGCTTTAGTTTGCTTTTTTGGCGGTAAGAGCACCTACGTACTCGCTGAGGAAGTCCTCTGCAGTCTTTCTCATAGATATGGTTGCGTGCTCGCCCTTGAAGGCGATGTAAATAGTGCAGTTGCCAAAGTATCTGTCGATGATCTGTACGTAAATTCCGAGCTTGTTGTCCTGAAGCCAGGCTGCGGAGACCGCATCGTCGTACATAAAGCCGTCGGTGGTGTAAAGACCGCCGTTTTCGTTGGAGTAGCCGAGCTGGGGGAATTTACCGAACACGTTGTGGTTAATACCGAAGGGAAGCACCTTGTCGCCCTGCGCGTTGGTGTATCTCCACTCGCCCGTCTTGCCGTCCTTTGCAAAATGGAGAGAGAACTTGGTAATACCCATCGGGTTCTCAAGGCACTCGTAAACTGCGCCGTCGTACTCCTTGATTTTTGCCGAGGTCTCGTCACCCGTAAGCGCGTAGAGGTTAAGAGAGGAGGAGAGTGCTTCGAGCTCGTCGAGGTCGGCATTACACTCGGGAAGGGGAGCGTCGGTAAGGTTATCTACGATTATATCGAAGAACGAGGTTACTATGAGGTCGTATGCGTGGCCCATACCCTGCACGTCTGCGGTGCAGACGAAAATGAGGTCGCGCTCGGGAAGGCAGATGGTGAACTGACCGCCCATACCTACGAAGGCAAAGCCGTTCTGCTCGGTTACCCATATCTTATAGCCGTAGCCGTTCTTGAAAACCTCTCCGCCGTGCTCGCGGTTATCAACCTGCTTTGTCGTTGCGGTGCGCAGGTACTTTTCGTTCATAAGTCTTTTGCCGTTCCAGGTGCCGTAGTTCATAACGAAGCGTGCAAAGGACATCATATCTCTCGGGGTACATATGAGAGCCGAGTCACCCCAGGAGTCGCCGTTTCTCGTCTTAAGGATAGTGGCGGTCTTGAAGGTGCCGAGGTGGCTGAACACCTTCTCTGTGAGGTAGTTAAAGAGGGTAGTGCCCGAGAGCTTTTCCACAAGGTTTGAGAGCACCTGAGAGCCGGGGCTGTCGTATGCCCAGCCGGTGCCTGCGGCGTGAATGGTCTCGTCTCTGCCGTGGTTGAAGTAGAGCTTCGTTCTGTCGTCAAAGTGTGCGACGGACTTGTGGAACCAGTTGACGTCGCCTACGGGCGCCATACCTACGGTCGTCATCGTGAGCACCTCGCGTATGGTCTGCTTTGCAAGCACGTCGGGAAGGGGAGTGTAGATTTTCTCGGGGAAATATTTTGCGATGGGGTCGTCGAGCGAGAGCTTTCCCTCTTCCTCGAGAAGTCCTATTGCAACCGATACGTAGCTCTTGGTCTGGGAGTACATTCTGTGGCAGAAATCCTTGTGGAAGGGTGCCCAGTAATTCTCGGTAAAGAGCTTATCGCCTCTCATCATAAGAACGCTGTGCATAGGCATAGAGCGCTTTTCAAGGTTCTTGATAAACTTGGTTACAAAGCGAGAGGATATGCCCGCTTTTTCGGGGGTAATTCTTTCGAACATAATAGTTCCTTTCCGTCCGTGCTCGGACAACGGTGTTATTCGTTTTTAATTATAATGCGTGGCGCCCGAAAAGTCAAGTGCTTTTACTTTATTATTTATATTTATTTCCGATGACGAAGGACGTCGGCGGTCGCAGGCGGTCAGCGTTCGGGCAAAGCTGAATTTTTTCACCTTTTGATAAAGTCGGGCATAAAACTGTAAATAGCGCAAAAAATAGTTAAAACAACCCCCTGATTTTGAAATCGTGTTAACTCTTTTTTTGGCAAAATAAGGGCGAAACCCCCTCGTTTTGGCAGATTGTCCCCACCAAGTATTGACATAAGGGGCTGATTTTGGTATAATAATGACAGTTTTATCGCCAAAGCGTTCTTACACGATTTCAAAATACGGGGTAATTTTCAGAGGAGAAATATGTATAAATTCGGAAAAGACCTGGTATTAAAGGACGTAAAAAGCATTTTCATAGACGACCGCGCCGTGATAGGCGACGGAGTTACGATTTATGAAAATACACGCATTGAGGGCGAGTGCAGAATAGACGACGGCGCAGTTATCTACCCCGGCTCTTTTATCAAGGACAGCGTTATAGGCAAGGGTGCTTCGGTGGACAGTAGCAGGCTCGACGGAGCCTTCGTCAGAGAGGGCGCGAGTGTAGGCCCTTATGCAAGGCTTCGCCCGGGCGCAAATATCGGCAAGGGCGCGAAAATAGGTAATTTCGTAGAGATAAAGAATGCGAATATCGGTGAAGGCACGAAGGTTTCGCACCTCGCGTACGTCGGTGACGCTGACGTCGGCAGATTTTGCAATATAGGCTGCGGAGCGATATTCGTCAACTACGACGGACGCTCAAAGTACCGCACCTCGGTCGGAGATAACTCTTTCATAGGCTCTAACTGCAATATAATTGCCCCGGTGACCATAGAGAAGAACAGCTATATAGTAGCAGGTACAACCGTGACGGCGGACGTTTCTGAGGACGATTTCGTAATAGGCCGCGCAAGGCAGGAGAACAAGGCGGGCCGCGCGCACGATTATCTTAAGGAGATGATGTAATGGGTCTTTTTTTCGGTACTGACGGCCTTCGCGGCATAACCAACGAGGACCTTTCCTTCGAGCTTGCATACAAGTGCGGAAACGCGCTTGCCTCGGTAAAGGAGAAGCCCTACGTTCTTATAGGCAGAGACACGAGAGTGTCGGGTGAATATTTTACCGTCGCGGTTGCCGGCGGAATTATGTCGGGCGGCGGCAGAGCCGTAGACCTCGGGGTTATTCCCACCGCAGGCGTTGCCTATCTCGTACGGGAGCTTCACGCCGACTTCGGCGTGGTGATAAGCGCCTCGCATAACCCTAAGGAATATAACGGCATCAAGGTTTTCGGCCCCGACGGATATAAGCTCTCCGATAAGGAGGAGGAAGCGCTCGAGCGCCGATTTATCCACTCCAAGGTAAACGGCTTTGCCGATATAGGAAGATTTAAGAGCGAGCCTAATCTTGTAAAAAAATACGAGAGCTTTCTTGCCTCTGCAAGTGGCCGCACGCTCGAGGGGCTTTCGGTAGTCCTCGACACGGCGAACGGTGCTGCGTGCAGAGTTGCTCCTGCGGTATTCAGAGCCCTCGGTGCATCTGTTGTTGCATCGAGCTCTAGCGATGACGGTATGAAGATAAACGAGGGCTGCGGCGCGCTCTATCCCGAGACTCTCGTGCGCCGTATGCAGCGCTACCGCGCAGACGTCGGCTTTGCCTTTGACGGAGACGCTGACAGAATTATAGCTGTCGATAAAAACGGCAGAATTTTCGACGGAGATATGCTCCTGTACGTGCTCGCGCGCTACTTCAAGGAAAAGGGCAGGCTTCGCCACGGAGCAGTCGTAGGAACGAGCCACACCAATATGGCGATAGAGCACGCTCTTGCCAAAGAGGGAATAGAGCTTATAAGAACCGATATAGGCGATAAATACGTCCTTATGAAGATGCTCGAGCGCGACCTCGTGCTCGGCGGCGAGCAGTCGGGCCACATTATAATAAAGGATACGCATACGACGGGAGACGGAATACTGACGGCAATAGCGGTTGCCAATATGCTCGCAGAGAAGCGCGTGACGCTCTCGGAGCTTTTCGATATATCGCTTTATCCGCAGGTTAATCTGAATATTGCCGTAACCGATAAGCTGAGGGTGATAAACAGCGAGAGCCTCTCGGAGAAGGTAGATAGGCTTCGCGGACTTCTCGGGGAGGACGGCAGAATAATGCTCCGCGCCTCGGGCACAGAGCCGAAAATAAGAATTATGGTAGAGGGGCGCTCGCGCTCTCAGAATGAAGCATACGCCGCAGAGCTTGCGGAGGCTGTAAGAAAAACCGACGAGGATATTTGATTAAATCTTTCTACTACGGAGCGACTAAAATGCAGAATTTGAAAAGTATAGTTAGCAAATTTGCCGTTATAGACGGTGAAATAGAGCGTGGAGACGGGTGTGACAGCGGTCATATCAACGATACCGTTTACATTAAAATCAAGGGGCGCGAGGAGCGCGGATACGTGCTTCAGAAGATAAATAAAAACGTATTCAAAAATCCCCCCGCACTTATGGAAAACTACGTTGCGGTAACCGAATTTCTAAGAAAGATAATTACCGAGTGTGGCGGCGACCCCGACAGAGAAACTCTCAACGTCGTTAAGACCCTCGACGGTAAGAACTACTACCTCGACGAGGACGGAGAGTATTGGAGACTCGTCCTTTTTGTGAAGGATAGCCTCTCCTACGATAAGGTTGAGCGCCCAGAGCAGTTCTATCTGAGCGCGGTGTCCTTCGGTAACTTCCAGTACCTTCTGCGTGATTATCCTGCGGATACTCTCCACGAGACGATAGTAAACTTCCATAATACCCCCGAGAGATATAATCAGCTTATGGCGGCAATCGAGGCGGATAAGTGCGGAAGACTCGCAGAGGTTATGGCAGAGGTCGAATTCTGTAAAGCAAGGCGCGAGTTTACCGAAACTCTCGAGAGAGCACACGCAGAGGGAAAGCTCCCCTTGAAGGTAACGCACAACGATACCAAGCTCAATAACATACTCTTTGACAAAAATACCGGCGAGGCACTCTGCGTAGTAGACCTCGATACGATAATGCCGGGATACTCGGTAAACGACTTCGGTGATTCGATACGCTTCGGCGCAACCACCGCTCTCGAGGACGAGGCAGACCTTACGAAGGTAAACTTCGATATCTCTCTTTACGAGCTCTTCGTGAAGGGGTTTATCGAGGGTGCGAAGGGAGGTCTCCCCGAGGGCGAACTTGAAATGCTCTCGATAGGCGCTATAATGATGACATTTGAGTGCGGAATGAGATTCCTTGCAGACTACCACTCGGGAGATACCTACTTCAGAATTTCGAGAGAAAAGCATAATCTCGACAGAGCGAGAAATCAGTGCAAGCTCGTTTCGGATATGGAAAAG
>JAZOMD010000134.1:0-1870 GCA_045653745.1 Eubacteriales bacterium | reverse complement strand
GGTACCCGTAAGAGCCCAGGGCTTCTCGTAGGTAGTCGTCTCGCCGTCCTCGAAGGTTATAGGCTCCATCATCTGACCGATAGTACCGTCTGCAAGTATCATAGAGGTAACGCGATACTTGTCTGCAAGGTCGAAGCCCTTTATAGTAAGGCTCGCCATCTCCTGAACCGATGCAGGCGCAAGAACTATCATACGGTAGTCGCCGTGACCGCCGCCCTTGGTAGCCTGAAAATAGTCGGACTGCGAGGGCTGAATACCGCCAAGACCGGGGCCGCCTCTCTGCACGTTTACGACAAGTGCGGGAACGTCAGAGCCTGCTATGTAGCTAAGTCCCTCTGCCTTGAGCGAAACTCCGGGGCTCGAGGACGAGGTCATAACGCGCATACCTGCTGCGGCTGCGCCGTAGACCATATTTATAGATGCAATCTCACTCTCTGCCTGAAGAAATACACCGCCGATTTTGGGCATCTTCTTTGCCATATAAGCGGCAATCTCGGTCTGGGGAGTGATAGGATAACCGAAGTAGTGACGGCAACCTGCACGGATAGCAGCCTCGGCGATAGCCTCGTTGCCCTTCATTAAAATTCTTTCTGCCATAATAATCTCCATTCTGCCGCCCGAGGCGGCACAAAATATTTGTGAATTCCTTACTTCTCTACTGTGATTATGCAATCAGGGCACATAGTAGCGCAGAAAGCACAGCCTATACATTTTTCCTGGTCCTTTATGAACGCAGGAGAATAGCCCTTCTTGTTAAGGCGGTCGTCTGCGATAGCGAGGCAATCCTTGGGGCAAGCCTCAACGCAAAGTCCGCAGCCCTTACACAAATCAGTGTTAAAAGTTACTTTTGTCATTTTTTCCTCCTTAAAAGCCTTTATGAAGCTATTTAAATTCTGACGCCCGGTCCTCTCGAATCGGGGAGGTCGAAATATTTCTTTTGAAGCGAAAGAGGCATTACCTCTATATCGGTAAGCTCCTTTGCAACAGACTCCTCGGCAGTTGTCAGCCAGAGCGCAAGCCCCGTCACTCGGCAAAGCTCCTCAATAAAGCTCTGCGAAGCGCGCACGGTCTCGGCGGTGGTCTCGGGTCCGAGGTTTGAGTTATTGACTATGCAGGTAAAGGCAAGACCGCACGCCGCCTCTATCTCTCTCATAATCTCGACGGTGTCCTCAACCGTCTCGGTGAGGGGGCGGTAGCAGTTGACGACGAACGCCATACGGTAGTCACCCTCCGCCTTGATAGAGGGCACGAATCTGCCGAGCGCGTACGCGCCTCTGTCGTCTCCTCCAATATCCATAATTCCGTAAACCGACTTATCTCGCACAAGGCGGTAGCTCTCCGCGGGGAGCGCGGGAAGGTCTACGTTAGTGTTAGCGTACTGCGGTGAAACGAGGCTTATCCCCGCCGCAGAAAGCTCGCTTTCACTATCCTTTGTTCTGAAATACGGATTTACTATATCGAGGTCGGCAATACAAACGCTCTTCCCTTCCCTTGCAAGACGAAGGGCGTAATTCACGGCAATATTGGTTTTTCCGCTGCCGTAATGCCCTGCAAACAGAGTTAATCGTTTAGTATACATATCGTTTTCTATCAGAGCTTCTTTCTTATAATCTTACCGCTGGTGGTCTTCGGCAGACTCTCACGGAACTCGACTATTCTCGGGTACTTATAAGGAGCGGTACGCGACTTGACGTAATCCTGAATCTCCTTCTTCAACGCGTCGGTTCCCTCCGTACCCTTAACGAGGACTATGCTCGCCTTAACGAGCTGTCCTCTAATCTCGTCGGGAGCTGCGGAAACACCGCACTCAAGAACGTAGGGAAGCTCCATAATTACGTTCTCTATCTCGAACGGACCTATTCTGTATCCG
>JAZOMD010000133.1:0-8689 GCA_045653745.1 Eubacteriales bacterium | reverse complement strand
AGGAAGCCGTACTCGCTTATCTTTGCATAAGAAGCGAGGTAGGAGATAAGACCGATGTTGGGACCCTCGGGCGTCTCGACGGGACAGATTCTTCCGTAGTGGGTGTAGTGAACGTCACGGACCTCAAACGATGCTCTGTCTCTGGAGAGACCGCCGGGACCAAGTGCCGAAAGACGGCGCTTGTGGGTAAGCTCTGCGAGGGGGTTGTTCTGGTCCATAAACTGGGAAAGGGGCGAGGAGCCGAAGAACTCGCGGATAGCGGTTGCAACGGGACGGGTGTTGATAAGCGCCTCGGGACGGAGGTCGTCAGTATCGTGAGTCGCCATTCTTTCCTTGATATTCTTGTCCATTCTCGACATACCGATTCTCATCTGGTTCTGGAGAAGCTCGCCTACGCAGCGGAGTCTTCTGTTGCCGAGGTGGTCGATATCGTCGGTGGAGCCTATGCCGTGAGTAAGGCAAAGCATATAGTTAATGGAGGCGAAGATGTCCTCCTTGGTAACGTGCTTCGGAGAGAGCTCTGTAAATCTCTCGGTAACGCGTCTCTTGATGAAGTTTACACGGGAGTCGCCCTCGTAGCCCTCGCCGTCAGCCTCTGCGATTATCTCGTTAAGGACGGAGAATCTTACCTTCTCGCCAAGCTTAACGCCGCAATCTGCAAGGTCGTATCCGAGAACGCGCTCGGGTCGGCCGGTATTGTTCGAGAAAACCTTAACCTCGCGCTCAAGCTCGGTCTTGACGCTTACCTCGTTTACAAGGCTGTCCTCAATAGCGTTCGCAAGCTCACGGGTAATGGACTCGCCTGCCTCTGCAACTATCTCGCCGGTCAGGGGGTTGACAACGGTAGAAGCAAGGGTGAAGCCCTCAATTCTTCTCGCAAGGGAAACCTTCTTGTTATACTTATATCTTCCGACGGGTGCAAGATCGTATCTCTTGGGGTCGAAGAACATATTGTTTACAAGTATCTCTGCGGACTCAACGTGGGGAGGCTCGCCGGGACGGAGCTTCTTGTATATCTCCTTGAGTGCTTCCTCACGGAAGGAAGTGCCGTTCTCCTCTGCGAGGGCTGCGCACTCGTCCTTTGCCATAGTGGCAAGAAGCATCTCCTCGTTACCGAACATATCAACGATAGCGTCGTCGGTATCCTCGCCTGCAGGGCAGAGAGCTCTGATAAGTATGCTGATCGGAATTTTGCGATTCTTGTCTATTTTGACATAGAAGATGCCCGCAGCGTCGGTCTCGTACTCGAGCCAAGCTCCTCTGTACGGAATTACCGTTGCGGTGTAGTTATGCTTACCCTGCTTATCTACGGTGTCTGCGTAGTACATACCGGGAGAACGCACGAGCTGAGAAACGATTACTCTCTCCGCACCGTTGATAACGAAGGTTCCGTTCTCGGTCATAAGCGGGAAGTCGCCAAGGAAAATCTGTGCAGTCTTAAGCTCACCCGTAGCCTTGTTTACAAGACGCACACCGACCTTCATGTGCGCATCGTAGGTTACCGACCTGTCCTTACACTCCTCGACGGGGTATCTGGGGGTGGGGTCAATGGTGTAGTCGGTGAACTCGATGGACAGATTGCCCGTGTAGTCCACTATCGGGGATACGTCGCGCAGAACCTCGTTCAGTCCTTCCTCGAGAAACCACTTATACGAGTCTTTCTGTACCTCGATAAGATTGGGCATCTCGGTTGCTGCTTCAATCTTGGAAAAACTCATTCTTACGTTAGTGCCGAGCTTCCTGGGTTTAAGCATCATAAAAGAATCACTCCATTCCTGAAAATTTACTGAAACCAAATCGCCTCTGCTCATTTATTGCCGTATTTGGCAAATTGTGCAGAATCTAAGTCGAATTTTTGTGCATTTTGACGAACGCACCCTTAAAAAAGGGCAAAAATCCCCCAAAGAAAAAGCGATTATAATGCATTTTAATATTATAACACAAAAATCGCCCTTGTCAAGGGGTTTTTTGAAATTTTTCCCGAATTTTTTAAAATTTTCCGTATCGCCGCCACGGAAAAGCGGAGTGCGCCGTCCGAAATAAATTCGGGCAGAAAATAAAAAAAGGGAGTCGGCAAGCTGCGATTCCCTTTTAATTGCTATAATAATTAGGTAGCTTTTTCCTCGAGAAAGAGGGCTGTGCCGCGAGAAAGACGGGATAGTCCGTCAAGAAGCCGCGCCCTGTCGGTTGCGAGATTCATTCGCAAAAATCCCTCTCCGCCTCTGCCGTATTCCGAGCCGGGACAGAGGATAAGACCGGTTCTTTCGCGCAAAAAATCCGAAAGCTCCTCGTCGCTCTCCGAGACCCCTCTTGCATCTATCCAGAGAAGGTAGGTTGCGTCGGCACGCACGGCAGAAAGCCCCTCGATTTTTCCGATATACTCCTCTGCTATACGGCGGTTTTCAAAGAGATATTCAAGAAGCCCGTCGAGCCAGCCATCACCCTCCGTGAGTGCAGCGGTCGCCGCAGGAATTGCAAAGCAGTTAGGCTCTGCACATTCGTCGGTATTGAGAGCGCGCCACATTTTATGATGCAAAACGGGATTTGAGGCTATCACAGCCGAGCACTGAAGCCCTGCTATATTAAACGCCTTCGTTGCCGAAACGCAGGTGACGGATATATCGCGGCAGGTGTCGTTTACAGAGGCAAACGGAGTGTAGCCTTCGCTTTCGGGGTCGGTCAGCGAGCAATGTATCTCGTCGGAGAGGACGGTAACGCCGTGCCTTGCGCACAGCTCGCCTATTTTCGCAAGCTCCTCGCGAGTCCATATTCTGCCGACGGGGTTGTGGGGGTTACAAAGGATAAAGAGTGTGCACTGTGGGTCGGAGAGAGCCGTCTCGAGTGCGGAAAAATCTATTGAATATACGCCGTCCTCATATACGAGCTCGCACTCCTTCGGACATCTGCCGTTATTCAGAATCGAGTTGTAAAAGATGTTATAAACCGGAGTGAGAAGAAGAACCGACTCGGCAGGGGTAGTGAGCTTTCTTACCGCAGAGGAAACCGAGGCGACAACGCCCGTCGAGAAAATCATATCCCGAGGCTCGGGGCGATAGCCGTGGCGGCGCTCGAAGAAATCCGCGAAGGCAACAAAGAAGTCGTCGGGCGTAACCGAGTAGCCGAAAACGCCGTGCTCGGCTCGCTTTATGAGCGCTTCCTTCACGCAGGGCGCGGTTTCAAAGTCCATATCGGCAACCCACATCGGAAGCTCGCCGTCACTGACGTCCCATTTATAGGAGAGAGTGTTTCTTCTGTCTGTGGGTCTATCGAAATCGAATTTACTCATTTTCCGCCTCCGTGATTATCTCGGTGAGGCTCGTATCAACAAGCGCACCGTCCATAATAAGCTCCCCTATTGCAGGTGCTTTTATTCTTCCCGAGAGAGGATTCTTCACGCTGTCGATTTTCGTGGTTATCTCGGCATCTACGCGCGAGTATTCAAAGGCAAGAGGAGTGTTTATCACCTTGCAGTTTATCATTTCTATGCCGTCGATATAGCACATTCCCTGGTCGGATTCGACGGTGCAGTTAACGAACTTCAGGTTCTTTGAATTCCAACCGAGATATTCGCCTATTATCACCGAGTCGTAAACGGTGACGTTCTCCGAGTTCCAGAAGGCGTCCTTCGAGATAAGGCGCGCACCGCGTATTTCGATATTCCTTGCTCCGTCGAAGGCGTAGTTGCCCGAAATATCGAGGTCCTCGGCGTAAATATTCTCGGAGTTCATACAGAAGTAGTCGCCCGTCACGCGCACCGAGGAGAGCTTGATGTCCTTGCAGCTCCACATAGTTTCCTGCGCGCGAGGGAGCGTGCAACGAGTGAGTGTAATTCCCGAGGAGCGCCTGAAGGTCTTCGGCGCGTCTATTGTGCAGTCGGTCATCTCGATGCCGTGGGTATACCATATTCCCGAGCGTGCGGTTTCAAGAAGGGTGGTTGCGCTCACTCTTACCTCGCGGCAATACCAAAGCGGATATTTCCATTTGAATATACAGCCCTCGAGGGCTATGCGGCGGCTCTCCTTCAATGGAGATTCACCGTCGGCGAAAACCGAATTTTTTATTTCCGCCCCGTCGGTTGCGAAAAGCGCTCGCTCGCCGACGAAAAGGCGTTGGTCGTAATGCTTCATAATTTTTCCTTTATTCTGTCAAAGTATGAATTCTATAAGCGGTAAAATCAGTGCCGGAATGAAGATGGCAGGAGTCATATTCGCCGTCCTCACCTTGGTTGCGCCGAGAACGTTGGTGCCTATAAGAAGAATAACGAGCGAGCCCGTAACCGACATACAGGTCACCGAGGCTGCCGGCAGAACCGAGCCGAGAAGGAGACCGAGAAGGGTCAGAGCTCCCTGATAGACGAGGACAAAAAAGGCAGAAGCGGCACAGCCTATGCCGAGGGTCGTTGCCATAACGAAGCAGGTAATTCCGTCTATAACCGACTTTGCAAGCAGGATATCGGGGTTTCCGAGAGCATCGGCAAACGCACCGTTTACCGTCATAGCACCAACGGAGAAAAGCAAAGAGCAGGATACGAAGCCCCTCGCGAAGTTTCCGCCCTCGCCTTTTGCAAAGCGCTCTTCAAGGCGCTCGCCGAGCCGTCCGACAAGACGGTCGATATCTATGAGCTCGCCGATGAGCGTGCCGAGTCCCATAGAGATAATTACCACGATTAAAAGCACGAGCCCGTCCGAAAGAACGGCAGAGTCCGAGACCTTCGGCGGCTCTAGGAGAAAGCCGTCTATTCCTATGAATACAACGCACACTCCCATAGCCTTCATTATCGCGTCGCTTATTCTTTCCGGTATGCCGCGCTTCACGAGAGAGCCGAGCGTTCCGGTCACTAAAACGACAAAAAAGTTAACTAAGGTTCCCAAAAAAGGCACGTTTACCTCCAAATCCGCAAAAAAATCAATCTCCGTACCAAGCGGATAAATCTTCATCTGTACCGAGCCTTACGCACTCGCACGAGGCGACGATATAGTGCGCCAAAAGAGTAATTCCAACAGAGGAAAGCTGCTCAAAGAGTGTCTGTGTCACGGCGACGTCCTCCTTCGAGGGTCGCGATATTCCGCGAGGGTGATTATGCGCTAAGGCAAGCTTTGTAACGCCGTTTGCGCGAGCGACTTCGATTATCATTCTCGTAATTATCTCAGAGGCGTTCACCGTGCCCGTACTCAGGGGCTCGATGCCGAGAAATGCGCCGTCGTCCGAGAAAAGAAGAACGTGCACGCTCTCAGCCGACGCTTCAAAGAAAAACGAAACGAGATAGTCGTGAAGCTCGAGCTCTGTATAATGCTCACCGAAGGCAATCGGGTCCGTTCCCTTACGCGAGATAATCGCGGCGGCAAGCTTTATCATATTTGCAGCCCCCTCGCCCACGAGAGGGGAGAGCTCCTTTCTGTCGGCATACATAGCGTCCGTCACGGTGAGGTAACGGGAGCTTATCTTCCTTGCAATATCCTCTGCATCCTTCGGAAAGGAAAAGGAGAGAAAGCGTGCGAGTGCCCCTACGGCAAGCTCGTCGTAAACCGAGTGTTTTTTCATTCTCTATCTCCCTTCCCGAGGAGAGCTCGCTCTCTTGATTTTTCAAAAAGCGCCGCCGCTTCCGAATAAACAGGGCCGCAGTCTATCGCACCGCGTGCGCTACCGTAAGCCTTACCCGTGACGAGATAATGCTCGAGGTATCTGACCTTTATCTCTCCGAGGGTATCTCTTATCATTCTGACGGTTTCTCTGTCGGACGGCAGGGCGCAGGGAGCGCCGTAATACTTATTCTGTGCCGTCACAAGCGCCGAGGCGTTTCTTCCTACGGCGAGCTCCACTATCATTCTCGGGTTGACAGCGGCAGAATTGAACTCCGGATTTTCATAGCCTATAACCTCTATGGCTCGCATCGAATTATCGAGGAGCGCGACGGCAAACTTCGTCTCGGGATGCTCCTCGAAATAAGTGACGAAGTAAGCTCCGCCTGCCTCGTAGTCTTCAAAAACGGGCACACTCTCCGAGGGCAGCTCAACCGAAAGCGCAAGGTCGAGCTCGGAAAGCGAGAGAATAAGTTCCGCCGTGCGCTCGCCGACACCGTCAACCGAGAGAAGCTCCTCTTTGGTTGCCGAAAAGACTCCTTCAAGGTCGCCAAAGCGGATAAGCAGCTTCTTTGCAAGAGGATTAGTGTCCTTATACGGTATCGAGTGGTAGAGAAGCATTTCAAGAATCTGGTATGTATCGAATATCGAAGGGCCGTGGCGCAAAATCTTCGCCCTCATTCTCTGCCTGTGTCCCTTATGGATTAAAGCGTAGTCTTCTTCGCTGTGCATATTCTTTCTCCGGTGATAAAAAACGGGTCAAGCTCTGCCGTGAAGCCCTCAGGCTTCTTAAGCTCGAGCATATTTATCTTCATTCCCTGCTCGGAAAAATTTTTCTCGTATTCGGTCATAACGTTGCCCTCGTTTCTCTCGGAGGCGTGCAGGTCGCGCGTGACGAAGGTGGGAACGAGCCCCATGGCCTCTATCTCCTCAAGAGAGAAATCGAAAAGACCCACGTTATCGGTCTTGAAGCGGAGCACGCCGCCGTCCTTAAGAAGGTGCATATAAAGCGCAAGATATCTTCTGTGAGTAAGACGGCGCTTTGCATAGTCCTTCTTCGGCCACGGGTCGGAAAAATTAAGGAAGATTGCGTCAACCGCGCCGGCGGCAAAAGTGCGCGCGAGCGTGTCGGCATTCTCGCGGATAAAACGAAGATTCGAAAGCTCTCGGTAGGTCTCCGATGCCGCCTTCTCTGCCGCGAGCACTACGCAATCGGTCACCTTTTCCATAGCGAAATACGCTGCCTCGGGGTTGCGCTTCGCCATCTCGCAGGCAAAGCCGCCCTTTCCTGCACCTATCTCAAGATATACGGGAGCACCGTCCATTCCGATAGCCGCGGCAGGTGCTGCCATAGGCTCTCCCTCGTGCGAAAAAAGATAGTTCGAGCAAGCTGCAAGGCGTACGTCGGCATTCTTTTTCTTTCTCATTCTCATAGTTAAACACCGTCCTTCGGTCTGTTAGATATGGTTTTTGCAAACATTTATTTGCATTATTCGTCGTTTTTGCTGAATTCGGCGAGTTTAAGGTCGGGGTTATCCTCGAGCACCCAGCGTATTGCCCACTCGCTCGTGAAGATAAGAAGGTCCTTGCCGCGGAAGTCCTTTACCCACTTTGTATCGTGCGACAGGCGCAGAGTTTTTGGGTCAAGGCCCTCGTTCGCTATCCAGCGAATCTGGCTGTAATTCATATTCGTGCGGCGAAGGTCGCAGCCGTATTCGTTTTTGAGTCTGTACTCGAGCACCTCGAACTGAAGGACGCCGACAACGCCGACGATAACACGCTCAAGACCCGAGTTTGGCTCGAAGAAAATCTGTATAGCACCCTCTTGCGCTATCTGGTTCATTCCCTTTGCAAACTGCTTACGCTTCATCGAGTCAACCTGCTCGACGAGGGCAAAGTGCTCGGGCGCGAAGGTGGGTATTCCTTCGAATTTAAGCTTCATTCCCTTCTCGCAAACGGTGTCACCTATCGAGAAGATACCGGGGTCGAACACGCCGATAATATCACCAGCGTACGCCTCGTCTATAACCTCGCGCTCGGACGCCATCATCTGCTGAGGCTGAGAAAGCTTGAACGCCTTCTGCCCCTGAACGTGGAAATACTCCTTCGCTCTCTCGAACCTGCCCGAGCAGATACGCATAAATGCGATTCTGTCGCGGTGCGCCTTATTCATATTTGCCTGAATCTTGAAGACGAAGGCGGAGAATTTATCCGAGAACGGGTCTACAACCTCGCCCTCTGCGACTCTGGGGAGAGGAGACGTAGTCATCTTAAGGAAGTGCTCAAGGAAGGGCTCTATACCCAAGTTATTAAGAGCAGAGCCGAAGAAGACGGGAGAGAGCTTTCCGTGCCTTACAGCCTCGAGGTCGAAGTCGAAGCAGGCGCCGTCAAGAAGCTCAACCTGCTCGCACAGCTCCGCGCGCTGATACTCGCCGATAAGCTCGTCGAGCTTTGCGATATCGCTTATATCGCAGTCAACGCCGCGTATTCTGTCGCGTCCTCTGTGCGAGTCGTCGAAGAAAAGGATAGAGCGCTTATCTCTGTCGTAGACTCCGCGGAACTTCTGACCGCAGCCGATAGGCCAGTTCATAGGATAGGTACCTATGCCGAACTCCCTCTCAAGCTCGTCGAGAAGGTCGAAGGGGTCGCGCGCCTCGCGGTCGAGCTTATTTATGAAGGTGAATATCGGAATATCGCGCATAGCGCAGACCTTAAAGAGCTTTCTTGTCTGAGGCTCGATACCCTTTGCCGCGTCGATAACCATTACCGCCGAGTCTGCCGCCATAAGCGTACGGTAGGTATCCTCGGAGAAGTCCTGGTGTCCGGGGGTGTCAAGTATATTGATGCAATAGCCGTCGTACTCAAACTGCATAACCGACGAGGTTATCGAGATACCTCTCTGCTTCTCGAGGTCCATCCAGTCAGAAACGGCGTGCTTATCCGACTGCTTTCCCTTGACGGAGCCCGCTGACTGTATAGCGCCGCCGTAGAGAAGAAATTTCTCGGTAAGGGTGGTCTTACCCGCGTCGGGGTGAGAGATTATCGCAAAGGTTCTGCGTCTGTTGATTTCTGATACAAAGTCGGACATAACTACCTCTTTTCTCCGTTTC
>JAZOMD010000132.1:0-3404 GCA_045653745.1 Eubacteriales bacterium | reverse complement strand
AAAAAACGAGAAAATAGACGGTAGAAAAAAGTATCACCGCGGTTCTTTGCATGAATAAAAAAAGAGCTTGGATTTTTGTCCAAGCTCTTTTTTGTGAAATATAAATCAGTACTTCTCGGGGTACTTGATAGTGATGGGTCTATCCTCTTTTATCGACTGAACGCCGGCGCAGCAAACCGCAACCGTACTCGCACCGTCGTAAGAGGTAACGGGCATTTCGGCGCCCTCGCGGAGTGCGGTAATGAACAACTCCATCTCGAGTGCACAGTTGTGATCCGAAAGCTCTACGGGGAGCTTCTGGGGGTCTTCAGCAAAGTTCGTGCCGAGCTCCTCGTTGGTCTCAAAGAGGCGGATATAGGGCGTTCTGTTGTCACAGATGATAGTACCCTCGGTGCCGTAGAATACCGAACGCATAGTATACGTACGCTTACAGCCGGTAGAAACGAAAACCTTACCGATTACGTTATTCGGGAACTTCATAATGGAAATGGTGGTATCGTCGGTGGGCCAATCGAGAAGCGCCTTGTGGTTTGCGTAGGCGTGAATTTCCGTGGGGTTACCTGCAATCCAACGAAGAAGGTCAACTGCGTGGCAGCCGCCACCGATAAAGCCGTGTCTCTCGGGAACCATTCTCCAGTCGTCAATGCCCCTTGCGTGTATGTAGTTGTGTGCGTACTCGCTCTCGATGAAGGTAAGCTCACCTATTCTGCCCTCGTCGATAAGCTTCTTTGCGAGCATAAATCCGGGAGTGCAACGTGCAATCTGACCTATCATAAGCACGCCGTTCGTTTCCTTCTCGACGCGCATCATCTCCTCGCACTCCTCAACGGAAAGTGCCATAGGCTTTTCGCAGAATACGTATTTGCCTGCGCGAAGGAACTTGGTTACCATCTCGCAGTGAATCTGGTCGGGGGTAACGAGTATAACACCGTCTACCTCGGGATTGTCAACGAGCTCGTTGTAATCCTTGATGTAGCTGATACCTTCTTCACCGAAAACTTCCTTAATCTGGGCAAGTCTCTCGTCGTTAGTGTCGCAGAAATAGGGAACGGTACAGCCCATAGCTATAATTCCCTCAGCGTGTCTTTTACCCATAGGACCGCAGCCTATAACGGCAAATTTGTAATTCTTAGTTTCCATTTTGCATCTCCTCGCGATGTTTTTTTGTATTTTTTAGGTTTTTAAACCTTGGGGTATCTGATTTTTACGGGAGCGCCCGTTTTGGTCGACTCAACCGCAGCACAGCAAACCGCAACCGTGCTTGCGCCGTCGTAGGAAGAAACGGGAGAGGGCTTGCCCGCGGCAAGTGCGCCTATAAAGTCGCGCATCTCCTGCTCGGTATTGTGGTTGGAGGGAGCAACGTTTATGTAGATAGGCTGCTTGTCGGCATACTTTCTGCCGAGCTCCTCGTTAGTCTCGTAAAGCTCGATGTAGGAGTTCGTTGAATCGCAGATTATAGTGCCCATAGTGCCGTAGAATACCGAACGCATAGTGTAGGGTCTCTTGCAGCCGATGGATACGAAAACCTTGCCGATAACGTTGTTCGGGAACTTGAATATAGCGATAGTGTTGTCGTCTACGGGCCAGTCGGTGAGGTACTTGTTGTTAGCGTATGCGGTAACCTCGGTGGGGTCGCCCGCTATCCAACGGAGAAGGTCAACCGCGTGGCAGCCGCCGCCGATAAAGCCGTGTCTCTCGGGAACGACTCTCCAATCGGCAAAGCCTCTTGCCTTCTCGTAGTTGTGTGCGTACTCGCTCTCTACAAAGGTAAGCTCGCCTATTCTGCCCCCGTCTATAAGCTCCTTCGCCTTTCTGAACGCATAGGAGCAGCGTGCTATCTGACCTACCATAAGAGGTGCGCCGGTCTCCCCCTCGACGCGCATCATCTCCTCGCACTCCTCAACGGTGAGTGCCATAGGCTTCTCGCAGAGAACAGCCTTGCCGGCTCTCATGAACTTCGTTGCCATCTCGAGGTGGAGCTGGTCGGGAGTGATAATGACAGCAACGTCAACCTTCGGGTCGTTTACGAGATCGTTATAATCTCTCGTCACTACGTCAAACTTGTGCTCTTGAACCCTGTATTCAAGCTGCTTTTCGTCAATTCCGCAAAGTCCGTAAAGATGTACGTTAGGCAGCTTTGCCGCACCGTCAATGTGCATTTTTGCCATTCCGCTGCAACCTATAAATGCAATGTTGAAAATTTTTTCGCTCATAGTATTCCATTTCCTTTCGTTTTGTGATAGAATATTAATGGGAGAGGCTTTCGGTGCACTCTCCGCGCCGGCAAGTATATTTTAACACAAACGCACGGTGCATTTCAATACTTTTTTGTTGTTCATTTTCTTCATTTTGTTGTTTTAGGAGAGATGCTATGCCTAACAAAAGAATAAACGGATATAAAGGTGCAGAGCCTATACTCGTCGGAGCTTACATAGACGAGGTTGCACCCGGAGGTCGCTTTGGCCCGTACGTGCACGATACCTACGTCATAGAATGTAATATCGGCGGATACGGTTCATTTTCTATAAACGGAAAGGTTTATCCCGTAAAGCCCGGTGATTGCTATATCCTTTTTCCCGGCAGGGTAAACGTTCACACGGCAGATGTTGAAAATCCCCGTCGCGGAGTATATTGCAGAATTCAGGGAACGAGGGTAGGAGAGGTTCTTTCTGCGGCAGGTATAACCGACTCGTCACCGTACGCTCCGCCCGAGCTTTTTTCGGAGATAACCGCGCTTATAAATAAAATGGTAGGTATGAACAACGATACCGACGGCGGCGTGGACCTTCGGCGCACCGCCTGCATATACGAGCTCCTCGGCACGCTTATGCGCGGCAGAGCACACGTTGACCTTGATTTGATTCTTGAGAGAGCTCTCGGAATATTCGAGTCGGAGTACCACGAGCCTCTTTCCATACAGGCGGTTGCAGAGCGTGTTGGGTTTGAGCGCAGCTATTTCTCGGTTATGTTCAAGGAGAAGACGGGTGTCTCTCCTCACGCATACCTTACCTCTCTTAGAATCTCCCGTGCAGGAATGCTGCTTCTCGACGACAGATATTCGGTCTCGGAAATTGCAGAAGCGGTCGGACTTTCCGCGGTGAATTTTGCCAGAATTTTCAAGCGCGAGACAGGAATAAGCCCCTTGGGGTACAAAAAAATACACAAAAAGTCTAAATAGTGAACGTATTTGGGGTTTGGTACTTGAAAAGGCGCAAAAAGTGTGCTATCATATTAAATTAAATACAGACTTTGGTTCCTTTGGAGGAAAAAATGTATAAAATAATAAAAAAGAAAAGCCTTAATCCTACCGTCACGATGATGGATATAGAAGCACCTCTTGTTGCAAGGAAGGCAGAGGCAGGTCAGTTTATAATCCTTCGCGCCTCCGAGGACGGAGAGCGTAT
>JAZOMD010000131.1:0-4682 GCA_045653745.1 Eubacteriales bacterium | reverse complement strand
GTCTATCTCTGCTCCGTACGAACGCAGAGTATTTCTTAATTCTTCGGTATTGATATCCTTGTATTTTACTCCGTCACGTAGCTTCAGCACCGTGGCAACACCCGCCGCCTCTCCGACCGCCATACAGGTGGACATAATTCTTGTCGGACCGAGTGCCTGACCGTCTGCGGCGATACATCTGCCTGCCGCTATGATATTCGACGAGCCCTTCGGGATAAGTGCGCTATACGGAATTTGAGCAATACCGCCGCCAAGTGCGTTCTTGCCTGCAAATCCCTGCGTTCCGCCGCTTTTTTCACTTTCTTCGTCGGCGCGTCTGCCGAGGTCGAAGTGCCTGCCCGCAAGCGCGATAGTGTCGGAAAATTGCGTGCCGTTTACGAGGTCCTCCTCGGTAAGCGGTCTTTCTGCTACTATCCTTCTTGTCTCGCGTACACCGGGATATGCCGCAGTAAGTCGTACGCGGCAGTGCTCGGCTCCGGGGACGTAAGGCTTGAAGATGTTTTCAACCAGCCAGAACGCTCTCTTTCTGCCGATCACGGTAAGAGCAGTCAGGTCGTCTGCATTTGTGCCGTCGAGATTGTGCTCGCCGATATACGAGTGATTCGTGCCGCCGTTTACCATAAATACCCCGTCCTCTATCATGGGGAAAATGATTAAGTGTGTGGGTGGCTCGTTTCCGTTGCCCTCGGGGTGCTCCTCAGCGGCGCGTCTGCACTCGTCTATAAACCACGGGTCGCCTCCGTTCTCAAGGTATTTTGCAAGCTTTTCCGAGTCTATATTTTCTATGTGCGTGATAAATCCGATGTCGGTCATCTCTCCGCTTTTTTTATCGCCCTTATAGGTCGGGTATCCGCTTCTTTCAACGAGGTCAGCGTCTCCTGTACAGTCTATGAGCGCGCGGCATTCTGCATATTGAATACCGCCTTTATTAGAAATGTAAACGCCCTTTATTTCTCCGTCCTCAAGTCTCGTTCCAATCGCACTCGTGTAGTAGAGCACCGAAAGACCGTACTCCTCGGCGAGAGCGTCAAACACGCGCTTGCCCGTCTCTATATCGAAGGTAAATTCGTCGTGACAGCCGAGGCGGTCGAGGGCGGGGTACTTATCGCTCTGTGCCATTATGCAAGGTCCTACGCCGCCCTTTTCTTTTTTGAGCCTGTCGGTTATCAGGTCGTATATTCCCGATACTGCGCGTCTTTTGCGAGGAAGGTCCTTATATCCAAGACCTGCATCGAGCATTTTTCTGTACGGAATAGAGCCGTTGTACGCACCGAGAATAAAAGGAAGCGCCCCTATCGTTGACGTTCCGCCGAGCGCGCCCGAGCTTTCTATAAGCAGAGCTTTGAGTCCACCGCGTGCCGCGGCAAGTCCGGCCGCGAGTCCTGCGGGTCCGCCGCCTGCAATAATTACGTCAAATGAGCCGTAGTGCTTGGCTTCTCTTTCAAATTTCATATCTCACAGTCTCCCGAAAGTTTTATTCTGGTAGCAACCGTCTTATATTCTCCGGCGTCTGCAAACCAGTGCGACATAAGCACGTCACCGTCAGAGAGAAGAATAGCACCCGGCTGACCAAACTTGATAAAGGAGAATATCTCCGCCATTCTCTCGTCCTTTTTCATCGGAGAGGTAGGCTCCCAGATAAGAGCCTCGTCAACCACACGCCAGGTTCTGTCTGAAAAATCTATAACGTAGCCGTAAATACCGGGTCTTTCGGTATCACGCCTTACTGCGTGGAGTGCGAGAAGCCTTTCCTTGCCTATTGCGCAAACAGAGGACGCTTGACCGAGCACGCCCGTGCTTATAGGTGAGCTGAAGGTCTTGCCGTTGTCGAGTGAGTAGGTGTAGTGGTTAGTAAGACGCTCGCCCGTCTCGAGATTTTCGTTCCAGCCGATAGAGACTATCGTTCCCGACTCGAGCTGGCACATTCTCTGCTCGTAGCAGGCAATAGGTGCGTTAAAGTCCATGGAAACGATCTCGTCACTCCAGCTTTTGCCCTCGTCAAAGGTACGCAGCGCGCGGCCACATAGCCTGCCGTGCATATTGCCATTCCAGTCAGGGAAACCCGTGATAGGAGTTATCCAAGAGCCGTCACGGAGCAGGGTTATGGGAGCCGATGCCTCGACGTGAGGACCCCAGGCGCACTCTATCTTATTCATTTTCGAGAAGGTCTTACCGCCGTCCTCCGAGATAGACCAGAAGACGAAATCGTCAAGGACGCCGCCGTTCTTTGGGTTGCCGATAGGCAGCTCGGGGTCGTCGCGAAGATACGCGTAGCCCAGCGCAAGAATTCTCCCATCGGGAAGTGCTATCGCCTTTGCGTAGTCGGTGAGCCTTCCCTCTCTTTCTTCGTGGTCAAACATAACGGTAGGCTTTGAGAAGGTCTTCGCTCCGTCGTCGCTAAAGCAAATATAGCTTCTGCCGTTTACACTCTCAAACGCCTCTCCGAGAACGATGACAGCACCTATCCTGCCCGAGGGGAGCTCGAATAGGAAAGGGAAGTAGCTTTGTATGCTTCTGAGCTGAGGGAGCGGATTTTCGTATATTATATTCGTGGAAAGTATTTTCATAAAAATACTCCTTTATTTTTTTTATTAAAGAGAGGCAAGAACGCTGTCTATGAGCGCCGCGGTAGCGCGCACCTTGGGCATATCCTCGGGGATAAGCGCGGGAAGGGGACTTCTTACGCTACCAATGTCAAGACCGTCGCGGATCTTGATGATCTCTTTTATCACGGCATAGAGATTTCCGTGACAGGAAACAAGCCCTGCGATTATCTCGTTTGCCTTGAACTCAAGCTTAGAGGCTCTTTTGACGTCGCCTGCGTCGATGCACTCCTTAATCTTTATGTAAAGCTCGGGCATAACACCGTAGGTACCACCGATACCGCCTACCGCACCCATAGCAAGACCTGCCGCAAGCTGCTCGTCTGGACCGTTGAATACAACGAAGTTTTCGCCGCCGATAGCCTTGAAGGTCTGAATATCCATAGTGGGCATAGAGCTGTTCTTTACTCCGATGACCCTCGGGTTTTTGAGCATTTTCTTGAGGCAGGCGGGAGAAAGAGCAACTCCTGCGAGCTGGGGAATGTTGTAAATAATAAAGTCGGTGTTGGGAGCCGCCGCGGAAATCTCGTTCCAGTAAGCCGCGATAGCGTAGTCGGGAAGGCGGAAGTAGATAGGCGGTATAGCCGCTATGGCGTCTACGCCGAGGCTCTCTGCGTGTGCTGCAAGCTCGCAGCTGTCGGACGTGTTGTTGCAGGCAACGTGCGCTATAACGGTGATTTTGCCCTTCGCTTCAGCCATTACGTTCTCGAGAACAAGCTTTCTCTCTGCGACGCTCTGGTAGATGCACTCGCCGGAGGAGCCTCCAACGTAAAGTCCTTTAACTCCTTTTTTGATAAGATGGACGGTGAGCTTTTTTACAGCGTCCGGGCTGACGTTACCGTCTTTGTCGTAACAGGCATAAAATGCGGGAATTATTCCGTCATACTTTTTGATATCCATTTTTAAAGATTTCCTTTAAGCTTTTTTATTATATTATAACATAAAAGTTTTTGAATTTGTATATAAATATTCTTTGTTTCTTTAGTGTGCTTGCTTTTTTTGCTATTTATGATATAATAATAGGTAAAGATTATGAGGAGAAGGCTATATGAGAATTATTCAAAAGGAACTTGGCAGAGATCCTATGTATAAGATATGGAACACTACCGACGAGTATACAATAATATATTTCGAGAGCGACGGCGGAAGCCTTGTGTTCTCAGATGCGATATATCCGATCGAAAAAGGTGGGCTTTGCTTTATTGCGGCGGGAAATCTACACTATACGATGCCCGACGATCCTCAGCAATATCTGCGCAGTAAAATATACGTCAGCTCAAAGACGATGAGATCGCTTCTCGGGGCGGTCTCCGTGGATAGTGATTTTTACCGTCTGTATTCCGAGAGCGGTGCGGCGTATGCAAGCATTTCAAAGCGGGATAGAGAAAGGGTCGATGAGATGTTTTCCGAGGCATCGGATCGCTTTTACAGAAGTGGACGCGAGGACGGAATAGCTGCTACGTTTTTCTACCTTATGACTCTTATATACGACGGTGCTGTACGTCATAGCGACAAAACACCCGATAGCTTTATGGCGAGAGCTATTTCACATATAAACTCGGCGTATTCCGAGGAAATTACGCTTGACGAGCTTTGTCGTGTCGTAAATATGAGCAAGAGTCATTTTTGCCGTAAATTCAAGGCGGCTATGGGCATTACCGTTATGGATTATATTTTCACCACACGAATAGCTGCTGCAAAAAGGCTTTTGTCGGAAAACGCTTTGTCCATAAGTCAGATTTCGGAGAGGTGCGGATTTTCGAGCGTGTCCTACTTCTGTCAGAAATTCAAAGAGGAGACGGGAACTACGGCAAACGAGTTCAGGAGAGCAGCGCTCGAAAAAACTTACGGAATATACGATAATGCCAAATAATGCCTATGTTTCGTGAGGCGTTGAAAAGCATCTCGGAATATGATATAATAGTTTGGCAGGGATAGCGCTGTGCGCTGTCTTTTGGGAACTTCTTTTAGTCGCGCACCCATAGCGTCGACGGAATATGAAATGGAGAAATAAATGGAAAAATGGAAGAAGCGCTCGGTAGAGCTTCTGACCTCTATCATATTCGGCAGAGGTGAGGG